>CAZDHT010000172.1:0-11855 GCA_964505325.1 uncultured Planctomycetota bacterium | reverse complement strand
CCTCGTCTCCGGCATCCCGGAGCCGAACTGGACGGAGATGAAAGAATAAAGCCGCAGAAGAAGACGGATTCCCACGGATGCTGAACATCGACTCGGATTTCCCCGGCGGCAACATCATCGTCGAGAAGATCGACGGCGGTGACGTATGGCTGCGCCAGGACCCTCGCGATACGGAAGGCTGGTGGTTCTACTGGCTCTGCCGCATCACCGGCGCCGCAGGCCGCGAGGTCACGCTCCACTTCACCGACGGCAATGTCCTCACCGAAAGGGGAGCGTCGATCAGCGACGACGGCCTCAACTGGCGGTGGCTCGCGCCGGAGACAGCGGAGGGAGATTCGTTCACATTCCGCTTCCCCGAGGGCGCCGGCCCGCTCCGGGTGACGTACTCCATCCCGTACCTCGAAGCGAATCTCAAGCAGTTCCTTGAGAAACACCGTGGCCGGCCGGAGCTGCAAGTGTCGGAGCTGGCCAAGTCGGAACACGCCCGGTCGATCGAGAAGCTGCTGGTCCGTGATGCGGATGTAGCATCGCCGCGCAAGGTCCTCCTCTCCGCACGGCGCCACGCGTGCGAGTCCGTCGCCAACTACGAACTCGAGGGCATCATCGAGTTCGCGCTCGACCGCAGCTCCGGCTTTCTCGACCGCGCCGAGCTGCTCATCGTGCCGTTCGTGGACAAGGACGGCGTCGAGGACGGCGACCAGGGCAAGAACCGGCGCCCGCACGACCACAACCGCGACTACACCGACGCGCCGATCTACGCGGCAACGCGGGCGCTGACGGCCGAGCTCGACACGTGGGCGGACGACCGCCTCGATATCTCGCTCGACCTGCACTGCCCATGGATCCGTGGAGGGCGCAACGACACCATCTTCTTCTGTGAGCCACCCGAATCGCACCAAGCCGAGTTCCGGCGCTTCACCCGCATCCTCGCCGAGACGCAGACCGCCGCGCTCCGTTTCGACCCGGCGAACGACATCGGCCACGGCGTGGATTGGAACGTCGGAACGAACCCGACCTGGTCCAGGTACGTCCGTGAACACACCGCCGCTGCGCTCGTCACCACGCTCGAATTTCCCTACGCCCTCGCCAGTGGTGAGACCGTGACCGCCGACCGCGCCCGCGAGTTCGGCCGTTCGCTCGCCCGGGCGATGCTCCTCTATCTCAACACACGCCCCGAGGCTGAGGACGCCTCTTGAGCCCCCTGCGCGCCAATCCGCACATCCACGACCGCCAACGCGGGATCGCCTTCCTCTCGTGCACGATGGTCCTCTGGAGCTTCCCGACGCTCGCCATCGAGTTCCTCACCGAGTACATGGACCTGTACACGCAGAACCTGGTGCGGTTTACGGCGGCGTCGGTCTTTCTCTGGACCGTGTGCCTGGTGCGGTCGCGGAAGGAGTTGCTCGCGGGGGCGCGGGTGCTGCTTCGCGCGCTGCCGGCCGTGCTTGCCGCCTTTGGCTACCAGTACCTGGTCGTGCGGGCGCTGTATATGAAAAACGTGCTTCCCGGGCTGACATTCATGGTCGTCCGCGCGACGGTGCTCTTCACCGCGGTGATGTCGTGCATCTTCTTCGCCGATGAGCGGTCGGTGATGCGCGACCGCCGCTTCATCATCGGCGCCCTGCTCTGCGTGGCGGGCCTGGCGGGGTTTGTGGTGATTGGCGCGGGATCGGGGGCGCCGGTGGATCCGGCTTCGGGCGTGGCGCTCATCTGGGGGGTCCTCATCATCCTGGCCTCGGCGTTCTGCTGGTCGCTGTACACCATCCTCATCAAGCTGTTGGTGCGGAAGGGCTCGCCGCTGGTAACGTACACCTATATCTGCACGCTGATGACCATCGCGTTCGCGGTCCTGACGTACTTCAAGGGCGAGCCGCTCGACAAGGTCCCCGGCGGGATGCGGGGCGCGTGGGTGTGGATCGTGGCGGTGGGCTCGGGGACGCTGTGTGTCGGCGCCGGCCACGTGTGCTACTACTACGGCATTCGCATCCTGGGCACGACGGTATGTGCGACGGCGCTGCTCGCCAACATGTTCTTCACGCCGCTCTTGTCGCACTTCATCTTCGGGGAGCGGTTTGGCCCGCTGCACGTCGTCGCGGGCGCCCTCCTTATCGTCGGCAGCTTCTTCACCATCCGCGCCCGGCCGCGAACTCACAACAAAGCGAATAAAGCGAATAAGGTGCCTGGCACCTTATAGAAAGTGCGTTTGGAGGCCGAAATCAGCCGCGCTTGAAGATGCCTGGCACCTTATTCGGCTTATTCACTCTTGAACCGCGGGGGCCAACGCGGTATCATCTTATGCGCGGCGAGGAGGGATTAGACAGATGAGCCGTCCGCTACGACTGACTTATCGGGGCGCCCTTCACCACGTCACCATGCGATGCAACAACAAAGAGTTCCTCTTTGAGGAGAGATCGCAACGTCTCTTCCTCGATCTGCTCCGAGAAACCTGCTCACTGTACGAGTCGCCCCTTTACAACTTCTGCCTGATGACCAACCACGTGCATCTGCTGTTCGAGGTCAACGGGGATGACGTCCTTTCGCGGCTCATGCACCGCCTCGCCAACGTGTTCGCCAAGCGCTTCAACACGATGCGAGGGCGCAAAGGCCACCTGTGGGAGGGCCGGTTCCTCAGCACGATTGTGGATGCCTGGACGTTCTTTTTCCGATGCATGGCCTACATCGACCTGAATCCCGTGCGAGCCGGAATGGTGCGAGAGCCCGGCGACTACCCGTGGTCTGCCCACCGTTACCTCGCGGCAGAAGACGAATCGATTATCACCTTGCACAAGTTCTATCGCGACCTGGCACCGGACCCCAAGAGCCGATATGCGGCGTACGCCAAGCTGATCGAAGAGGAGAGAGCCCGAAAGCCGTTCTCGCTTGCGGGCACGTTGTTCGTCGGTGGCCAGGACTTCACCCGCGCGCACGAGGAACGCTTCGGCATCGCGGGCAGGGGGCGCCCACGAGCCAAGCGCGTGGACTTGGGCGGCGGGGTTCTGGCGGTCGGCCGGCATTGGGGCCGGGCCCTGGGCGAGCCCCGAAATGTAAATAAGGTGCCAGGCACCTTATAGAAAGGCCGTTTGCGGGCAAATATATGGGCCTGAATAAGATGCCTGGCACCTTATTGGTTTGTGCGGCTTTGTGTGCGCCTGCGGCGGCGGGGGAGCAGGTGGCCGTGCTGCATAACACGGCGGCGGGGCAACAGCTCGCCGACGACGTGAAGGAATACGTCGACGGGATGACGGAGGCGCTCGACGCGGCCGGGATCACGTACGCGGTGCTGAGCGACCGCGAGGTGTCGCGAAAGGGCCTGGCCGGATTCCGGTTCGCAATCCTGCCCTACAACCCCCGAATGCCGGAGACGGTGGACGCCATCGTCGCCGGGTTCATCGCCAGCGGCGGGAAGGTGCTGCTCTTTTACGAGCGGCCGACGCAGACGTTCGCGGCGCTCGGCTTCGAGCCCGTCCGGTGGATCGAGACGCGCGACACGAAGGAGACCGAGGCGGTGCGGTTCAAGAAGGGCGTTCTGCCGGGCGCCGCCGATTTCAAGCAGCCGTCGTGGAACATCTGGATCGTCAAGCCCGGCAAGGAAGGTAAGGTCGCGGCCGAGTGGCTCGACGTGAACGGCAAGCCGACGGGCCACCCCGCGGTGGTCGTCTCGCCCGCGGGGCTGTACATGTCGCACGTGCTGTTCGCGCCCGACCTGAAGAAGCGGGCGGCGTTCGTCAAGGCGGCGCTGGACTGGCTCGGCAAGCAGAAGCTGCCGCAGACTGACATCGCGGTGTGGCGAAACACCCACGCCGAACGGACCGACCGCACGGGCGACGGGGCCGCCGTCGGCCGATACCTCCAGAACGTCCGCAACGTCCTCGACCTCACCGGCATCCCGTACCAGGTCATCTCCGACGAGGCGGTGCTGGCCGGCGCGCTCCAGCGCTTCAAGCTGGTCATCCTGCCGCTCAATCCCAGCATCCCGCGAGCCGCCGTCCGCAAGGCCGAGCAGTTCGTCAAGAACGGCGGCAAGCTCTTCGTCTTCTACTCTTACCCCAGCGCAATCGGCCGGCTCCTCGGCATCTCGAGCACCGGCCTGAAGCGCGAGCCGGGCATGTATCACAAGGTCCGGGTTGACGCCGACGCGTTCGCTGAGGAGGCGCGCCCGGTGCTTCTCGGCGCCAGCTTCATCCAGAACTCCTATCACTGCCTCGGGGCGCGCCTGTCGGGGGGCGCGGTGATCGGCGGACGCTGGATCAGCCGGAAGGGAGCGCGGTCCGAGCATCCCGCGCTGGTGGTGTCGAAGAACGGCCTCTACATGTCGCACTGCATGTTGGCGGGCGACGAGAGCGCGAAGGCGCGGCTCCTCACCGGCGTCGCCGTCCACTTCCTGGGGCAGAGGGTCTGCGCGGCCCCCGCCGGCTGGGAGGCCGAGCTGACCCGGCTCGGCCGCGCGGCGTCGGCGTCATTGGGCCCGCTCGGCCAGGACCCTGGTCCGCACGTGCGAATTGTCAGGGCGTTGGAGCCCGTCGTCCGGGCCACCGAGGCTGCAAAGCGGGCGGAGCGGGAGGGACGGCTCGTCGAGTCGTGGATGCGGCGCACCGAGGCCCGCGCCGCCGCCGAGCGCGCCTACTGCCTCGCCCAGCCGACCAGAGAAGTCGAGGGACGCGGCGTCTGGCTGCACAGCCCGAAGTACGAGAACTGGGACGACGTGTTCAAAAAGCTCGCTGCGGGCGGCATCAACCAGATTTTCCCGAACCTGTGCTCGCCGGCCTACGCCGACTACAAGTCCGACCTCCTGCCGCCGAGCCAGGTGTTCAAGGAACGCGGCGACCAGCTCGCGCAGATGCTCGCCGCCGGGGTCAAGCACGGCATCGACGTGCACGTGTGGATGGTCAACTTCTACTGCATGCGGGCATCGAAGGAACTCATGCAGCGGCTGCTCCGCGACGAGCGGCTCACCCTCGGCCGGGACGGCACGCGGCCGAAGGGCCAGGCCTTTCTCTGCCCCTCCGATCCCCGCAACCGCAAGCTCATCGCCGACGTGATGGTCGAGATCACGAAGAACTACCATCCCGCGGGCATCCACTTCGACTACATCCGCTATCATGGCGGGGGCGAGTGCTTCTGTCCGCGGTGCCGGAGGCAGTTCGAAGAACTCCTCGGCCGGAAGCTGCAAGACTGGGGCGAGCTCGACCGCGACCCAAAGCTGGCCGCGAAGTGGGCGGACTTCCGCTGCGACAACATCACGACCGTCGTGGCCGACGTGGCCAAGCGGTCGCGGGCCATCGACCCCAGGGTCAAGATATCCGCCGCCGTGTTCAGCCACTATCCGCAGTGCCGGCACGGCGTCGGACAGGACTGGAAGCTATGGATCGAGAAGGGCTACCTCGACTTCGTCTGCCCGATGAACTACACGACCGACGCGAAGAACTTCGACGGAATGACGAGGGAGCAGATGCGGTTCGTCGGCAAGAGGGTCCCGGTCTATCCGGGGATCGGCTCGTTTCGTCTGCCCGCGGCGTGGCGGGTGGTCGAGCAGGTTCGGCTCGCCCGTGAGGCTGGCTCTGCCGGCGTGACGTTCTTCGAGCTGAACGACGTCTTCCTTGAGCGGTTCCTTCCTGTGCTGGGGAGCGGCCCCTTCCGCAGCCGGGCCGTGCCGCCGCACAGGAAGTGACAGTCGGAGGGAACTGACCGGCGGGCAGAGAATTCAAAAAAACTTGATACTTCTCTGGTTACGGTCTAGGATATGGGGCATCACAGGTAGAGGCTGTATCCCATCATAGGGTTACGGAGGCAACGCCATGAAGCGGAAGAGGTCTGTGCTAGGGATCATCCTGACGGTCGTCGGCGTCGTGATGCTCATCGCGGGCGCGACGACCGATTGGTGGTATCCAGGCGCGAGGAAGGGCTTCAACGAGCACCAGACTGTCGCTGTAGCGGCTGGCGTGGTGCTGCTGCTCATTGGCGGCTTCCTGTGCGCCAGGGCCGGCAGGGCGGGGCCCGCCGCCGCAGCCCTCGCGCCGGGGCCCGAAAGCGCCAGCGCTCCCGAGGAACCGGCCCCGCCGGCTGAGTAGCCTCCGAAGACCGAGTAGCCGAGGCCTGCTGAAATGAAAGACCGCATCCGTATCCGAAGGCGGAGAGGCGGGCTCTCTTCGCTTCCATTTCCCCCCTACGGGTAGTACTTCGCGATCGCGTCTTCCAGGTCGCTCGCGCTGGCGATGGCGCTCTTGACCGACGCGCCGACGTGTTTCGCCATTTCTCCCAGCGCCCGAACGTCGAGCGGATTCGCCATCGCGATTACGACCGTGCCGTCCTCTTCACGGACCGGTATGGCGCAATACCGCCGTGCCAGATCGCGACTCAGCCTCCCCATCAGTTCCGCCGACAACAGTGTCTGCCGGAGATCGACGAACTCCCTCCCGAGCTGGACGCCCCACGCCTCCTGCAAATCCCGCTCCGATACCGCGCCCACGTCGAACAGGATATGGCCCAGGATCTCCTCGGTCTCGCGCTGGCGGGCGAGCGCCTCCCGGAGCTCCTCGGCCGTGATCTTTCCGTTCTCACGCAGTATCTCGCCCAGTAGCTTCCTCGCCATCACACGACCTCCTCACGGCCTTCCCCGCCGTCAGTATTCCTTGATCCGCCTCACGAGGCGGCATATCTGCTGGACCTGTGACCGGTCCACCGCCACCTCCGGGTCTGCCGGGTTCAGCGCCCTCAGCCGCAGCCGTTCCCCGTGGATGAACACCTGGCGAAACAGGCCGTGGTCTTCGGTCCGCACGTAAGCGTAGTCGCCCGAGGCAATGTCGTCCGGCTCGGCTATCCTGAACACCGCAATCTCGCCCAGCGAGAAGCCGGTATCACCGGCCCCACGCATGCTGGAGCCATACAGCTCGGCGGCGAAGAACTTGCCGTCGCCCAGACCGTTGAAGTACATGTCGCGGACCTTCTCGCCGGTCGGCAGGCCGACCGCATCGAACATCACGTCGAATCCCGCCCCGAGCTTGAAGACCGGGAGATGAAGGACGTCGGGCAGCGCGGCGTGGTCCGGCGTCTCTTTGCCCTCGCGGCTCAGCAGCGCCCCGATCAGCCCTTCGAGCTTCCGGATAATGACCACTTTTTCGGACAGGTGCTCTTCCGGCGGCGGAAAGGGGAGCGAGTCGTCCAGCACATAATCGGCCGTAACGCCGAGCACTTTGGCCAGGGCAAGGGCATCGTCACCCTTCGGCTTCTGGTTGGACTGCTCGTACCGCTGGATCTTGTTCGCTGTAAGTCCAGATTTCTCCGCCAGTTCCGCCTGCTTCAGGCTGTGCTGGCTTCGAAGAGCCTTCAGCTTTTCTGAAAAGTCCATCCGCTTCTCCAGTCAATATGCCCCACCGAACGACCGCCTCCAGGATTTCTCCAAAAATATTCTATGCCATAAGTGGCTAAAAGTCAAGAACGTACACAAGATTTGTGCTCATTTCGACCAGAAAAAAACTCCTCGCCGCTTGACAGCCAAACGGAGTTGTGGTAGAGTACCATCGGCAAAGGACGAAAGATGAGTACAGTGGCTGCTTCCGGCCACTCTTGTCCGTTGTCTTCCTTGGCGCAGGAACTCATCCTCCCGCGCTGAACTTTCTATTAGAGCATTTATTCAGGTCCAGCCGCCGGACGGGGTGTATTGCCTCTACGCGAAAGTCGCCTAATCTACACGTCTGAGTGACCGCCGTCCGCACGGACGAGCGGCCAATACTCCCGGCCCACGTGTAACAACCCCGCCGAGCGGCGCAGCACAAAGGAGTTCGTCAATGGAATGGGAGAACAGGCCGTCGCGGCAAGCTGCCGCTCCGGATACCGGCTTGTTGTACTCGGTCGACGACATCGCCAGGATGGCGCGGGTGCCCAAGGTGACCGTCATCCGGCTCTGCCTGAGCGGCGACATGCCGGAGTGGGTCGAGAGCGAGGGGCGTCGTTATTGGGACCGGGCAGCGGTGGCGGAAGTCGTCAGGCGGGTGAGGCAGGCAGCGCCCACGCAGCACGCCGCCTGACCAGGCACGATCGGCGACGTCCGAAGCGCTACTTCCAATGCCCAGCGTGGGACATCGAAAGCAGCGCTTTCAGAACACGGGAAAGGAGATGGAAAATGGCAAAACGGAAGAGAACAAGGGGCCGGAAACAGGATACCAGGCGGACCCGCCGACAAGAGGTCCGACAGATGCTCGCCGCCGGCAACAACGTCGGCGAAATCGCCGCCCAACTCCAGGTGGCCGAGCAGACCGTCCACCGCGACGTCAAGGCCCTGCGCAAGGCGGCGGGCAGGCGCGATCCGTGGGAGGACCCCGCCGCCTGCGCCGCCGGCTTTATTGAAGACGCCGAAGACGCGCTCCAGAAGGTCCGCTCGGCGCAGCAGGCGGCCACTCCCAAGAAGGACCAGACCATCTATCACAACCTGGTCAAGCTCGAATGGACGATGCTCGTCAAGTTCATCGAGATGACGCAGAAACAGTTCCGCACAAGAAGCGAGGTGAATGACGATGAAGAAGACGCGTACAGGGAATACACGAACGAAGAACTCCTCCAGAAGGGGAGGGAGCTCGGGGTCGACGTCACGGGGTTCGAGCGGGCGCTCCGCGCGGCCGACGCACTCCGCCCGGAACCCACAGCCGGCGAGCCAGAAGTCCGTGAACCAGGCGATCTCGACGAAGCAGCTTGAGCGCCGCATGCTTGCCCGGCTCGACCGCCGGATCGACTTCGCCCTGTTCCGTCACAAGAACACGCGCGGCGAGCGGATGACCTTCCAGGGCCGCTCGTACTTGCTCGCCATCTATCGCGACCGCGCACAGAGCCGCGTGTTCCAGAAGGCGGTACAGTGCGGGATCTCGGAGATGCTGATCATCGACGCGCTGGAATCGGCCAGCCGGGGGCTGCAGTGTCTGTACGCGATGACGACGCAGGAGAAGCGCGACCGGTTCGTCGCCAACCGCGTCAACCGCGCCATTCGGGCCTCGAAGTTCTACCGCCGGCTCCTGCGCCGCGGGGCGGCCAACAACCTCGGGCTCAAGCACTTCGGCCGCGGCGCCATCAGCTTCGTAGGCTCCAACGCCGAGAGCGAGTTCATCGAGTTCCCCGCCGACCTGATCATCGTCGATGAATACGACCGGTGCAACCAGTTGAACATGCCGCTGGTGCGCGACCGGCTGGCGGCGAGCCGTTACAAGCTCGCGGCGTATGCGAGCACGCCGACGGTCCCCGGGTTCGGCATCGCGGAGATGTTCGGCGCAAGCGACGCAAAAGAGTGGTTTGTCCGCTGTGAGGCCTGCGGCCACGCCCGGTCGCTCGATTTCTTTACCCACGTGGTCCGCCAGGAGGGCGACGATGAATACGCCCTGCTCGACCGCGAGTGGGCCCGGGCCGACGGCCGCCTCCGCCGCGACATCCGCCTCTTCTGCAGCCGGTGCGGACGCCCCATCGACCGGCTCGCCGCAGGTGAGTGGGTCGCCACGCGCCCGCGCCGCGACGTCTCCGGCTACCACATCTCGCAGCTCTTCGTGTCCACGATCAGGATCAGCAGGCTGTGGGAGGACTGGCAGAAGTCGCTGAAGAACGACTGGGAGCGGCAGCGGTTCTACAACAGCATGCTGGGCGAGCCGTACGTCGCGGAGGGAAGCGGGCTGGCGCTGGCCGACCTGCTGGCCTGCTGCCGCAGCTACGCCATGCCGGACCGCGCCCAGGGCTGCACGATGGGCGTCGACGTGGGCGAGTGGATGCACGTCCGGATCAGCGACCATCCCGAGCCCGGCGTGCGCCGGGCCGTCTTCATCGGCCGCGTCAAGAGGGTCGACGAACTCGACCATCTGCTGGAGCGCTACGACGTGCGGTGCTGCGTGATCGACGCGCAGCCCGAGGCGCTGCTCGTCCGCAAGTGGCAGCAGACCCACGAGCGCGGCCGAATCTGGCGATGCGTCTACTCGGAGAACGACCTGCGCGAGCTTCGCAAGGACCCGCACGAGGGGATACTCCACGCGGCGCGCACGCCGAGCCTGGACGACGCGACGCAGGACATCCGCATGAGCCGCAACTGGCTGCCGCGGAACACCGAGACGCTGGACGGCGGCGAGTTCGTCGCGCACATGCTCGCCCCGATGCGAACGCTCGTCACCGGCCCGCGCGGGACGAAGCGATACACGTGGACCAAGCCCGCCGCCGACCACCATCGGCACGCGGACAACTATGACAAGCTCGCCTCGCAGCTCTGGCAGCCGAGAGGTACGATCAAGATCGTGACCGGCGGCGCCAAACGGGTGTTCGAGCACATCCGCGGCCGGATCTTCCGCGCCGCGTGACAATCCAGCCACGGATAAACACCGATGGGCGCGGATAAGGACCTCCGTTCTCATTCGCCTTATCTGTGTCCATCTGTGTGCATCCGTGGCGAATCCTCCAATCGGAGAATTGCGATGCTTGATCTGCTGGACACGTTGGCCGTGCGCGAACTCGTCGCCTCGCTGCCGCGGGGCGAGCGAGCGCTCGCTCGTCTGCTCATGGCCGGGCACACACAGACCTCGGCGGCGCGGAAGCTGGGCATCACCAACCGCGCGGCACGTTACCGGGTGCGCAACATCCGGCGCCGCCTCGCCGCGTGAATTTCACGCCCGGCCGGGAATACAATTTGCGCGCCCGATCGATCCAAGCGCGCGTGAAAGAAGAGCAATTGAAGATACACACTAATCGTGATATAATGTGTATGGTCTTTGCGGAGGACACAGCATGAAACGAACGAACCTCGTACTCGACGAGAAGCTCGTCGAGCGGGCGAAAACGGCCACCGGCCTGAAAACCACCCGCGCCGTGGTCGACCATGCGCTGCGCGAGGTCGTCCGGCGCCGTCGCCAACGGCAGCTCCTCAAGTTGCGCGGAAGGATCGACTGGAATGGTGACCTCGCCGCCATGCGGCGCGGCAGGGGCTTTCGATGATCCTCGTTGACACCAGCGTGTGGGTGGACTTCTTTCGCGGAGCCGGCTCGCCCGAGGCGGACCGGCTGGCCCGGGCGGTCGACGACGAGGATGTGTGCCTCTGCGGGCTCATCCTGACCGAAGTCCTCCAGGGTATCCGGTCCGGCCGCGAACATCGCCGCGTCCGGCGGCTGCTCGACGCGCTGATCTACCTGCCGATGGAGCGGAGGGACTACGTGCTGGCGGCGGACCTCTATCGGGCGGCGCGGGCGAAGGGGAAGCGCATCCGGAACACGGTGGATTGCATCATCGCCGCGTGCGCCATCTCGCACAACGTCCCGTTGCTTCAGAAGGACAAGGACTTTCTCGCCCTCGCGACCGTTTCCAAGCTCAAGCTGGTGCCGGCGTGATTCGCGGCGGGCCCGGCGGGGAGCTTTGCGCGGAAGAACAGGGAAGGGGAGAGTAAACGCACTGATGCGACTGATTGAGCCGCGTCGCGGCCCAGGCTCAGTTCTCTCAGTGAAATTCAGCGTCTGAATCTATCCGTGTCCATCCGTGGTGGACTTTTCGGCCCATTTTTCCGCTTGAGCCAAGTGGCGGCGCCATCGGCGGTTAGGGGAATCCGCCCGAAGAAAACCGAAAAATCACCCCGCGCCTGCTTCCTGTTTTGCCGCTTTCCTGTGTTTGTAGTAGTGGAGGAGAACAGCAATGCGAGCCGGCGCCATCGACCGTGTGTTTCAGTGTCCCGGCCTTCAGCGCGAGATTCAAGTGATCGCGGCTGACCTGGCCTCGGACGAGCACTCGCGCGCGGACCTGCGACAAGAGATGTGGTGTCATCTGCTGCCCTTGCCGCGCCGTCAGGCCAAGAAGTTCTACGCTCGTGCGGCGCGGCGTCACGCGGCGCTCTACCGAGCGCGCACCATGAT
>CAZDHT010000171.1:10767-11914 GCA_964505325.1 uncultured Planctomycetota bacterium | reverse complement strand
GGCGGGGCCTATTCTCGGAGCTGTCGCTCCTCGCCCCGTCTCGAAAACGGGGGATGACTCAGCCGCCGCATTCCTTGACTTAGCCCGCCCCTGCCGCTAGAATCCCCCCTTCCTCCTTCGTTCCAACGAGTCGGGACTTCGGAGGACAGGTCGTGTTTGCCTCTGTGCTATTGTGGTCAAGAAGCGGAAGACGAGGACGATTGCGCATCTGTGTCCATCCGTGTCATCACTTCGACAGGCTCAGTGCAGGCCGTGGTGAGGGAATCGAGCGTTGTTGGTCTGCTCCGCGGTCTCTGTGATCTCTGTGGTGAGAGCTTCTGATGTTTGAGCCGGTCCCAACACAACCGAATCTGATCCCGTCCGAGCACGAGGTCCTGAAGTTCTGGGCGGAGAATGATACGTTCAGCAAGCTCAAGGCGCAGAACGCCGACGGGCCGATCTGGTCGTTCCTCGACGGGCCGATCACGGCGAACAACCCGATGGGCGTGCATCACGCGTGGGGCCGGACGTACAAGGACACGTTCCTCCGCTACCACGCGATGACCGGGCACCACATGCGCTACCAGAACGGGTTCGACTGCCAGGGCCTGTGGGTCGAGGTCGAGGTGGAGAAGGAGCTTGACTTCAAGACCAAACGCGACATCGAGGCGTACGGCATCGCGGAGTTCGTCGAGAAGTGCAAGGAGCGCGTCCGCAAGTACTCCGCCATCCAGACCGAGCAGTCCATCCGCCTGGGCTACTGGATGGACTGGGACGACTCGTACTTCACGATGACGGACGAGAACAACTACACGATCTGGCACTTCCTGAAGAAGTGTCACGACCGCGGGCTGATCTACAAGGGGGCGGACTCGATGCCGTGGTGTCCGCGCTGCGGCACGGGCATCAGCCAGCAGGAGATGCACGAGGGGTACAAGGAGGTCGAGGACCCGTCGGTCGTCGTCAAGTTCCGCTTACGGCGTGGCACGGGCGTCTCGCCCGTGGATCAACACGGCCAGGCCCGCCCTGAGCGGAGCCGAAGGGATGCCCGCCCCACCAACCCTTCGACAAGCTCAGGGCAGGGGAGCCCTTCGACAAGCTCAGGGCAGGGGAGCCCTTCGACAAGCCCTTCGGCCACGAGCTCAGGGCCGAGTGGCTCAGGGCAGGG
>CAZDHT010000171.1:0-10667 GCA_964505325.1 uncultured Planctomycetota bacterium | reverse complement strand
GCCCTTCGACAAGCCCTTCGGCCACGAGCTCAGGGCCGAGTGGCTCAGGGCAGGGCGAGTATTTGCTCGTGTGGACGACGACGCCGTGGACGCTTGCGGCGAACGTCGCCTGCGCCGTGCATCCGGAGCTGGTGTACTCGAAGGTCGAGCAGAACGGCGAGACGTATTACCTCGGCCGCGGCTGCCTGGAGCAGTTGGAGGGCGACTACAAGTTCATCGCCGACGTGCCCGGGGTAGAGCTGGTCGGGCTCGGGTACGACGGCCCGTTCGACGAGCTGCCCGCCGCGGCGGCGATCAAAGACGCCCACCGCGTCGTCGCGTGGGACCTGGTGGGCGAGACGGAGGGCACGGGCATCGTGCACATGGCGCCCGGCTGCGGCAAGGAAGACTTCGACCTGGGCCGCGAGATCGGGCTGCCCGTGCTGGCGCCGCTCGACGAGTCGGGCGTGTACGTCGACGGATACGGCTTTCTGACGGGCAAGTTCGCCGGCGACGTCAAGGACGCGGTCTACGAGAGCCTGAAAGAGAAGGGGGCCTTCTACAAGAGCGAGCCATACGTCCACAGCTATCCGCACTGCTGGCGCTGCAGCACGCCGCTGCTCTACCGCAACGTGCACGAGTGGTACATCGAGATGTCGTGGCGCGACGAGATCAAACAGGTCGCGAAGCAGGTCCGATGGATTCCCGAGTGGGGCGAGGCGCGCGAGCTGGACTGGCTGAACAACATGCGCGACTGGATGATCTCGAAGAAGCGGTACTGGGGTCTGGCGCTGCCGATCTGGGAATGCGAGTGCGGATGGTTCGACGTGATCGGCAGCAAGGAGGAGCTTCGGGAGCGGGCGGTCGCCGGCTGGGAGGAGTTTGAGGGCCGGAGCCCGCACCGGCCGCACATCGACGCGGTGAGGCTCCGCTGCGAGAAGTGCGGGAAGGAAGTCAGCCGCATCAAAGACGTCGGCAATCCGTGGCTCGACGCCGGGATCGTCGCCTATTCGACGGTCAAGTACAACAGCGACCGGGAGTACTGGTCGCAGTGGATCCCGGCGGACCTGGTGACGGAGTGCTTTCCGGGGCAGTTCCGCAACTGGTTCTACGCGATGCTGGCGATGTCGACGATGATGGAGAACATCCCGCCGTTCAAGACGCTGCTCGGCCACGCGCTGGTGCGGGACGAGCACGGGATGGAGATGCACAAGTCGGCCGGCAACGCCATCTGGTTCGAAGAGGCGGCGGAAAAGATGGGCGTGGACGTGATGCGCTGGATCTTCTGCCGACACAATCCCGTCAACAATCTCAACTTCGGCTACCGGGCCGGGGCGGAGATCGAGCGGAAGGTGTTCAACACGCTGTGGAACGTGTACGCGTTTCTGGCGAATTACGCGCGGCTCGACGGATTCGACCCGAAGGCGGAGCCGGTGCCGGTGGCGGAGCGGCAGGACATCGACCGCTGGCTCCTCTCGAACCTGCAACTGCTGGTCCGGCACGCGCACGACAGCTTCGACAGCTACCTGATGTACGGGTTCGTCGAGCAGGCGGAGCGGTTCATCGACGGCCTGTCGAACTGGTACGTGCGGCGCAACCGGCGGCGGTTCTGGCGCAGCAAGGACGAGAACGACCGCGACAAGCTGGCGGCATATCAAACGCTATATACTTCGTTAGTCACGCTCTGCAAGCTTATCGCGCCGATCTGTCCCTTCGTGACCGAGCGGATCTATCAGAACCTGGTCCGTGGCAAGGGCGTCTCGCCCGTGAGCGATCACGGCCAGGATGGCCGTGCCACGGCCGACGCGCCGGAGAGCATCCATCTGTGCGCGTATCCGCAGGCGGACGAGTCGCTGATCGACGAGGCGCTGTCGAAGCAGATGAACGCGGTAACGGAAGTGGTGTCGGCGGCGCTGGGCGTGCGCCAGGCGAAGGGGCTTCGCGTGCGCCAGCCGTTGAGCGAGATCGTCGTGGCCTCGGCGGATTCGGCGATCCGCGCCGGCGTCGGGCGCTTCCAGGGGCAGGTCCTCGAAGAGCTCAACGTCAAGTCGCTGACGGTCCGCGAGAACCTCGACGACGTGCTCGAGTACAAGGTTCGGCCGGACATGGCGAAGCTCGGGCCGAGGCTCGGCAAGGCGGCGGGCAAGGTGGCGGCGGCGCTGGCGGGGATGGCCCCCGCCGACGTGGTCAGCGGCGTCAAGCAGCCCGAGGGTCTGGCGGTTGACATCGACGGCGAAGAAGTCCACGTGATGTCGGAAGATGTGGTGGTCGAGCGCGTCTGGCCGGATAAGTTCGCAGGCGCCGAGGAGCACGCGTTCGCCGTGGCGCTGAAGACCGAGCTGACCGACGAACTGATCGCCGAGGGGATGGCCCGCGACGTCGTCCGCCACGTCCAGCAGCTCCGCAAGGACGCCGACTTGGAGATGAGCGACCGCATCCGGCTCCGCTTCGACACGGTGGACGAGACGCTGGCCGCCGCCGTGGAGAGCTGGGCGGAGTACATCCAGGCCGAGACGCTGGCGCTGAGCCTCGATCGCGGCCTGCTCGACGAGCCGGACCGGGTCGCCAAGGTCGGCGGCTCCGAGGTCAAGCTCTCCATCACCCCGGCCTGAGCGGCGGACAGCCCCTCATGTCTGATCTCCTTCTTGCCGCGTTTGCCGGGGCCAGCTTCGCCTTCATCGGGATCGGCTATCGGCTGGGCCAGCCGCGCGGGGTGCGGCCGATCCAGGCGGCGCTGGTCATCGGAGTCGCGGGGAGCCTGTGCTTCGGTATCGCGGCGGGCGGGTTCTGGCCGGAAGGCACACCCACCAAGGTCGTCGCCCTCGGTATCATCACGGGGCTGACGCAATATCTGACCATCCGGTTCGTACGCCTGGCGTTAGAGATGGGGCCGCTCTCGCCGCTGTGGTGCGCGGTGTCAGTCGGCTTCGTCCCGGCGACGGTGTACGCGTGGATCTTCCTGGGCGAGTCGGCCGCGTGGTACCGCTGTGCGGGGGTGGCGGCCGGGGTGCTGTGCGTGCTGGCCGGCTCGGCGCAGCAGCCGGCGCCCGCGCCAGGCGCCGGGGAGGGCGGCCGGCGCAGGAGCCGCGGCGCCTACGGCCTCGTGCTGTTCGTGATCTTCGTCATCAACGGGGTGTCGTTTATTGCCGTGAAGGAGCTGGGCGCCAGCCGGGTCGGCCGGAGCTCGAACATGATGCGCGAGTTCCGCGACGTGTTCATGCTGTGGGAGTACCTGACCATCGGCGTGCCGTGTCTGGTCGAGGTGCTGGTGGGTTGGCGTGAGCGGGCGCGGTTCGTGCCGTGGCTATGGTGCGGGCTGATCGCGGCGCTCGGCTCGATGGCCGGGCTCTGGGCGATCGCCGAGTGCGCCCACATCGACGCCGCGGTCATCTTCACTCTGAGCAGCATCGCGGCGATTCTGACCAGCGCCGTGGCGTCCGTCGCCTTCTTCGGCGAGAAGGTCAGACCGGCGTTATTCGTCATGCTGGGGCTGGGCGTCCTCGCGGCCGTGCTGGTCAACCTCGATAAGCTGCTGTAGAATAATCCGCTATGAGCGACGAGATCCGACAGGACAGCCCCGATCTTCCCGTGCCGGCGCCGGATCCTATGCCGGTGCCGGGGCCGGTGCCGGAACTCGCGCCCGCGGCCAACGGCTGGCGCGAGTTGGGCGAGGTGCTCTGGCTGTCGTTCCCCATTATCGTGACGATGCTGTCGTACACGGCGATGCAATTCGCCGACGTGATGATGGTGGGCTGGCACAGCCAGCCGGAGTTGTCGGCGGTCGGCGCGGCCTCGAGCTGCCTGTTCCTCATCGGCTCGCTGCTGATGGGGACGCTGTCCATCGCCAACACGTTCGTGGGGCAGAGCATGGGCCGGGGCCGGCGGCGCGACGCGCCCCGTTACGTGTGGCAGGCGGTTTACCTGGCGTTCATCTGGGGAGCGGCGGCCCTCCTGCTGCGCCCGCTGGCACCGGCCATCTTCGCGTGGGCGGACCACGCTCCGCACGTGCAGGAGCACGAGATTACGTACTTCCGTTACGGCCTGTTCCGCGTGGCGCCCGTCGGGTTCATTTACGCCCTGTCCGCCTTCTACCAGGCGACCAAGCGGCCCGTGGTGCCGATGATCACCGCGGTGATCGGCGGCGCGGTGAACGTGGCGCTGAACTACATCCTCATCTTCGGCAAGCTCGGCGTGCGCGAGATGGGCATCGAGGGCGCCGCCATCGCAACGGTCCTGGCCAGTTGCTTCCAGGCGGTGCTGATGTTCGGAGCGTTTCTCAGCGGCCCCACGCATCGTGCGTACGGCTCACGCGCGGCCTGGGGCCTCGACCTCACCAAGATGTGGCGGATGATTCGCTTCGGCATCCCGGCGGGGCTGACCTGGTCCCTTGAGAACGCCAGTTGGACGCTGTTCGTGATGAAGGTCATCGGCAGCCTTGGCAAGGATGCTCTCGCCGCGCAGAATGCGACCATCCAGATCCTGCACATGTCGTTCATGCCGGTGATTGGGCTGAACATCGGCATCCAGGCCATCGTCGGCCAGCACATCGGGATGGGCGACCATGACGGGGCGAAGCGTCGCGCGTATCGGGCGGTGGCAGTGGGCGTCGGCTTCATGGTGTTCATGGGCATCATGTTCGTGCTGTTTCGGCGGCCGCTGATCGGCCTCTTTTGCAGGCGAGGCACGGGCGAGGGGATCATCCGGATGGGCGGCACGATGCTCATCTTCGCCGCGATGTTCCAGGCGTTCGACGCGCTCTTCATCATGTCCTACGGCGCGCTCAAAGGCGCCGGCGACACGCGGTTCCCGATGTTCGTCACCATCGGCTGCACGTGGCTGATGTTCATTCCGCTGGCGATGGTGTTCGTGTTCGTCCTCAAGATGGGCGTGGCGGGTGCCTGGCTTGCGGTGACCCTGTACATCGCCGTGGCGGGCTCCATCACCTTCTGGCGTCTTACCAGCGACGCCTGGCGCAAGATCGACATCTTCAGAGCGGACCGGGGCGAAACGTCGGCCGACTGACCCACCGTTCTTGCCCCTGAGTCAGCCCTGGTTTTCGAGACGGGGCGAGGAGCGACAGCTCCGAGAATATGCCCCGCCTTCAGGCGGGGTCGAGCGGGCCGGGCCTCATGTTTGGGCTCAAGCCCCGTAAACGGGGCTGAGCGTAGAAGGAGGGGCGGCCACTGCTCGCCCCCCGCTAAAGCGGGGGCCTATTCTCGCCCGCCTGCGGCGGACTCGGAAAGCAGCGTAAACGCTGCTTGGGCAAGAACCTGCGAAAACTGGGGATGACTCAGGTTCTTGCCCCGCTTGCCCCGCAAGGCGACGTGTGGTATACTTTTATAGGCAGGCGTGGTGCTGGTGTTTCCGCGCTTGCCGCGCGCGGGAATATGCCGATTATGGCCGTAGCGCCGTGTCGGCCGGTCAGGAGTCCCAACGCGTGGCGAGATGTAAGTTGCCGCTGATTCGGGACTTAGCTGCACAGCTTCGGCTCTCGCCGCGCGAACAGCGCGAACTCCAACTCAACCGCCTCGACCACCTCATCCACGACGTCCAGCCGGGGAGAGAATATCCCGAGAACTTCGTCGTCTACCGGCTGACGCTGTTCAGCCCGCCGCCCAACAGCCGGTCGTGTGAGGGCGGGGAACTCAAGGCGGAGCTCATCAGGCTTCTGGATCAGCTCAGCGGCACGCTCGATCTGCGCGTGGGCAAGAGGGCGGCGTCGGAGCTGCTGACTCTGGATCAGATCAAGGATCTGTATGACCTTTCGGAAAAGACGCTGTCCGAGTGGCGGCGCAGCGGGCTGATCACGCGACGATATATCTTTCCGGACGGCGCCCAGCGCTCGGCGGCGAAGAAGTCGCAAGTGGACGCCTTCATCGCCTCGCTGGGGCAGGGGCCGATATTTCGGATCCGGGTGCCCAACCAAAAGCAGCGCCAGCTCATCCTCGGCGAGGCGCGGGCGCTGGCGAGGTCCGGCAAGGTATCGGTGCCGGAAGCCGTGCGCCGGCTCACCGAGAAGCTCGGGTTCCCGGCGCGGCTGATCCGGCACGCGATCAGCAGCCACGAGATGGCGAACCCGGACAATCTGCTCTTCCCGAGTTCGGGGGTCCCGCTGGATGCGGCGAAGCGCGAGCAACTGCTCGCGGCGCACCGGGCCGGCAAGGAAGCCGCCGAGATCGCCCGGGCGGTCGGCCTGAGCCGGCGGCTGGTCGCGGCCTATCTGAAGACGCTGCGCGCGGAAGAGCTCCTGCGCACCGATGTCGAATACCGCTACGATCCGCTGTTCGACGCGCCCGACGCGGATGAGAGAATCATGCACAACCCGGCGCTGGATTATCCCGCGTACAAGCAGAAGGAGACGCCGGACGGCATGCCGGCGTACTTCGCCGACCTGAGCCGCCGGCCGCCTCTGAAGCGGGACGAGGAGCAGGCGCTGTTCCGGAAGTATAACTACATCAAGTACCGGTTCGCCCGGCTGCGCGAGGCGCTGAAGCCCTCGGAGGGCGACAGCCCCGAACTGCTTGCCAGGCTCGAGGGGCTCGCCACGGAGGCGAGCAAATGCCGCGCCCGCCTGATCGAGGCGAACCTCCGGCTGGTCGTCAAGCTCGCCCGCCAGCACGCCGGTCGGATCATGGGGATCAACGACCTCATCAGCGAAGGGAACCTCAGCCTGCTGAAGGCGGCGGAGAAGTTCGACTTCACGCGCGGCACGCGGTTCAGCACTTACGCCACGTGGTGCGTCGTCAAGCGATTCGCCCGCGTGGTGCCCGAGCAGAACTACGCCATCCAGCCGTTCGTCACCGGCGCCGATGAGGTGATCCAGGTCCAGCCCGACAAGACGGTGAGCGAGTTGGAACGCAAGGAGAACCTGGCGCACATTCGTGCCGAGTTGGACAAGGTCATGATGCACCTCACCGAGCGCGAACGCGAGATCCTGGGCCGGCGCTTCGGGTTGACGGGCCCGCCGCAGACGCTGGAGCAAATCGGCGAGTACTTGGGCATCACGCGCGAGCGCGTTCGCCAGCTCGAGACGCGCGCCCTCCGCAAGGCGGCGGACCTGATGCAGCTCCAGGGGACGTGATCTGAAGCCCGGAATCCACGAGTTGAAGGAGGGAAGCGGATGTTGAAGCAGGTCTCGTACGGCGAGGCGATGAAGCGGAAGTATCCGGAGGCCATCGGCTGGGCCACTTGCGTGGACGAGCAGGGCAACCCGAACGCGATCGCGCTCGGGTGGGTGATGTGCACGTCGGGCTCCCCGCCGATGCTGGCGATCTCTGTGGGGCTGACCCGCTACAGCCACGAGCTGATCGAGAAGGCGGGGGAGTTCGTGGTGGTGTTCCCGAGCGAAGCAATGAAGGACGCCACGATGGTGGTCGGCACCAAATCGGGCCGGGACGGCGACAAGATGGCGGAGTCCGGCCTGCGGCTGCTCCCGGCCACGGCGGTGAAGGCGCCCCTGGTCGACGACGCGTGTGCGAACTTCGAGTGCAAGCTGGCCGGCAAGCTCCTTACGGGCGACCACACCATCTTCGCGGGTGAGGTGGTAGCCAGCCACGTCGGACCGGAAGACGCCCGGCGCATCTACACGCTGGGTGGCGACCGCGGCTTCAGCGCGGTCCGGCCCGCCGGCTGATCGCAGCTCCATCCCAGCGCGGTCTGGAATCCGGAATCTGCAGGTCGAACGGTCAGCGGACGATGACCAGCCCCAGGTTGCGGAGGACGGGCACCGCCATCCTCACCACGTCCGGGTTGAACTGGCTCCCCGCTTTGTCTTGCAGTTCCCGGCAGGCCGCCGCCACGTCGTTCAGCGACCGGTAAGGACGTTGTGAGGTCATGGCGTCAAACGCGTCGGACACCGCGATGATTTGCGCTCCGAGCGGGATATCGTCGCCGGCCCAGCCCAGCGGATAGCCACTGCCGTCGTGGCGCTCGTGGTGGCTGCTGGCGACGGCTGCCACCGGCCGCAGGTCGGTGATCATCGACACGATGTCGAACGTGTAGCTGACGTGGAACTGGAGGACCTGGTACTCTTCGGGTGACAGTGCGGCGGGTTTGTCGAGCATCTGGGCCGGGACACTGAGCTTCCCCACGTCGTGGATGAGCGCCGCCCACTTGAGCATCGTCAAATCGTCGTGCTCCAGCCCCATGGCGATCCCGATGAGCAGCGAGTACCGCGCCACCCGGCGCGAGTGCCCGATGGTGTACGGATGTTTGTTGTCCACCACCCGGGACAGCACGTCGAGGGTGACGCCGATGGCGTCAACGCCGCGCTCGACAGGGATCTTGCCGACCTGGGCGCGGCTCGACTCGAACAGATCCGGCAGGCAGCCGGTGTCCATCAGGGCTTCGTACAGCCCCCCGCGCAGCCGTTCGATCAGGCACTCCGCGACGTCGGCTGACAGGCGGGCCGATGCGAGCCCGGCGATGCGGGCGACCAGGCTGTCGAGGGCGTCGGTCTCGTCGTCGCGGAGCATCAGGTCGGTGGTGTCTGCGGCGTGGAGTATCTGGGCGTCTACGCCGATCTCGGTATCGTGGAGCCCGCGCGGGAAGCCGTGCCCGTTCCAGTCTTCGTGGTGATCGAGCACCGCCCTCGCCGCGCCGACGATGCCCGGCAGTGAGCTGACGATCTCGGCGGAAAGGAGCGGGTGCGAAACGACCGCCGGGTCCATCGCGCGCTCGTCGTAGCGGGGCTCGCCCGACTGCTTGGCTAGGTAGTGGACCAGGTGATAGGGGAGGCCGACGGCGCCCACGTCGTGCAGCAGCCCGCCGTAGAACGTCTCCATCGGGTTATCGCGGCCCATCGCCCGCGTCAGGTCGGCGGCGATGATCGCGACGCGCCACCCGTGGTAGAGCTTGACGCCGTCCTCGATGTCCATCGCCATCGACACGGCGCTGATTAGCTCGTTCACCGTGCGGCCCGCGTTGATCTCCGTCGCCGGCGTCTTGCTCTGTACGGTCACCGGGCACTTCCTAAAAACACCCGCTTTCATGGTCGGCTGATTCGTGGCCGAGTTGAGGTCAAGGACCTGACAGAGCCCTGACACCTTTCGCGGTACCAGGGGAAGGGGCCGGGTGATGGTGCGGCGGTGCGCTTACACGCCCCGCAAGACCGACACTACCCTTTCGCAGGTCTCCTTGTCGGCCATGATCGGCAGCGCGAGCACCTCCTCGCACGCGCGCTCGGTGACGGGCAGGTCGCCCTTCCGGTAACCCAGGTCCGCGAAGCACTTCTGAAGATGCAGTGGGATCGGGTAGTAGATCATGTGGCCGATGTCGGCTTCCTTGAGCTTGGCCGCCGCCGCGTCGCGCTTGCCATCCTTGACCCGCAGCTCGTACTGGTTGAACACATGACGGTTGCCCTCGACTTCGGCCGGCGGGACGTACAGGCCGCCCTCGGCGAGGAGCTCGGCATACGTGGCGGCCGCCGCCCGGCGCTTCTCCTCCCACTCTTTCAGATGCGGAAGCTTGACCGAGAGCACCGCCGCCTGGATCGCGTCGAGGCGGAAGTTCCCGCCCACCACGCTGTGGTAGTACTTGGGGTGCGAGCCGTGGTTCCGCAGGGTCGCGATCTTCCCGGCCAGCGCTTCGTCGTCGGTGACCACCGCGCCGCCGTCACCGATTGCGCCCAGGTTCTTGGCCGGGTAGAACGAATACATCCCTACCGTGCCCATCGTGCCGCACATCCTGCCGTGGTGGAGGGCGCCGATCGACTGCGCCGCGTCTTCGAGCACCCACAGCCCGTGCTTCTCGGCAATGGCGTTGATCTTGTCCATGTCCGCCGACTGACCGAACAGGTGGACCGGGATGATGCCCACGGCCCTCTTGGTGATCTTCTCCTCGATCCTGTCGGGGTCGATGTTGAACGTCACCGGATCGATGTCAACGAAGACAGGCGTGCCGCCGGTGCGGACGATCGCGCCGGCGGTGGCGAAGAACGTGAAGGACGGGGCGATGATCTCGTCGCCGGGTTTCACATTGAGCGCCATCAGGGGCACCATCAGGGCGTCGGAGCCCGAGCTGACGCCGATGGCCCTCTTGGCCCCGGTGTAGGCCGCCAATTGGTCCTCGAATCTCTCGACGTACGGGCCGTTGATGTACGAGCCCGAGTCCAGCACCTCGGTCAGCGCCGCCAACAGTTCATCCCGGATCGGCTGGTGCATTTTCACCACGTCAAGCAGAGGAATCTTCACGGTGTGCTCCTTCGCAAGAGTTGGCCTGACCTTCGCCTTCCCGCCGGCGTGGCCCCTCGTCCCAGTCTGTGCCCAACATCATAGCGCAACAGATGGCGGCTGTCGTTCTTTTTCCACCACGCCGGCCCGCGGCGGCGGGCGCAGGCGCGAAAGCGCTCTGGGGGCCTCCGCACGTCGGCCAACCCTGGCAGCCCGTTGAAAAAGCCGCCGGTTCGCAGAACCGGCCTACAAGAAACGCCGCTCGGCGCGGCTGTAGGCCCGCTCTGTGAGCGGGCGGGGCGGCTTGCGCCGTTCTTCAACGGGCTGCTAAAGGCTGAGTCATCCCCAGTTTTCGCAGGTTCTTGCCCGAGCAGCGTTCACGCTGCTTTCCGAGTCCGCCGCAGGCGGGCGAGAACAGGCCCCCGCTTTAGCGGGGGTCGAGCAGCGGCCGCCCCTCCTTCTATGCTCAGCCCCGTTCACGGGGCTTGTCCGTCTCGGCTAAAGCCCTCTAACAAGCCC
>CAZDHT010000170.1:0-11940 GCA_964505325.1 uncultured Planctomycetota bacterium | reverse complement strand
GGTCAGGCCCGCCGCCATAGCGGGACTGGTCGGCGGTCCCCACGTGCCGTCCGACGAGCTTCTCCGCCTTGCTCAGAAGACCCTCGGTCCCGAGCCGGCGCCCGCGAGTCGTGAAACTCCGCAATGCACGCACCGCCTCGCGGTCGTCCCGACGCGACAGCTCTTGAGAATCTTGGCAAACGTTGGAACGCCATGCTCATGTCGGGCCACACGTGAGTGAGCGCGACGCGCGGCGGAATGATATGAAATCCCCAGGATGTTGGCGTCGCTCCTGATGTCGCCTATTCTGGCTCTTGCTTCCCGCGCTGTCAATTGCTTTTCGGACGAGACGGCATCTTCGGGGCCGCAGTCCGGCGAGACCCAAGCGCTTCGGCAAGCTTCGGCGCCGGCGGCGCTAGGCGGGCTTTCTTGAAAAGCGGCGTCGTGCCGCCGCAGTCCAAAGCTCGCCTGCGGCGACCGGTGAGGTCAAGCAACACAGTACTTGGAGACTGTCCCAAAAGATTGTGGGACTTCGTGGCACGGGCGTCTCGCCCGTGATTCGACACGGCCAAGCCTGCCCTGCCTGTCCGGCGAAGCCACAGGCGAAGCCGGGAGCAGAGCCGAAGGGATGGCCGTGCCACGGTTTCAAGACAGTTTTTCAGTCCGCACCTCTCTTCCACTGCCGGCGTGCGGGTTGCTGGTGAATATTTTTTCGCACGTGCGAAAAAATATTCACCAGCCGGCGTGGTTTTCAACACAGCAGAAAGGAGCCGGTTTGATGCCCTTCGGGGGGCCTGAGAGTTCTCCTCCCCGGTTTCCCACTTTTCCATTTTTCCTTGGTCCGGTTCCATTGGTTGCATGAGTTTCAAGAGGATGGCGCGGTCGGTTGACTTTGGCAGCAGGTCAACTATATTGGCGCATACGTGGGGAATAGGAGACTATCTCAACACGGTGGCACGGCCATCTTGGCCGTGATTCTCACGGGCGAGACGCCCGTGCCACGAGCGCAAGCGACCTTTTGAGATAGTTAGTAAGGGGTTGACCATGGTGCCATACGTGCGACGGGTGTTGGTGGCTGTGTTCCTGATCCTCGCGGCCGCTGTTCCAGCACGGGCGGCGCCGAGCGAGGCAAAGGCGTTCTACCGCGAGGGCCAGACGTTTGTGACGTGGAAGGAGGACGCGGCGGTCGAGGGCGAGCGGTACAAGGTCTACACCAGCGATCAGCCGATCACGGCGGCCAACCTGGGCCGGGCGAGATGCGTCGCCAGGATTCCCGAAGGCTCGAACCATTTCCAGTTCCTCCGCAACATCAACGTGGCCAGGCACCGCTTCTTTGGGCCGCTCAGCAAGGAGAAGTGGTACAAGGCCATTCAGATCGAGGACGACGAAAACGGATCGAAGCAGCTCCCCGACGGGACCGGCCTGTTCATCCGCACCATCAAGAAGCCGGGCAAGACGTACTACGCCGTGACGGTCGAGGCAGGCGGCAAAGAGGACCGCGGCAACGTGGCCGCGCTCGCGGAGCCGGTCGATGAGAAGGTCGAGACGCCCGGCGCGGTGATGCTCCAGAAGCTCGGCGACCGGTACTACATCTATGCGTTCTTCTGCGACTACGAACTGTGGAACCCGGACGGGATCGAGGACAACTGGGAGGGCTACGTCCACGTGTTCCACATCCGCGCCCCGGCCAAGGGCCGCCGTGACACGAAGGAGCCGTACCCGGTCGGCTTCCGCCTGCACGCGTACGGCGCGTGGGGCGACTGGAACATCGGCTACTGCTGGCCGGGCAGCCACGTGAACGTGAAGCTGCTCGACTATCACCTGACGTGGTGGTATGGCTACAGCGACGCGCTGCCGCGGATGGTGCCGAGGAAGCGCTATCCGCCCAAGGGCACGGTCGTGAACTTCACCGAACGGCGCGTGCTCCAGGTCGCCAAGTGGCTGCGGACCAATCCGAAGAACTTCCCGTTCAAGGTCGATCCCGCGCAGTTCTGCGTGTACGGCGGGTCGATGGGCGGGACGGGCGCCCACACCATCGGCACGCGGAACGGCGACGTGTTCGCCGCGTCGTTCGCCGACGAGGGCATTTTCAACTGGCAGCTCCGCCCGCCGATGAACAACTGGGCGGGGAACGTCGTGCCCAAGTTCGGCCCTGCCGACCGCAACGACATGACCAACGAGGACATCCCCGTGTACGACCTGCTCAACCTGCCGAGGCAGGTCGCCGCGCATCCCGAGCGCGAGCTGCCCTTTATGGACATCGGCCAGGGCATCGTCGACTACGTCATCCCGTTCCACGAGGTGGTCGTCTACTGGAAAGCGCTGGAGCAGGGAAAGCACCCGTATGCGGCGACGTGGGAGATCGCCGGCCACAGTCCGTGGGCCGGCCCCGCCAGCGTGATGGACTACCGGAAGATTCGCCGCGACGAGGTCATCCCCGCGTTCGCCAACGCATCGTGCAATGACACCCTGCGGAGCGGCTTCCGCATCTACACGTCATACGCCGGCTTGA
Source organism: uncultured Planctomycetota bacterium (assembly GCA_964505325.1). Lineage (GTDB taxonomy): Bacteria > Planctomycetota > PUPC01 > PUPC01 > PUPC01 > CAZDHT01. The sequence goes on along the minus strand of CAZDHT010000170.1, from coordinate 9,449 downwards.
CCGAGAAGACGCTCAAAATCAAGCCCGGCTCACTTAAGGGACAGAACGACAACAAGGACGGCTCGTTCCCGGACCTGACGGGCAAGACGCTGCTGCTGGGGCCGTCCGGCAACACCAAGACGTTGTTCAAGATCAAGAGCAACACGCCGACTGAGCTGACCATCGAGGATGGCAACCTGGGCGAGTATGTGCCGCCGCTCACCGGCTGGGACCTGCACGTCCTCAAGGCGAACATCAAGAAGAAGGAGGGCAAGGTCCGCGAGCCAACGGAAGCGGAGAAGAAGGCCAAGGCCGAGGCGAAGAAGAAGCGATTCCTCGTCTGCGACGGCTTGCCGCGCGGGACGTGGAACGGCCACTTCGCGTGGTCCACGCGGAATCAGGACTTCGATCCGAAGAGCAAGGACGACGACATCGTCGACACGGAGAAGACGCTGGCCATCTGCATCCGCGCGAAGAAGCACGGGCGGTCGAAGTGGGACGAAGAGACCGCGACGGCGGACGTCACGCCGCGGCGGTGTCGGGCGTTCCTGCCGAAGCCGGGCGAGACGGTGCACTGGGAGAACTGGAACGTGAGCGACCCGTCGGCGCCGAAGAAGATGGCCGAGGGCGACGTGACCGCCGAGAAACACGGCCTGGTCACCGTTCCGAAGTTCGTCATCGGCAGGAAGGGCTGGGGCAACCGGCTGGTACTTACCCGGCGCTAGTGGGAGGCGAGCAAGATGGGAACAACGGGGAGAGATAACTTTTTTCGCCCGGCGGAGAGGCCGTGTGCGACGCTCGTGGGTCGTTCGGCGAAAGAAAGTTGTCTGTCCCCGTTTCCCTGGAAAGGAGTGAGCGATGCGTGAGCGGATCATATTGATCGTGGCGCTGGTTCTCGTGTCCGCGTCGTGCGCGGCGCAGGAACCGAAGATCGTGTTCTTCTGGTCGCCGGGCAACGCCGAGGCAAGGGTCGGGGCGGGCCGCGTCGCGTTCAATCTCGCGCCCGGAGCCAAGCTCATCGACTGCCCGGTGGGCAAGGGCGTGCTGCCGAACAAGGACGGCAAGATCGGCTCGTGCGACGTGAAGCTCGGCGCCATCCCCGAACAGGGGACGCTGAGCATCTGGCTCAAGTTCTCGCGCGAGATGCGGCTGGCGCTCAAGGGCGAGCCGGGGGTGGCGCCGATCTTCCGGTGCGAAGACCTGACGCTCAGCGTGAGCGAGGGCAAGGGCGGGCCGGGCATCGGCGTGCTGGCCGGGCCGCTGCTCAAGAACGCGAAGTACCGCGGCAAGTTCGGCTGCGGCTTCACGCACCTGCGGGCGGGCCAGTGGTACAACTTCACCGTCACCTACAACGCGCCGGTGAAGAACGCGTGGCGCGGGATGCTCAACGGCGTCACCCAGCCGGAGCCGTGGTGGGAGTGGCCGTTCCGCTTCGAGAACAAGACGACGCGGGTCGAGCTGACCGGCCTGCTGAGACGCGAGGGCGCCGAGCCGGCCGTCATCGCGGTCGGGCCGGTCGTGTGGATCGAGGGACAGATCACCGCGAAGTACATGATGTCCGAGCTCAAGTCAATCAAGGGCTGGACCCTCCCCGAGAACCGCGGCGAGGGCTTGCAGGTTTTCTCCGAGCTGTTCGACGCCGAGGCGCTGGGCGGGAAGGTAATCTATGAGAACAAGTTCGACGCGCCGCTCAAGCAGGACGAGTGGCAGCTCGAAGGCCCCATGACGATGAAGGTCGAGGCCGGCCGCCTGGTGGTTCGCAACGACAACCACGTCACGTTCTGGCTGAAGAAGAAGTGCCCGCGCGATTTCATGGCGGCGTGGGACTTCCAGCCGTCCCAGCTCGAGGGGCTGGCCATCGTGTTCATCTCCTGTGACGGCCTCGGCGGGAAGGACCTGTTCGATCCGACGCTCAAGAAGCGGAGCGGCCAGTTCCACCAGTACACGCGCGGCGACGTTCGCAGCTATCACTTCTCGTACTACGCGGGGACCCGCGGCTCGGCCAACGCGAGGAAGAATCCAGGGCTCTTTATGGTCGGGATGTGCCGCGACATCATCAGCGAGGACCTGAAGGCGGGCAAGAAGGGGCCGTGGCGCGTGGCCGTGGCGCGGCGCGGCAATCGCATCGACGTGTCCGTCGACAAGAAGCGCCTGCTCACGTTCATCGACGACGGGACGACATGGGGCCCGGCCCACGGCGGCGGCTATCTCGGCCTGCGCCAGATGAAACGCAGCAAGCTGATCTGGTACGACAACCTGGTCATCCGGGAGTTGAAGCAATAGCCGGCCGGCGCGTGGCGCCGGGGCGCATAATGGCAGACAGGAATGTCCGTCTCACCACCGCCGTGCGTGCCCGCGTCCCCGCGCTCCCGACCGCGAATGGTCCAAGGTGACAAGGGGCGTCCGCCGACAGGCTGCGGCCCCTTCAACCTTTCCGGTACGTCACCACGACCGGCGGTTTCACCAACCCGTAGGGCGCCAGGTGGTAGGCGTCGCGCCAGTCCTTGCCCTCGGTCTCGAAGGAAGACGGCCCGATGAACGCGGGCGCCGGGTCGGATTGGTGCAGCGGGCCGAAGGCGTTGCGGCGACTGGAGAAGACCTCAACGCACAGGGCGCTGTTGCCGTCGAGCACGTCGGTGATGTCTACCTCGTAAGGCGGCCACGCGGCGTAGCCCGCCACCTTGCCGCCGCACGAGACGCGGATGAGACTGGACCGGTGCGCGTCGAACCGCAAGGCAAGCCGCCGGCCCGGTCTCTGTCTTACGCCCAAAGGAATGCGGTAGGTCACTGTGCCGGAGTAGAACGGCAGGCCCTGCTTGCACCAGTCGCCTGGGGCGAGCATCGTGGGCGCCTCGACGACGACCGGCCGGTTCCTGATCAGTCGGACGCCGAAGTGGCCGAGCAGGAAGCACGCCTCCAGGCCGTCATCCTCGGTGTAGTCGATGCGCAGCGAGAGCGTGTTCATGCCCTTCACGAGCGCCCCGGGCGGGACCCGCAGCTTCTGAAGGCAGGGATCGACCCACCACGCCCCGGTCTCGTCGCCGGTCAGTGGACGGCCGTTGAGCATCACGTCGAAGCGCTCCGGCGTCTCCAGCGCCAGGGCCAGCGGGCCGCCCGGCAGGTCCCGCACCTCGAACGTGTATTCGAGCTCGACCGGGATGGACCTCGGCCTCTTGACCTTGGCCCGAGCCCACGGCTGCACCATCTGGCCGCCGCGCGGGCGCACGCCGAGAGCGTCGCGCACCTGACGATCCACCTTGAGGATCTCCTGCGGCTTCCGCCAGGCGCCGCCCGCGATGCGGAAGCGCGGCATGTCAAGCACCACGGTGTTGGGCTCGTCGAGAGTGATCTTCCACGGACGGGGCGAGAGCCTGCGTTCACCGGCCTTGCGCCGCCGCGGCCGTGTCGTGATCCCCGGCGTGGCCGATTTCCCAATGACGAACAGCCGGCTGCCTGACGGAGGCAGTGAGGTGGCGAAGGTGTTCGTCTTCCGGGCGACGAGCGACACCTCGCCGGTCCGCGCGTCCCACTCCTCGACGGCGCCCCGCTCGCGCAACGTGACGGTTACCGTTCCCAGACCCTTCTTCCGGTCGGTGTTGCAGACGAACAGGATCGTTCGGCCGCCTGCCTTCCGCATCATGACCAGCGCCGGCTTGACCGGCCTGCCGCCGGCATCGGTCAACAGCACTGTCCGCTCGGCGTCGAGAACCTTCACCAGCGACGCCGCGGTCCGTCCGACGCGGATACAGCCTTCCGCAAGCACTTCGGCCTCGTCGGAGGGCAGCGCATCGACGAGCCGTGCGAGCGGCTTCACGAAAACCACCTTGCCGCCGGCCTTGGCGAACCGCTCCAGGAGTGCAAGCGTGCTGAGCCGCAGGGTGAGCGCCGGCGGGACCACCACCGCCCTGTATTTCGCCTTCCCGACGCGGAGCTTGCCACCGCTCACCCTCGCGAGCCGCGAGAGCATCTCCTCGTCGCCATAGTCGAAATCGATCTGATGTTGCAGCAGGGTGTCCCGCACGAACTCCATGTTCTTCTGGAGCGCCCGCTGAGCCGCCGCGATTCCCTCGGGGCTGTGCAGCGGCTCGAGCCACGAACTCTCGATGGGATGGATCACCAGGACGTCCCGGACCGGCTCGCCCTGCGTCAGCATGTAGTTGACGCGAGCGAAGTAGTCCTCGACCACCGGGTACTCCTGCCACCAAGGCGACTGGAAGGAGATGGAGGCGGGATAGTCACGTTTCGCCTGGCCGAGCATGGTGTACCAGGAGAGGTGCTGACAGCGGAGGTTGACGCCGAGCGCCGCCTGCCAGTCGCCGACGGCCTTGTGGCCCTCGAACGTGAAATCCCAGCCGGTGCAGCCGTACAACTCCGAGAGCATCCACTTGCGGCCCATCTGGTGCAGGACCGACGCGCACTGCTTGGCCGTGTCGTACTCGTGGCGGACCTGGGTGAGGAGGTCGATGCCGGGTGCCTGCATGTGCTCGTAGAAGCGCATCGTGGCGCCGACGACATTCCTCTGACTGGCGAGCGTCTCCTCGGCCAGCACGTGGCCGGTGAAGAGCAGGTTGTGCTTGCCGCACCACGCGCCGATCTGCCCGGCGAAGTTCTCCACAAACAGCGCGGTGATCAGATTACGATAATGGTACCGGGCGCGCGCCGCGCGGTCATCGTCCACGTGGTAGAACAGCGCGGGCAGGTGGCCGAGAATCTCGTAGCCGTAACGTTTCTTGAACTCGGCAGGGATGCAGTCCGTCCAGGGAAGCTGCGAGCCATACCTGGCGCCGTGGCCGTAGTTCGGCTCGTCCGTAAACACGCCGGGCACGAGCTTTCCGAACTCGCCGCCGACCTCCCTTGCGTATGGCTCGTACCCCTTGCGGATGAACTCTTGCACGGCGCCCTTCGACATCGTGTCGAGATAGGTTTGATCGTTGTACCAGGGGCTCGGCTCCTGGAGCACGACGGAGAACGCGAGGAACACGCCGCCCTTTGCGTCGGGCCGGAACACATTCTCCTCGAGCCGACCGCGAAAGACCCGGAGCACTTTCCGCGACTTCCTCGGAGCACGCTTGAGGATTTCCATCTTCAGGGAGCGCATCCGGTATGACTTGTTCTTCGTGACCAGCCCGCCCGCGGCGCCGGACGGCCACCGGTCCTCGTCGTACAGCCACGCTTTCATGCCAAGCTTCCGGCACTCATCGATGGTGGCTCTGACACATTCGAACCACTCCGGCCCGAGATACTCCGTGGCGAGGCCGACACGAGAGTGCATGAACCCGCCGCCGAGGCCCATGCGGTGAAGCACGCGCACCTGGCGGCGCAGCTCCTCGGGATCGAGCTTGCCGTTCCACGCCCAGAACGGCTTGCCGCGGAACTTTGCACCCGGACTCCGAAACTCTTCGGTCTTCATTTGGCTGCTCCTTCCCACTGGCTTGTGTTCATGCCGCCGGTAATGTTCAGTCTTATACCCGCGCCGGCCCGGGAATGCAAGCCGCGACGGGCGTGCTTGCGCTCATTTGAGCTGCCGGGTATGATGTAGGCGCGCCGCCCGGCCCGGCATGCAGGGACCACGCGCCGAACCGCGAGGATGCCGATATGGACCGACCGATCCCGCCGGGAATGGCGAGGGCTCTGTGTGCGGCCGTCATTTTGATGATCGCCGCGTCCGCAACCCAGGCTCTGGCGGCCGGCGAACCGCCCGAGGCGGGGCGCGCCCGCGTGACGGTCCTCAACACCGCCGGCTTTTTCCGGTGTCACTTCACGTGGCGGACCATCCAGATGCGGCGTGCATCCGGCGAGTTGGAGCTGGTCGGAGTCACCCCGCAATGGGGCCGCGCGCCGAAGCTGGCCAAGGCCAAGCACGTCACGTGCACGCCGCCCCCGCCGAAGGACTGGGCGTCGCCGGACTTCGACGACAGTGCCTGGGTGCGCGCCCGGGGACCGTTCTTCACCCGCCTGTGCCCGCAGTGGGCGCTGCTGTGCCTGCGTGGCAAGTTCCACGTCCCCGACCCCGCGCGGGCCGGCGACCTTGCCCTCTCGCTCTCGTTCCGGGGCGGCGCGGTCGTTTATGTCAATGGCAGGGAAGTCAGCCGCTCGCATCTGCCCAAGGGCAAGCTCGGCCCGCTGGCGCCGGCCGACGATTACCCGAAGGACGCCTACGCCGACCCCGACGGCTACCTGCTCCGCTGGGTGGGTTTTGGCGATCCGGAGAAGTACGGCGACCGGTTCCTCCTGCGGACGCGGCACGTGGCCAACCTGAAGGTACCGGCGTCGATGCTGCGGAAGGGCCTCAACGTGCTCGCGGTCGAGGTCCACCGCGCGCCGACCGCCGAAATCCTGTTCACCGGCAAGCCCCGGCAGCACACCCGCGGTTACACCGTCTGGAGCATGCTCGGCGTGACCAAAGTAGCTCTGTCCGCGCCGCCGGGGTCGAATGTGAGGCCGAACATCCGCCGGGCGAAGGGCCTGCGCGCGTGGACGCATCCGACGCTTCAATCGCTGCATAACGTTGACTACGGCGACCCGAACGAATTGCTTCAGCCCCTGCGCATCTGCGGCGCGCGGAACGGCACTTTCTCCGCACAGTTCGTCGTGGAGTCCGACCGGGCCGTCCGCGGCCTGAAGGTCACGCCAGGCGAGTTGAAGGCGGGCAACGGTGCGGCCATCCCCGGCTCGGCGGTCGACGTTCGCTACGCGTTGCCGGGCGACCACGCCGAAGGCGGCACCGAGCGATATTACCGGCACAGCGGCGGGACCGAGGTGCGCTATCCGCGGGGCACCCGGCGGTTCGACGGCCTCGCTGACGAGCCGCCCGCCGAAGTATCCGCCAACGACGCCGATGGCGGCGCCGCCCACCCCGTGTGGATCACCGTGCGTGTGCCACGCGACGCCAGGCCGGGCGTCTACTCAGGCACCGCGGCCGTCAACCTGGAAGGTCACAAGCCCATCGAGGCCCCCCTGCGGCTCAGCGTCGCCGATTGGGCGCTGCCCGACCCGCACGAGTTCCGGACACACGCCGGCCTGATTCAGTCGCCCGACTCCCTCGCGATGCGGTACAAGGTCCCGATGTGGTCGGAAAAGCACTGGAAGCTGATCGAGAGGTCGTTCGAGATCACGGCTCGCGCCGGAAACAAGGTTGTCTACCTTCCCGTGATTCGGCGGACGTACTTCGGCAACGAACACTCGATGGTCCGTTGGATCAGGCAAGCGCGCGGCTCGTACAAGCACGATTTCAGCATCGTCGAGAGGTACGTCGCCACGGCCGTGAAGCACCTGAAGAAGCCGCCCGTGGTGTGCGTGTACTGTTGGGAGGTCTCCACCGGCTCGACGTACATGAGCGGCCGGCACCACCACGTCAAGAACGTGGGGATGCCGTTCACCGTACTCGATCCGAAGACGGGGGAGCTGGAGAAAGCGGACGGCCCGGCGTGGGGCTCGAAGGAGATCCGCGCCTTCTGGAAGCCGGTGTTCGGCGGGATTCGCAAGATCCTCGCCAGGCACGGGCTGGAGAAGTCGATGATGGTGGGCATCTGCGGCGACCGCCGCGCCCACAAGGACGCGGTCGAGGACCTGCGCGCCGTCGCCCCCGACGCCGGCTGGGTGATGGCGTCCCACAACATGCCGGTCAGGCTCCACGGCCAGTTGGTCGGCTACGGGACGGGCGTGTGGGGCCTCGGGCCGGCTCCCTCGCCGCGGGCCAAGCGTTACTACGGGTGGAAGAGCCCGCTGCGCCGGGCGGCGTTTCCGCGCTACGGCGCCAGCGTGGTTGGCCACAGCCTGCGCATCACGTCGCCGCTGGGCGTGTACCGCGCGTCCACCGAGGCGGCGCTGACCGGCGCCCGCGGCCGCCTGCAGGGCATCGGCCGATGCGGTGCGGACTTCTGGCCGCTGATCAAGGTCAAGTACAGCATGCGGCCCATTTGCGGCCGCTATCCCGAGACCTCCGGCTGGCACGGCGGCTGGCTCCACAACTCGTTCCCTTACATCCTCGCGGCCGGCAGGGATGGCGCGATCCCCACCGTGCGCTTCGAGATGTTCCGCGAGGGCGTGCAGGAGAGCGAGGCGCGCATCGCCGTCGAGAAGGTGCTGACCGATCCCGCGGCGAAGCTCGATGCGAGGCTGGCCGCGCGGTGCCAGGCGGCGCTGGACAGCCGAGTCAGCGCCTACCTGCACGCCATCGAAGGCGGCGGCACCTACGTGAGTTGGATCGGCTTCATCGGCTCCGGCTGGCAGGAACGGAGCTGGGACCTCTTCGCCGCCGCGGCCGCGGCGACCGGCGGCAAGGCCCCGACTCCGGAAGAGAAGGCGGTGTTCTTCGGCAACTGAAAGGCCATGCGCATGTCCGACGACACCTACGTGTTTACTGCGGATGACGTCTATCCGCGACAAAGAGCGCTGTTCGACCAGTTCCTCGCTTACTACCAGACGCTCATCCGGGAGTGCTACGAGCGCCGCGGCGAGATGTGGCACCGCGACTTCTCGAGCCCCGAGGCGTACGTGGCGTCCGTCGAGCCGAACCGCGAGCGGCTCCGCAACACGCTCGGCGGCTGGCACTGGGAACGCGAGGGCCTGGACCTCTCGCGTGAGGTCATCGCCGACTTCCCGAAGGCCGGCTACCGGCTGGAACGTGCCGACTACCGCATCTTCACCGGGGTCGAGACGGACGCCCTGCTGCTGGTACCACACAGTGGCGGGTCGCACGGCGGCGGGCCGTTCCCCGGCCTGATCTGCCAGGTCGGCGTGAACGGCGCGCCCGAGCGCATCTGCGGCTTCGAAGCCGAGCCGAACATCTACCGCCGCATCGGAGCGCGACTGGCGGCGCACGGCTACGTCGTGCTCGCCACGCGGATGATCACCGGCTTCGATCCGAAGGTCACCCGCGACCTCGACCACCGCGCCCCGCACCTGCTCACCGAGACGCAGGAGGAGATTCGGCAGTACATCCTTCAGAACTACGGCAAGGACGAGGCGAAGAACTGGCATCCGCAGTCGCAGTCGCGGAACTTCATCGACAAACACTGCCAGCTCATCGGGCACCGGATGATGGGGACGGAGATGTTCGCACTGTCGCGGGGGGTGGACGTGCTGACGCAATTGCCCGAGGTCGACGCGGCCTGCATCGGGATGTACGGGCTGAGCCAGGGCGGCTGGAGCGCCTTGCACCTGCCGGCGCTCGACGCCCGCATCCAGGCGAGCGTGTCTAGCGCTTCGTTCAACGAACGCTTCACCAAGATCGTCACCGGCACGGAGGGGTACGGGCCGAGCACGCTCTACTGCGCCTGGTTCAACCTGTTCGACAAGCTGCGCGAGTTCGGCGACGCCGACGTTGCGTCGCTCATCTGCCCGAGGGCGTTCTTCGTCGAGATGGGCCGACACGACGACGCGGTCAACTACAAGATGGCCCTCGAGGAGTTCGGCCGGGCCAAGGCGTTCTGGGAGCAGCTCGGCATCCCCGAGAAGTGCGACATGGT
>CAZDHT010000169.1:0-11989 GCA_964505325.1 uncultured Planctomycetota bacterium | reverse complement strand
GAAACGCGCCGCGGCGGCCGTGCAGCAGGCGGCCGAGAAAGTCTGTAATGGGCGCGAGGGACAACGCGGCGGCCCGGCGCGGCACAGATGTCGTGACGGCGACTCGAGCATCGCCGCACGGCGCCAAGGCTACCTGACCCGCGCTGCACGGGGCGGATTTCCGCGCCCCGCGATATCGTCCGTGATCTTCTCAAAGATAGACTTGACGGTCCCTGCGGTCTCAGTGTCGCTGAACTCCAGCAGCGTCTTGCGCTGAATTTGGGCCCCGGTGAACGCCTTGTCGTAGGGGATCGTGCCAAGAAACGCGGCACCCACCTGCTCAGCGACAGCGGCTATCTGCTCGGTCATGTCCTGGTTCAGGTCCGCCTTGTTCACGATAATTCCGCTTTGGACTCCGAAGTGACGGGTCAGGTCCAAAATGCGCCCGAGGTCGTGCAGGCCGGCAACTGTCGGCTCCGTGACGATGACGGCGTATCGTGCGGCGCTGACCGACGCAATCACGGGGCAGCCCGTCCCTGGGGATCCGTCGATCTGCACCCGTTCACCTTGCGAGACTCCCGCCGCGTCGTCGGCGCCCTGTTTCAACTCCACGGAGAGGTCACAGGCGAGATCACGAACGAGGGTGACGAGCCGTCCCGAGTTCTCCTCCGCGTGTCCCAGGATCGCGTGTGACATGGGGCCAAATCGTGTTTTCGAGACGAACCACTTGCCGTTGACGGCGTCTTCGCTCGTCACGGCGTCGTCCGGGCAAACGATCTGACACACGCCGCAGCCCTCGCAGGCGGATGGGTCGACCAGATAACGCCCGTCGTCGGCCAGTTCAATCGCCGAAAAACGGCATGCCTCCTTACATTTTCCACACCGCGTGCATTTGTCTTGGTCTATTTGAACGGATACGCCGCCGACGAAGTCGCCCTCTTCTTGTATCTCGGGGTTCAGTATAAGATGCAGGTCAGCGGCGTCGACATCGCAATCCGACACGACCGACCCGTTCGCAAGCTGGGCGAAGCAAGCCGCGAGGGACGTCTTGCCGGTACCGCCTTTCCCACTGATGATGACGATCTCCTGTGGCCTTTGGGCCGCGGGACCGGGCGCTTTCGCGCGGGATGCTTTGCCGCCGGGCAGGAAGAGCGGCTCGATGAGGTCTCGCTGTACGCCTCGTTCCTCCTGGGCCAGCGTGAGGGTCCGCTCGAGCAGCCTGTTGAAGTGCTGTCTGTATTCGGGGAGTTGCTGAATAACGATGCCGCCCACGGAATACACCTCCGCGATGCGGCGGTCGTCGGGGATCTCGCCGACAACTTCGAGCCGCGCCTTCCGGCAGTATTCTCTCAGGTCAGTATCGTCGAGACCGGCTCGATTCTCCACGACGGCCGGCTCCTGGCCGATTTGCCTGCACATGTTCACTGAAAGCTTCAGGTCGTGAATCGCAAACGGCGTCGGGTCGGCCACGAGCAGGCACAAATCAGCGCCCTTGACCGTCTCCACGGCCGAGCAGGCGGTGCCGGGAGGCGAGTCGAGTATCGTGATCTCCGGGCCGGCATGTCGCTTCAGGCCGCTGATGAGCCGCGGCGACATCCCGCCGACGGCCGTCTTCAGCAGCCCGTAATGGCAGTCTATTTGACCGCTCTTGCCGTGCCGGAGCTCTCCGATTTCCTTGTCGCCCTCGATGACGGCGCCCACCGGACAGACGATGCTGCACGCCCCGCAGGCGTGACACAGTTCCTGGAAAAGCAGAGCCTTTTCCTTTATCACGGCAATCGCGTTGTAGTGACAGGCCTCGGCGCACTTTCCACAGCCAATGCACGTCTCCGGGTCCATGCGCAAGGGCGCCCGGACGGTCATGCGCTCGGTGCTGTCGATCTCCGGCTTCAGAAACAAATGGCCGTTCGGCTCCTCAACGTCGCAGTCCAGATAAGTCACCGCTTTTCCCTGCTCCGCCAGAAGAACGGACAGATTCGTGGCGATGAACGTCTTCCCCGTGCCACCCTTGCCGCTTGATATCGCGATCTTCATGCTGTCTCCTCTTGCTTGCTTTGTCATCGGTGAGCAAGTCGCTTGTCCAGAAGGGACGCGGAGTCTGCGTCGAGAAACACGTATGTCCGCGGATGGTTCTGCAACGCGGACGCGGGATACGTCGGCGTAACCGGCCCGGTGAGGGCGTGTTTCACCGCCACGGCCTTTCGGGCTTCGGGCACCGTGCAGATGATGCACTTGGACCTCAGAATCCCTGGTATGGTTATCGTGATCGCTTTCCGAGGCACCTCGTCCACCGTTTCGAACCACCCTTCGTGGACCTGCTGCTCCCGGCAAGTGTGGGCCAGTTCTACCACTTCAAACACGGCACGGCTTTCGAAGTCCGCAGGCGGATCGTTGAAACCGAGATGGGCGTTCTCGCCGATTCCCACAAACGCCACATCAATTCCGTCCTGCTCCACTAGGCGGGTAAGGCGGGCGCATTCAGATGCCGGGTCCAGGGCACTGCCGTCGATGAGATGTACCGTGCTAGGATGGACCACGTCGATCAGACGCTCTTTGAGGTATCGACGGAAGCTCGCCGGGTGCGATGCCGCAAGACCAATGTACTCATCGAGGTGGTACATGGTGGTTCTCGCCCAGTCCACTGTTCCCTCGTGCGTCAGCGCGTCGAGGAATGCGAACTGCGAGGCGCCGGTCGCAGCCATGAATGTCGCACGGCCGTTTTCGGAAATGCACCGGGCAAGTTCGCCGGCGGCGCGGTGGGCAGCAGCGGCCGCCATGTCCCTGACAGTGGGATGTATCGTGACCTCCATCTCTTGTGCAGACCTCCTGCCTAACCGGCCCCTGTCGCTTTCGTCCGAAACTCGTCACTTAACGCGCCGAGCCTTTCAATGGTCAGTTCGGCAACCTTCTTCTCTTTCCCATAATAGCGCTTCATTCGCTCGATGACGGCTCGCCTATCCTCGGGCGTGTGGAAATGCTTCAAGAGGCCCCGCGTCCAGGTGACGTTTGCCTCGACCTCCTGAGGGATTCTCTCGCCGTCGTGTCGCACGGCCTCCTGCGGACAAACGTCGTGACAGCGGCCACAGTGAATGCATTTCTCGTCGTCGATGTGCGCCGTTTCGTTGACGATCGCGATTGCTTCGACAGGGCATTCCTCCACACAAGTGCCGCAGGCCGTGCACATCTCCTCATTTACCCAGGGCATCAACTTCTCCTTTGCTCAGTTGGCCGCGGTCGTGCGAGCCGCGGCGATGAGAGACTTGAGGCGCTCCAAGGACGCCGCCTTCGCCTCGATGGGGATCTTCATCCAGTCTGATATTGTTAAGATGCGCTCCGGGGATGTCTCCATGAGGCTGTCGAAGTAGCCAAGAGCATCGAGCACCACAGCCTTGTCGTACGCCGGGAACATCTCGTTGGCCTTGCCCTCGTCCCAATCCTTGAAGATGAAATCCCAGTGCTTCAGCCACCCTGGCGTGAGCCAGTGGACCTTCTCTGAGCCGGCCAGCCTTTCGCGTTCTTCCAGGCTGGCCAGCATGTCCACACAGTTGGAGGCATTAACCCGCACCGCGTTCGCGACGGTCTCCCGAATCAGTTCGTCGGTCTCCCTCTCGGGCCGGTTCAAATCCTTGAAGCATTTCTTACCGTAGATGACGATGATCTTGGACGAGACCTGTGCGGCCCGCGACAACTGCCGCGGGAGCTGTTTCTCCAGTTCCCAGGGCCACTCGTGCAAGCCCGGCGCACAATAGAACACCTCGTCCGCATCCAGGAAACCGCTCTGCCGCAGCGACTCCAACTCCATCCGTAACGTGCCGCACGCGACGACGGCGCATCCTCGGAAGGACGCTTGATCGGGCCTGCTGCCGCCGCTCGCCCCGATGGAGGTCTCCTTCATGCGTTCGCTCCCGTGTTCGCGGGGCGATGACCCGACGCCAACATCACCTGTTTCTTGTGGATGGCCCGCGCGCGGACCCGGACGAATCCGGCCGCGGTCAGCAGCGTGCGGGCTCCGGGCACCGTCAAGTAGTCTTCGTTCCACAACCGTTGGGCGAGCGACCCCTTGGGGAAGTCCACGATCAGTATCTTGCCGCCCGGACGAAGCACACGGTAAGCCTCCGCCACCGCGCCGGGCCGATCATCCATCTCGTGGAGCGCCCACGTGGTGACCACTGCATCCACGCTGCCGTCTCGCAGGAACGCCAGACGGGCCGCGTTGCCCTTGATGCACCGCATGGGGGCGCGGCTGTTCGCCAAGTGGTCGCGCCGGGGCAAGTTCCCGTCTGAGATGTCAACGCCCGTCACGCGTTGCCGATACGTCTTTCTCAGGAACCTGGCGAGCTCGCAACTGCCGCATCCCAGGTCCAGTACCCGGTGGGCCATGCCCAGCTCCTGCCCGATCCGTTGATAAAGTCGGTGCTGGATCTTCTCGTAGAAGTCGTCGGGCACGTTCTTACCGTACATATTCGCCTCCGGGCCGCCCCGGATCAAGGGCCATGATTACTCGAAGAATCTCTCTCGCCACCAGAGGTAGAACCCCCACGGGTTGGCGAGGTTGTACTTTCTGTTGGTCGGCGCGCTCGGCGATTCCTTCAATTCGCCCAGAAGTTCATCGCACGGCGTTCCGTCTGTCAGGAAACGATAGGCACAATGGACCATCCGGAACCTCTTGTCGGCGTCCGGGTCGCCCGGATTTCGGTCCGGATGTGTCTCCAGGCATGCTTTCCGCCACGCCCGTTTGATGTCGTCCGGAGAAGCGTCATCGCCCACGCCGAGGATAGCCCTTGCGCGGCGCGTCGCTTCGACCTCACTCTTGATGTCATCCTGGAATCGAACATCGTCCATGTGTGCTCGACACCTTGGCGGAAGTGGCAAAGATTCCGCCTCAAAAACCCGTAGCGAGAGCAGCGGCGCCTACCGCAAGGCCCGCGCCGAAATTGATCGCCTTGATCACCACGAACTCACGGCGCGAATCTGCGAGTACCGGCAACATGCCGTGCCCGTCCTGGACAATGGAACTCGCCAAGAGAATGCTCAGGGGTATACTTCCTTGCGCGTATAGCGTGACGAACACCAGGTGTGGGCCGGACTCAGGAATCAGCCCAACTAGGCACGCTATTAGCAGGATGATCCATTTCCCTTGCCGAATCGCTTCCTCGAGGTGCAAGTGCTCGGTGATGAGATACATGACGATCAGAGCGCCGAGCGTCCACAGAAAGATCCTTGGGACGTGCTTTCGGGCAACGTGTTCCCAAAGATGCTCATTCAGGAAATGATCGGGTACGGTAGAGACGATGAAGAGACCGACCGCGGAAACGAGGAGAAGTGTCACCCGAATCCAATTCCACGCCGCTGGCCCGACCCATCCAACGATCAGAGCGAGAAGGAAGATTGCAAGGACTGCAGACAGAATGCCTCTCGGCGCTGAGCACTCCTTCCATTGCTGGAGGATCTTTGCGCGAGGAAAGCATTCGCACGCAGCCTCGTCATGGACCTCCATGGGGTGTGGGTGCGCCACTCCCTGCGATCTCTTGCGGCCGAGGAAGGCGTCTGTGAGCGCCCCCGCACCAATGCCCAACACAAAGAGGACCCCGAACAGCGCCAAGGCCTGCCTCGGAATCATGGCCAGCATTACGAACGCCTCATCGCCGCTCGTCGCGATCATGGCTGCTACCACAGCCCCAAGGCTCAGTACACGGTGCGAATACATGGCGACCACCGCAAACGCACCCAGGCAGCCCGGCGTCGCGCCCAGAAAGGCTGCCAGAAAGTATTGTGCCCACCTGCCTCGGGTCAGCTTCTGCTGCCACGAACCGCGGCTGAGCACGTTCACGTACTCGATCACCAGCATCATCGCAAAGACGAAGCTCGTGATCATGAGAGCGTGCTTGAGTATCCTGACAGCCCCAGCCATTCCTTCTCCTCGCCTCGATGTGCGCTGGCTACAAGCAAGGTCGCAGAAGCCAGCACCAACACCACTTCAGCAGAAAGGACGCACTGGACAACAAGAGCACCACCACGAGAAGGCCCAGCACAAGCGCCCTTTTGGCCTTCTCGGTCATGATAGCCCCTGCTCTCTGGAGGATCCCATCATCGCCTCAGCTTCCCTGGCTGATACCCTTCAGTACGTGCTCGACGAATTCCTGCTCCGGAAGCGCACCGTAGAACTGATACGCCTGATTGATGACGACGGTCGGCGCTCCCAGGACTCCGTAACGTTCCACCAGGTCCGGGAACTCCACCGCGTCCACCATGTCCCCGGTGACCCATTCGCTTTCCACGGCGAGTTGGTGTGCCAGGCGGATTGCGGCGCTCGAGAATGGGCAGGCCCGGGTGGCGAAGACCTCAATGTGGATGGGCGCGCTGACGGTCGCGAGTTGATGTTTGACGGCCGCGGGCAGTCCAGACTCTCCCTGGGACACCATGACGACGTCTTCGAGAAAGGTCCGGAACTCCAGGTCGGAGGGCACTCCGAAGTATCGGACACCGTAGTCCTTCCGTCCCACCAACACTGTTCCCGGAACCTTGTCTATGCCGTGTCGGCCAGCAAGCTCGTGGTCGATCACGAAGTTGTATACCTCCAGATGCAGCTTGCTCGCCAACTCCGACAGCTCCATCAGGAGATCCTTTTCCCGCTGGCAATGGCGGCAACTTGTCTCCTCCAGGAAGTACAGGAACGTTACGTCGTGCTTGAGTGTCGCCAGGGTTTCCTGAATCCACTTCAGGTCCGTCAGCTTCAACGTGACCATCTTTGCTATCCTCTCGACGTCCAGGCGGGGCGCGTTTTCCTACGGCTGCCCGCTCTGGCCCAGAGCGTGCAGCCGGGTCACATGGTCTTGCTCTCCCGTGAACAGTTCGTCCACAGCAGCTTGCTCGGTCTTCGGCACGAGATGGCCCTTCGTCTTTTACGCCGTGCGCCGCGAAGGTGCGATACGGCTCATCGTTTACGTTGCCTGCGCTACGCCCGGAACTGTCACCTACGACCTCGCGCGGAGCGATACCGCGCCGATCGGGCATTCTATTACGCAATGACCGCAGCCGGTGCACTTTTCACGGTTTATTTCGGCAACGTCCTTCACGTTGATCGCTCCGACCGGGCAAGCACCGACGCACACGCCGCACGCGTTGCACTTCTCTGAATCCACGACAGCAATGAGGGCGGAAGCCGTGCCGCGCTGCGCGAGTTCGCTGATGCGCGCGTCTATGGCCCGAAGCTGGTCATTCATAGCCTGGGCCTGCGCCTTGAGTATCTCGAGTTCCTGGTCGGGGGCTATCTGAAGACCCGGCTGCTGCGGCGTTCCCGGCGGGGGCGAATAAGAGGCCGGCGGCGGAACACCCATCATACCGGCACCCATGCCACCACCCATGCCGCCACCCATGCCCATGCCTCGACCCATGCCGCGGCCGCCGCCGCCGCCCATTCCGCGGCCGCCGCCCCTGCCGCCTCCGCGACCGCCTCCGCCACCGCCTCCGCCACCGCCTCCGCCACCCATGCCTCCACCCATTCCTCGTCCCATGCTGCCACCTCCTATTCCCAAACCGCTGCCGGGAGCGCCTGCGCCCATGCCGAAGTGACTGGCCACATTGGGCCCGGACGCGGACGTGAGCCCGCCTGTCTTAAATTGCTCGACGGCATCCCGCACCACGCCGCTGACCCCGACGATGACCTGGATGCCGGCCGCGCCAAACACCTGGTAGGCATTCGGGCCGCAGTTGCCCGTCAGCACCGTTTGCACGTCTTTTTCGGCCATGAGTTGGGCCGATTGGATTCCCGCCCCGCCGCCGAGGGCGATGTTCGGATTCTCCAGCGCTTCAAGTTCCATGGTGTCCGTGTCGACGATCACGAAGTACGCGCACCGGCCGAACCGAGCTTCGACGTGGTCGCTCAAGGTCGGCCCCGCCGCCGTAACGGCGATTCTCATGACGGCCTCCTTCCTTTGCTAGGAGAGCGAACAAGTTCCGGTCGGACACGAACCACCGGATGACCGCGTGCTCGCTCCGACACCGAAAACCGAGAGCAGTTTTTCCATGCGGCGGCTGCCACATTTGCCGCACGTGTGCCGACCGCTCGCATTGACCTTCTCGAGCACTTCTGTAACGTGCCCGCATTTCTTGCACCGATATTCGTACAGGGGCATCACTCCTCCCTTGCCGGCCCCAGGGCCAGAGCGGCGAACGCCCCGGCCCCGGGTTTGCCGGCGTTCTATTTGTCCTTGCCTTCGGCCTCGAGTTCTGCGATTCGCTTCTTGATCCCATCAAGCGCGTCCTCGAAGTACTCGGCCTGGCCCTTGAGTCCGTCGAGCTGCTGCTGCGCGGTCACGGTCGGGGCGAACGGCACACCGTAGGGCGCTGCCCCTCCATAGGCGGGGTAGCCCAAGGGCACACCAGATGGCGGTGCACCGCCGGACGCCGGATAGCCGTACCCGGCTCTCTGCCAACCGGTCAGGCCGGTGGCATAGAACATGTTACGGCGTCCCCATCCGCCGCCTCCACGGCCCCATCCCCCATAGCCTCGCCCTCCAACGGGGTTCATGAAGCCGGGAACCGGGTAGCCGGCGCAGTAGCCTGCCGCACGGCCTGTCATCGAGCCCATTCCGCCTGGACCTGTTCCGTCTCCACCTGGCATCGTATTACTCCTTTGAGAAAGTGACTATCCTCTCGTCATTTTCGTCCCACACTTCGGACAAGCCTTTTGATTACAGGGCTGTCCTGCGGCGTGCGGCGCCCTGTGGCCGCACTTCGGGCAGACACAATTCCCGCCCGGACCTGCGGCGTAGGGACCGCCCATGCGCCCGCGTCCTCCACCGCCGCCTCCAGCCGGTCCCGTTCCATCACCTCTTGGCATGACCCGCCTCCTTTCCAGCGTTTTTCGATCTTCAGACGCTGCTCTTGTGGGTTCCAGATCGGATTACCAACGCCCTCGGCCGCGACCAAAGCCGCGACCGAAGCCGCGACCGAAGCCACGACCAAAGCCACGCCCAAAGCCGAAGCCTCTGCCGAACCCTCGAACGAACGGAAGGCCATAAGCGCCGCCGTAAGGCGCGCCGTAGCCGTAGCCCGGATACGACCCTGGGTAGGCTCCGAATCCGGCCGCGCCGTAGCCCGGTACGCCTCCGGAATACCCGCCCCGAAGCCCGGCACCCATGCCGGGCATCGGATTCATGTAGCCGGGCACAGGGTAGCCCGCGCAGTAGCCTGCGGCGCGCCCCGTCATCGGTCCAAATCCCAGCGGCCCAGTTCCATCTCCTGCTGGCATTTCACTCACCTCCTTCGTCGTTTCTCCGAAAGCACCCGTCTGTTGTCCGTCACATCCTGCCAGCCCTTCGGCAGCCGGACGACCTTTCACATCCGGAAGCTTCACCACGCAAAAGCCCATCCCGCGTCCGGTCAACGGGCCGCGTCCCAACGGTCCGGTTCCGTCAAACCCCGGCGAGTTCACCACCTCCTTTGCCGATGACCGCCAGACTTCCCCTTCCGTGCAACGCAGGCGGCCATTTCCCTGTCACTGCAACCCTCATGACGCACCTCATCGCTGCTCAGGCCCGCCTCGACCACGCCTGCCACGCCCCCGTATTCGACGACGATGGCCGTGGCAACCGGGCATCAGGTAAGCTTGATCCGATAACCGCCCCGAAACGTATGCCCGGAGCACCTCTTCTACCGAACCGCAGATGTGGGGAATCACCTCCATGCCTTCAGAAACCAACACCATCTCCAATGGTCGCGAGATAGCCCCGCAGATGAGCACGTTCACACCAAGTCTTGCGAGGTGCGTCGCCCTGCCCGCGATATCCGTTTCGTACAACGGCTCTTCACGCCGGCGGAGCCCCCTGGCGGCTTCGATGTCGACCAGAAGAAGACGTTGCGCGACATCGAACATCGGAGAAATCATGCCGGACCATGTAGGAATGGCTACTCTCATCACTAAGAACTGCAGCAAATAGCATGCCAAACCAGGCAACGAACGACGGAAATAGGCCTAAGACTGTGACAGAAAAGAGGTTGCGAAAACAAGTCTGGCGGCTCCCCGACCTGCTAGGCTTGCAATATGCAAGGGCGCAGAGGGCGCAGGCCTGCAAACTGCAATACTACGTCTGCTCTCGGTTCCTGCCGTCTCTGGCCGGCAGATCGATTCCCAAGGACTTCACCTTGCGGAATAGTGTACTGGGGTCGATGCCCAGTTCCTTGGCGGCGGCAGTGCGGTTGCCCCCGTGGCGGCGCACGGCATCGGCAATGTGCATCGCCTCCAGCTCTCGAAGGGTCCCCCCGGAATCTGAGCGCAGTTGCCCGTCAGGCGCCGACTCCCGTAGCTCCCGTGGCAAGTGCTGGGCCTCAATCAGGCCCCCGCGGCAGAGCACAAAGGCGCGTTCGACAATGTTCTCCAACTCCCGAACGTTCCCCGGATAGTCATGCTCCATCAGGATGCGCATCACACCGTCGGATACCCCCACCACATCCCTGCCTCGGAGACGGTTGAACTTCGCAATGAAGTGATCCAGCAGCAGCGGGATGTCCTCGCGCCGGTCGCGCAACTCGGGAAGGCGCAGCCGGACCACGTTGACGCGGTAATAGAGGTCTTGGCGAAATCTCCCCTCCGCGACCAGTTCGTCCAGGTCACGGTTCGTCGCGGCGACAAGGCGCACGTCCGCGCGCACTGGCTCCACCGCGCCCAGCGGCTCATACACCCTCTCTTGAAGCACACGCAGCAGGCGCATCTGCATCGCGGGCGAGATGTTCCCGATCTCGTCCAGCAACACGGTGCCGCCCTCCGCCAGAGCGAATCTGCCCGGACGGTCTTCTCGCGCGTCGGTGAAAGCCCCGGCCTTGTAGCCGAATAACTCGGACTCCAGCAACGTATCCGGCAACGCCCCGCAGTTGATCGCCACGAAGCGACGCGCCCGGCGCCGCGAGAGGTTGTGGATGGCGCGGGCGAAGAGCTCCTTGCCCGTCCCGCTGGCGCCTTCGATGAGCACGGTGCTGTCGCTGTCGGCCACCTGCCGAAGCAGATCAAAGAGCCCGCGCATGGGCTTGCTCCGCCCGATGATGTCCATCAGGCTGTACTTCTCGGTCAGCTCCTTGCGCAGTTCCTCCACGGTGGTCAAATCGCGGAACGTCTCCACGCCGCCGATAACGTTGCCCTCACGGTCCCTCAGAATTGCCGTGGAGATGCTCACGGGAAGACGTTCCCCTGCAGCGTTCAGGACATAGATCGCCTTGTTGACGATGTTCCGTCCTGTCCGCAGTGTTTCGCGGAGCGCGCACTCGGTCTCGCAGATGTTCGAGCGAAAGACCTGCCAGCACTGCCGGCCGACTGCCTCCTCGCGGGACACATCGGTGATCCGCTCGGCGGCCCGGTTGAACGTCGTGATCCGCCAGTCTTTGTCCACCGTGAACACACCGTCGGCGATGGAGTCAAGGATGACCTCGCGACATTCATCCGCAGACAGTTCGGCCATTGCCTCGGACCCACTCGTCAGCAGTATCGCCTGATATGCCCGTACGCGCGCTCGAACAGATCCTGGCCGCGGTGGAGCTTGTACTTGAGCAAAGTGCGGCGGAGGGCTTTCTGGACCTCGCGCTTGCCCGCGCTGGTGCTCTGCCAGCCGAAGAACCGCAGCGCCTGCACGATTTCGCCGATGTCGGCCACGATCCCCTCGACCCTCTTCGGCGTCTGGCCGTTGCGGGCCTCCATGAACAGTTCGATCAGAATCTCCCTCAAGGCTTCCACGGGACAATCTCCCCCAACGAAGCAAAGCGCGTGTGGGGTATGGTCGGATTATCTGTCATTGCGGGTTGTTGTCAAGAGGCGCTGCCGACGAATGTCGTGCCAAAGCGATTATGTCACCCCTTAGCGCCAAAGGGGAAATGTCACCCCTCTGGGCTGCATGCCGTAATATGACCTCCGCACGGTTTGCGGAGGAACAGGATGGAGGTGACGGTTACAGTGGCTCAGGTGCGACGGTACGAGGTGGTTCTTGCGGCCATCGAGGGCCGCATGACGAACGCGGAGGCG
>CAZDHT010000168.1:0-12220 GCA_964505325.1 uncultured Planctomycetota bacterium | reverse complement strand
AGGCGGGGCCTATTCTCGGAGCTGTCGCTCCTCGCGAAGGCCCGTGAACGGGCCTGGGCGAGCGCGGCGATATCCGCTCACTCCTCGGGGCTGAGCATGCGGATAATGTGTCGGGCGAGGTGTTCCCTGATCTCGCGGTGGCGAGGGACGGGCTAGCACATCTTGCTCTTGGGGTTCTGGTACCAGTCGTGACGTCGGCCGTGCCGAAGCATCGAGCAGCCCATCTGCTCCAGTTTCCGGATGAGGGCGACCCGCTTCACGGCACCTCGAGCTCCGCGACCTTGCGGACGCATGGAATCTCTCCGCTCGTCAACTCTTCGTGGAGGTCACGGAGATTCTCTTTCAGTTCGTCGAGGCTTTCCCCCTGTGTCATGTAGTCCGGATACTCGTTGAGGTACCCGAGCCACATGTCGCCGTCCTGCCAGTAGGTGTAGCGGGCCTTACGCATCTCCCGACTCCTTGTGCTTCACTTTCTCATTTTATCATGGTCGGCGGCGCCCGAGATGTCAAACGATTTCGCCAAACGGGCGATGAACGGGTGCGCGGCCATGCGCTGCTTGCCATGCTCTTCTCCCTTCGCCTGCCGAATCCGCGGAAGGGGCGGCGGCATCATGGACAGCCGCCAGGGGTGGGAACAAATGGTTCTCGGATTCGGGGACAGGTCGGCAGCGAAGCTGCCGTGGGAGTTTGCGGAGCAAACTCGAAAGCCGTTCCGAAGGAACGGCTCCGTCGCCGCTCGTTTCACTCGCTCCGCCGTTCAACAAGCTCACGGCGGCCTGAGCCTGTCGAAGGCCGCTGGTGCCAGTCACCGTTTTCGGCGCCTCCAACTTCGTTGTTGAAACGACACTAGCGCGGGGCCTCCTGCCGTACGGCGACGCTGCCCAGGCGCAAGTGCATGCCGACTCGGCGGGGTCAGTTCAGCGCGCAGATGGACGCGTTGAGTACGGTGGCGAAGGTGGTCCACAGCAGGTAGGGCACGAGTAGCCACGCGGCGAGGGCCGAAACCGCCCGGAACCTGACGAGCGTCAGCACAATGGCGACCCACAGAAACGCGATGACCACGAGCCCACCGGCCGGGCTCCGCAGGCCGAAGAACACGGGCGACCATGCCCCGTTGAGCGCGAGCTGGATGACGAACAGCGCCAGTGCGACCCGGACGGACCGCGCCGCCCAGCCCCGACGCCACACCAGGAACGCCGCCACGCCCATCATCAGGTACAACGCCGTCCAGACCGGGCCGAACAACCAGCTCGGCGGGGTGAACGCCGGCCTCTCGAGCGCGCGGTACCACGTCCCGACCGACTGGCGCGTGAAGACCGCCCCCAGCGCCCCGAGCAGCAGCGGCGCGGCGACACAAACGCCCAGCTTGCCCCAGTCAACCTTGGACATCCTGTCCATCTTCATCTCCTTGCTGATCACCGATGACTGATCATTGGTCACTCTCGCCCGGAGGCGGACTCAGCGGATACCGGCCGTACTCCTCGCGGGCGTGGGCGAGCGCGGCGATGTGCTCCGCGGGGAAGGGCAGGCCCTGGTCCGGGCCGCAGAAGTATCCGCCGTCCTGGCCAAGCTGCCACATCTTCCGCCGCACCTCGGCGACGATCCGCTCGGGCGGACCTTCCATGATGATGGCCGTGCTGATCCCGCCCTGGAGCGCCATCCGGCCCTGCGTCATGGCGCGGACCTTGTCGTGGTCGTTGGCGGTCGCCTGCACCGGATTGAGCACGTCGACGCCGAGGCACATGAACATGTCGAGGACGCCCTCGATGCAGCCGCACGAATGGAAGCCGATCAGTACGCCGCGCGCTTTGTAGAAGTCGAAGATGCGGCGGTATTCGGGGATGAAGAACTCATCGAGAACGTCCGGCCCGACCAGTGAGCCGACCTGCGTGCCCAGGTCGTCGCCCAGCCCCGCGTACTCGATCCCTACGCTGGCGTAGTGCTTCGCGATGCCGAGGTGGAAGTCCATCACCATTCGAAAGACGTCCTTGACGAAGTTCGGCTCGGCCTTGAACGCGACGAAGAGGGCTTCCATCCCCATCAGGGTGTTGGCCTTTTCGAGGAGCGTCTCGCGGTGGCGCCCGCCGAGGAACTGCTGGCCGCGGTCGGGGTCGTTCTTGAACGCGTCGGCCATTTCGCAGATGAGGCCGCAGACGCGCTCGTCATCGGGGTCGGGCGGGGTGAAGTGCTTGAGGTCCTGCGGCCCGGCGATGGGATGTCCGACGTGGAAGCCCATCACGCCGTCGGCGATCTTGCGCCAGCGCACGCCCCAGATGTCCGTCCATTCGGCGCCCACGGGGCAGTCGTGCCCGCCGCCCTCGTAGCCGGCGTGGTCGTTGCCGCGGTACTTGATGGAGTGAACGGGCGGCCCGCCCATCACGTACTCGGGGTGGTCGAATCGAATGATCCGCAGTGCGTTCTCTTTCGGAGTCACGCCTTCCCTCCGCCGGTTGCCCCATAGTCTATCAGAGGGGTTCCTCCAGAGGACACAGGAAAAGTGGGTTCTGCCTGCCGGGCCCGTGGCCTGCTCAGGAGCTCTGATCGGCGGTCGGCGGGACGGGGCGCGGTGCGGACGGGGCGGCCTCGCCGATGGGGCGCGGCTTCTCGATCTCGACCAGGATCTTGCCGCCGTGGTACACGGTGACGGTCCCGGTGGACTCGCTGACGGTGATGGCGACGGCGGCGGTGGCCGCGGTGATGCCCGCGGCCGACTGGTGCCGCGCGCCGAGCCCCAGCGGCAGCTCCACCCCCGGCACGGTGGACCGCAGGAACACGCCGGCCGTCTCGACGTAGCCGTCCCCGGAGATGATGAACGCGCCGTCGATGGAGGCGAACTCCTTCATGGTCTCTTCGAGCGCGGGGTCCAGTACGTTCCGTTTCTCGCGGGGATGCCCGCTGAAGGGATTCAGGATCATCTGCTCAGAATGCTTGAACACCATGTCCACGTCGCCGATGACGAACGTGGTGCCGACGGGTTTGCCCTCGCGGCCTTCGTTGGCCAGGTCGGCGGCAATGCTGAGCAGGCGCTCAAACACTTCCGGCCGGACGCCGTCGGTGAGCTGCTCGCCCATCGTCGAGGCGAACATCTCGAACTCATCCTGCGTCTCCACGTAGACCACGGTGTCGAGCACGCCGCTGTCGGCGATGCCGCTCAGGCAGACCAGCTTGTCGCCGCGGTGAAACACACCCTCGGCAAAGCCGAGCAGTATGGCCATCTTGAGCTGGCCGGACCGCGTCAGCCTGATCGGCGGGACGCTGAGCACGAACGAGTGCTTGCTCTTGCACTCCTCGAACAACTCCGCGTCGCGCGTCGCCAGCACCACGTCGACCTTGCTGCACTTGCGAATAAACTCCTCCAGCGAGCCCGCCTTCCTGAACACATCGGCGTAGACCAGAATGGCGCGCGACTTCGTCGCCAGTGCCAAGTCGCGGGCGTATCCGAGAAACTTGGTGGTCAGCGGATTCCCGGTCTTCTCAGGCATTGTACCCCTCCGGCGAACCAGAGGAACCTGCCACAGATGAACACAGGCGCTATACTATCCCCTCGGCGGGGTGATTTCAAGGCGTGTTCCGCGGCGTGTTCCGATGCTTGACAGTCATCACTCGGCTGGTTAGCATAGGAACTTGCACCCCGCTGGAGAGGCAGGAACCTGATGACGAGAGCATCTCGACCAGCCTTTCTCAAAGACCGTTTCTGGCGCGACTACGTCGACGAATACCTGAACAACCCTGCTTAGTGGTATCAGCCCAAGGGGCTCGCCATTTCGGCTGACAATCTTCGGCTGATCAAGAAACGGCTGCGGGAACTGGCACGCTTCGAAGGCGAACGTTGGAACCGTGTTCAACGCCGGTACACAAGGACACTCGTCAAGAACCGCCTCGTTTCCCTGAGAAAGCCTGTGAGAAGCTACACTCGCGCTGACTTCACAGCAATAGGTCGGGTCAACAAAGTCATCTTTGACACTTTGGGACTGGCGTGGATCGGCAAGAAGAGCACGGTTCTCATCACGGGCGTGGGACGACAGTTTCTGAAAGCCAGAAGCCCGGCGGGAATGGTCAGCAGCCAAGTGCTGAAGTACCACTTTTCGAACCCCTCGTTCGGCAGGGAGTCGGCTACGGTCAAGGTATTCCCTCACTTGTTCCTTCTCGACTTATTGTTGGAGTTCCCCGAAGAGGGCATAAGCAGGCAGGAGTACATTCTTCTTGCAGCCAGGGCGAGAACATCGAGCGATCTGGAAATGGTCTCAAAGAGAATATCCAGGTTTCGGGAGCTTTCCGAACGCGAACAGAGGGAACTCATCGCGTACCTGAAGACATTTCCGATAGTGAAGAAGGGCCGCTTGACCACCAAGGGCAGAAGAAGCAGCATCTACAACACCATTGCTCTTAATTCGTCGTACAGTCTCGGCTTCTTTGCCTTTCCCAGGTACATGGCGGCCGAGAAGTCGGGCCGGATTGTCATACCGCCGCGGCATCTTGCGGAAGCTGTCCGGGTTGCGAGAACTCACGGTTCGCGCGCTTTCTATACAGAGTTTGCCAACGAGAAGGACTGGTTCGGCCACTACGGCGACCCCCTGCGCTCCGCATCAGTAACGGACGCGATGGAGTATTACGAGAGCCGCTCCGACGTGGACAACGCAGTCCGCGCCTTCGTGGCGGCGCGGGACAAAGGACTCTTTCGGAAGATCGACCCGAGCGACTACAAGGAACTTCGAGTCAGAGAGAAAATGCTCGAAGACCTGCTTGAGTTGAACCTCTGCTTGCTCGAGGCTGGTTTGGCGCTGGTGGGCAGGCAATATGCCATTCCCACCGGCCCCATCGACTTGCTCGTCAAAGACTCGAAAAGGCGGTACGTGGTGATCGAGCTCAAGAAGGGGCGGGCCAGTGACAAGGTCGTTGGCCAGCTTCAGCGGTACCGGGGATACATTCTGCAAGAGCTCGCGCGGCCGGGTCAGCGGGTACGGGGAATGATCGTCTCTCAGTCCGTTGACAAGCGCCTGAAATACGCGGTCAGCGCTCTTCGCGCAGAGCCCGTGCAGTTGTTCAAGTTCCTCTTTCAGGCAGACGTGCGCGAGGTGAAGTGACCGCGCAGGAGAAAAGGCATCGAATGTCGAAGCTTCCTGAAGCGTTCGAGAACCAGGTCGTAACGGGCGACGCCCTGGGCGTCCTGCGCGGCATGCCCGATGAGTGCTGCCATCTGGCAATCACGAGCCCCCCGTACTGGAACGTGGTGGACTACGGAGTTGAGGGCCAGATCGGCCAATCCTCCTACAAGAAATACCTGGACGATTTGCTGGCCGTCTGGCGCGAGACGGCGCGAGTGCTCGTGCCAAACGGCAAGCTGTGCATCAATGCGCCGATAATGCCGGTGCCGAAATCCGTCAACGGAAAGCAGCACACCCGCGAGTTGAAAGACATCGCTGGCGACATACGCAATTCGATCGTTGCCGCCGGTCTGATGAACCTCTTTTCCGTCTACATATGGCAAAAGCAAACAACCACGAAGATGTTTGGAAGCTATCCGTTCCCTCCCAACATCTATGAAGACAACACGGTGGAGTTCATCCACGTTTATGTCAAGCCGGGCAAGCCGCGCGTCCTCGACAAGGCAATCAAGGAGAAGAGCAAGCTTTCCCAGGACGAGTGGGTTGACCTGACGCAACAGGTCTGGTGGATCTATCCCGAAGACGTGAAACGCGCAGGCGGTCATCCTGCTCCGTTCCCTGTCGAACTGCCCGCTCGCCTCATCGCAATGTACAGCTTCGCCGCCGTTCCCGAGCAGGACTTTGCCGGCGACGTCGTTCTTGACACGTTCAGCGGGTCAGGGACCTCCTGCGTCGCCGCGAAACGCATGGGGCGGCGATACGTTGGCATCGACGCCTGCGAAGAGTACAACGAGTTCGCCCGCAATCGCCTCAAGCCGCGCGTGGGCGGGAAGATCAGGATAAAGATCGGCACCCGGCTTGTGAAGAAGCGCCGCTCCTCCGAGAAAGAGCGCCAAGCTGTTCTCTTCGGGAAGTAGTTCGTAGCGCGCCCACATTTCCGTTTCACGGGCGGCGCCTTCTCCCGTACAATTCATACGCAAGAGAGCGGTTTTGGAGAAGGGGTCAGGCCCAATGAAGCCATCGACGCGAGGGCGATACGCATGCCGGGCGATGCTCGAGCTGGCCGCTTGGCGCCGCTTGATGGGCATGCCCCAGGCGATGGCATAGCGGGCCGTCAGCACGAGGTCGCTAGAGATCGGGTGTGCGGAGGAAAGGCGTTCGGATTGAAGCACGACGCCGCAGCTCATTCTTCAGGGCTGCTGATCTTCAGAATCATTGGTCTCCCCCTCTTTCGGGAGTTCTGGGCTCGGGCAGCGGTTTGCCGTAGAGGCGTTCGCTGTAGCGCGAGAAGGTGCGGTACATGTGAAGCTTGGTATCGGGGCTGGGGACGCCGATGGCGACATCGTCGCCGTAGTCGGAGAGGATGAACCCGCCGCCGGCGGTGGCCCAGTGCGTCATCAAGGCGTCAACGTCGGCCTCGATCTTCGCCTTGTCCCCGGTCGGAAGGGTGTGCTGGATGTCGCACAGGCTGCTGAACGCGATGCGGCCGGCGTACCGCGTGCCGATCTCCTCGATTCCGAGAGCGCGCGGCTGCTGGAGGTTGACGCAGTTCGCGCCGGCCTGGATGAGCCCCTCGATGATCTCGTTGACCTTGCCGCAGGAGTGGACCAACACGGTGCATCCCATCGCGTGCATGGCGTCGAAGATCCGCTTGTAGCGGGGGAAGAAGAAGTCCATCCACAGGTCGAAGCTGATGAACGCGGCCTGCTGGGTGCCCCAGTCGTCGGTCATCGTCCAGCCATGCACGCGGCCGTTGAAGCGCCGGGCCACGTTCTCGATCTTGTTGAGTTGGACGTTGACGATCCGGTCGGCCAGCGCCTCCATCGCCGGCCGGTCGATGACCAGGTCCATCAGCACGTTCTCGAACCCGTGGAGCGAGTGCATGCGTTCGAACAGGACCATGAAAACGCCGGCCTCGATGTACTTGCCTTCCGCCTCAGACCGCTCGAGCGCGTCGGGCACGTCGGCGTATCGGGCGTCGTCATCGTAGTTGGGGAAGTGATGCGAATCGAGCTTCATGATGTCTTCGAGCGGATGGCCTTTGACCTGGCCCATGTTGAGGGTCTCGGTTTTCTCCCAGATGCAGCCCCACTCGTCTTCGCCGTCTTGGCTGGGATGAAAGGCCGGGTCGTCCCGAATGGGGACCCGGGCGAAGTCGGAGCAGCCGAACGCATCGAACGACACCGGCAGCCGGGGCGGCTTCTCGAAGTGCACTGCCCGCCGGACGATCTCGCGTGATGTCACCGCACACCTCCGTGCAGTGATGGTATCCGAACACAGGCGGGATTTCAAGCGGGCCGGCGCCCGTGCCACGGGGCTCGGACAAGTCAGGCCCGGCATGGGGGCCGGAGAAGACCCTTCGGCATTTGCAGTTGACGCACGCCCCGCCGTCTCGTACAATTCATACATCCGACATCGGTTTTCCCCCCGCGGGGGCGGAGATGCCATGAAGCTGTCAACCAGAGGGCGATACGCCTGCCGGGCGATGCTGGAACTGGCCCGCTACTACGGCCAGGGAAGTGTGTCGATCGACCGGATCGCGGACATGCAGCACATCTCGAAACGATACCTGGAACACATCTTCGCGCGGCTGCGGGAGGCGGGGATCGTGTTGGGCACGCGGGGCAGCAAGGGCGGCTACGTGCTGCAACGCGCACCCGGCGAGGTTACCGTCGGCGAGGTCGTTCGGGCGGTCGAGGGCCCGCTCGGCCCGGTGCATTGCGTCGACGATCCGGGCTCCTGCGTTAAGGTCGGCCACTGCGCCACGCACGACCTGTGGGCGGAAGCCGCCGAGACACTCAACGAGCTGCTGGACAGCCGCACGGTCGAAGGACTGTTACGGTACCAGGAAAAGCTCGACGCCACCGACAGGAAGAAGAAGAGGGTAAAAGCTTCCCAGTGGATTGACTCCACGACCTGAATCCAAGTCCCGTTTACCTCGTCGTGTCAGGAGGAATGCGCCAAATGGTGAAAGTCAATGCGGACGAATGCGTGGGCTGCGAAACCTGTGTCCCCGTCTGCCCGGTCGAAGCCATCTCGATGGTCGAGGGCGTGGCGGTCATCGACCAGGAGAAGTGCACCCAGTGCGGCACGTGCATCGCCGAGTGCCCCGTCGAGGCCATCAAGGAGGAATAGGGTTTGGGGAGAAAGCCTTCGACCAAGCGACGCCTCGCCAAGCTCAAGCGGCTGGCGAAGGGGCGAAGGCGCGCGCTGATCCTGCTGCAGGATAATCCCGACCCAGATGCCATCGCGAGCGCCGCGGCGCTTAAACTGCTGCTCAAGGAACTGGCCGGCTGTGACACCGTCATCGCGCATGGCGGTGTCGTCGGCCGCGCCGAGAACCGCAGCATGCTCCGATACCTCGGCGCCAGCCTGCGGCCCGCCGCCGAAATCTCGCTCGACAACTTCGGCCTCGTCGCCATGCTCGACACCCAGCCCGGGTTCGGCAACAACCCCGTGGACGATCCGGCGCAGGTGGATGTGATCATCGACCACCATCCGCAGACTCAACGCCTGACCGACGTCCGGGTTCGCGACATCCGCCTCAACTACGGCGCCACCGCGACGATTCTGGGCGAGTATCTGCGCGAAGCCGGCATCACCCCGCCCGCCCCTCTGGCCACGGCGCTCCTCTACGGAATCCAGTCCGACACCCAGGACTTCGGCCGGGAATCCACCCAGGCCGACATCGACATGTTTACCTACCTGTACCCGATGGCCAACAAGCGGCTGCTGTCGCGGATCGAGAACGAACAGGAGCCGCGCGAGTATTTCACCACTGTGTCGCGGGCCCTGCGCGACAGCCGCACGTACGGAAACACGGTCATCTGCTGGCTTGGCCGCATGATCCACCCGGACATGACAGGCGAAATCGCAGACCTCCTGCTCCGGCTCGACGAGGCGGAATGGGCGCTGTGCCAGGGACTGTACAAGGGGACGGTCTATCTCTCGCTCCGGACAGGCTCCGGCACCGCCAACGCCGGCGCGGTGATGAAGACTATCGTCGCCGGGCTCGGCACGGGCGGCGGGCACGAAATGCTTGCCGGGGGCCAGATCCCCGTGGACCGCGACAGCCTCAAGCTCGCGAACCAGTTACGAAAGCAGGTCGAGAGTAATTTCCTCGGCCATTTCAAGCTCGATCCCAAGAGCCGGCGGCGGCTGGTCTCGCGGGCTGGCGAGCGCGGGAAGAGGAAGACCCGGAAGAGCTGATCGTCTCGTTCCCGCGGCGGGGCAAGAGGGGTCCTGACACCTTTTGGCCCCGACATTTCAGATGGCTGAAGTGTTACAAGCAACACCAGCCGCGGCGCCCGGACCCTGAAGGAGGTCGCACCCAATGAACTTCGTGCTCATCTGTCTCGACACGTTCCGCGCGGATTGCGTCGCCGCGCTCGGCCGCAACGACGTGATTCAGACACCGAACCTCGACGCGTTCGCCCGCGACGGCGTGGTCTTTGAGAATGCGTTCGGCGAGGGCCAACCCACCATCGAGTTCCGCCGGGCGCTCGTCACCGGGCGGCGAACGTTCCCATGGCGCTATGACTTCGACACGCGAGGCTTGTGGCCCAATGGCCGCGGCTGGCACAAGATCGCCCCCGAGCACGACACCCTCGCTGAAATCCTCCTCCACAACGGCTACGCCACCGGCTTCTTCTCCGACACCTATCACATGTTCAAACCGACGCAGAACTTCACCCGCGGCTTCCGGAGCTGGGAGTTCGTGCGCGGACAGGAGAGCGACAACTATCTGTCCGGCCGGCTCGACGCCGTCGACCTCACGCCCTACCTGCCGCCGGACGCCTCGCCCAGCCCGGTCGACCACGACATTCTTTACCAGTATCTGCTCAACATGCGCGACCGGAAAACGGAGGACGACTGGACCAGCGCCCAGGCGTTCAACAGGGCCATCCGGTTCCTCGAAGACAACCGCGACTGCCAGCCGTTCTTCCTGTGGGTCGACAGCTTCGATCCACACGAGCCGTGGGACCCGCCGCCCGGTTACGCCGACCTCTACGACCCCGATTGGTCCGAGCCGTGGGATCCGATCCACGGCGTGTGGCGGCAGCTCGACGAGCGCGGCCGCACGCGGGCCAAGGCGCTGTACTACGGCGAGTGCACGTTCGTCGATAAGCTCTGCGGCAGGCTGCTCGGGGTGCTCGACGAGCTCGGCCTCGCCGACGAAACGCTGGTCATCATCACGTCGGACCACGGCACGGAGCTGTGGGACCACGGCGCGGTCCAGAAGGGAACGAACAACTGCCGCCACCGCCACAACAGCGAGATCCTCTGGCTGATGCGGTTCCCCGGCAAGGCGCACGCAGGCAAACGGGTCACCGCGTTTGTCCAGAACCACGACCTCGTGCCGACGGCGCTGGCGGCGATGGGGATCGAGTGGAAGCCGCTGAACGCCGAGTGCAAGCCCTCCGGGGCGAACGGCAAGGCCGCGGCCGGCGAGAACATCCTGCCGCTCGTCAGCGGCGAGAAAGAAGGTGTCCGCGACTTCTGCATCACCGGCTGGGGCGGCCGGGCGTCGGTTCGGACGCACGAGTACAACTACTCTGCCGACTACGAATCGGAGGAGCCCAACGAGCACCTGTTTGACGTCCGGGAGGACCCCGGCGAGATGCACAACATCGCCCCCGAGCACCCCGACGTGTGCGCCGCGTATCGGGCGCAGCTTGAGGCGTTCCTCGGGCAGGCGCTGCCGGCGAAGCTGGCGGACAAGATCTACCATAGCGAGGCCCCGTGCCGGCTGTGGCTGAAAGCCGCCACCCATCGTAAACTGGGAGGAGAAAAATGAAGCACGCCCTGATCGTCGCTGTGCTGTTGCTCGGGCTGCCGTCGGTCGTCGCGGGGCCTGCCAGACCGGGCACGCCGCCGAAGACGACCGGCAAGGTCTCGGTCGAGAACGTGGTCGTCCTGCCGAAAGGACTGCGCGGGCCGGCACGGCTTACGCCCGACGGCAAGCAGGTTCTGTGCATCAAGCGGGAAGAGAACCGCACGTACAGCTACTACCTGGTCGGGCTGGACGGGAAGAAGGAAACGATGCTCTTCCAGACGGCGATGACGTGGGACGATATGCTGGGGTTCGCGTTCGGGCACGGCATATGGTCGCCCGACGGCAAGCGGGTGGCGGTGATGACCGCCGACGACGACAAGGGACGCAACCCGCGGATGGCCGTGTACGACATCGCGGCCGAGAAGGAGGAACTGCTGCCCACGCGGCACGGCGGGGCGCTCGGCGCGGTGTTCGCCACCAACGACGTCGTCTACTACGCCGACTGCGCTCCGATCAAGGAGCAGAACTTCCGCTGCACGATCAGGAAGCACAACCTGAAGAACGAGAAGTCGGAGGACGTGGCGGACTATCCCAACGCGGTCGTGGTGTGCCTGACGCTCAGCCCCGGCCGCTCGCGGCTGGGCGGCATACTCGCCCGGTCACGTGACGGGAACGGCGACGAGCCGGAGTTCCGTCTGTGGGCGCACGATCTGGACGCAGGCACGACGGTCGAGTCGCCCCCGGTCAAGATCGACGACTACGCCGGCGACGCCGTGTGGGCGTTTTGGGACCCGAACGGGCAGGCTCTCTACGCCAACGGCAAGCTCGATCCGAAGGCGAAGGGGAAGGACGACTTCTCCATCCTGCGGTTCGCGCCGTTCTCGAAGGCCGACAAGAAGCTCACCGTGCTCCAGAAGGGGAAGTCCATGCTGACGACCGGCGCGTTCGGCCCGGGGAAGCTGACTGTCACCGACCGCAAGGAACGCCGCAGGGGCGCCAAGGGCGGGGTCCTGAACGTCAAGACCGACACCGTCCGCGAACTGCCCCAGGCGGTGCTCCTGCTCGACCGCCGCGGCCGTACGGGCCTGTTCCTGGACCTCCTGACGGAGCGGCTCGCCACCGGCCGGCTGGTGTGGAAATGAGTGGGTTGATCCACGACTGGCGTGTGGCAACGAGTCGTGGCGTTCCTGAGGGGCCCGGCGCTTATCCGTGGCGGATGCTCACAGGTCCAGGAAATGCTCGTCGATCGGGCCGGGGTACTTGCCGGCGGCTTCGGCGGCCTGAGCCTTGACGACGTTGGCGGCGATGACGTTGTAGATGGCCTGCTCGTCGTCGCCGC
>CAZDHT010000167.1:0-12233 GCA_964505325.1 uncultured Planctomycetota bacterium | reverse complement strand
CCTGGAACCAGGACCTCCGCGACCTGGTATATGCGAAAGACGTCTGGCGCCTGTTATCGGATGACTTCGACGGTAAGTGCGCCATGTTCCAGCAGCTACACGAAAGGCCAGAAGACGTGACCGACCCGGTTGTTCGGGACCTGCGACGCAAGGTTGAGAGCATTCTTTGCCGCGACTATACGCACGTTGCCGCATACCATGCGTGCCGCACGGTCGATCCCGATTGCTACCGGCGACACGGAATTCTCACGTCTTCACGCGTTCGCCTGCAGACCGAAGCACGGCGCATATTCCACGGAATAGAAGGGCTCGAAGAAGCCCTTGTAGCGTACGACTCATACTTCGCAATCTATGAAGGCACCGTCAGTCTTTTCAACACGGGCAGACATCCTTCGCCTTACCTCAAGCGCCCTCAATTTCTCCAAATGGTGACGGCTGGACTCGGGTCACAAGGCCAATCGAGGTTCGCCGCTGAACTTGACCGAAGATGCCCGGTGTTCGTCAAATGCTCAATTCCCATAGCTTGGCTCGATGACCGGTGCCACGAACCTTCCTTGCACCTCTACAGCACCTTCCTCATCAGGAAACTCATCAGGATTAGGAAGGGTTGTGCGGATCATACAGACGACCCGAACACCTTTATTGTTTTCGCGCCAATTCCCCCCGAGAGTGTTACTTCCATCATTGATGCACGCGATCTGCTGGCGGAGCGCCCCGAATGACTCATCCGTGTTCATCCCTGTTTATCCGTGGTGAATAGAATGAAGATTGCGACGTTCAACGTGAACTCGATTCGCCAGCGGATCGGCATTGTCATCGCCTGGCTGAAGAAGAACAAGCCCGACGTCCTGTGCATGCAGGAGACAAAGGTCGTCGACGGGGATTTCCCGGCCGCCGAGTTCGAGAAGGCCGGCTATCACGTTGTTTTCAAGGGCGAGAAGTCCTACAACGGCGTGGCCATCGCCAGCCGCGAGCCGCTCAAGAACGTGGCGTTCGGCATCGACGACGGCGGCCCGCGCGACGAGGCGCGGCTGATTCGCGGGACGGTCGCGGGAGTGCACATCGTCAACACGTACGTGCCGCAGGGCCACGATCCGAAATCGCCCAAGTACAAGTACAAGCTCGAGTGGTTCTCGCGGCTGGTCGGCTTCTTCGGGAAGCACTACACGCCGCGGCAGAAGGTACTGTGGTGCGGCGACCTGAACGTCGCGCCGACGGACATCGACGTCCACGACCCGGTGCGGCTGAAGGGCCACGTCTGTTTCAATCCCGACGTGCAGGCGGCGTTTCAGCGGGTGGTCGACTGGGGCTTCATCGACGTGTTCCGTAAGCATCACCCGGAGCCGGGGCAGTACACGTTCTTCGATTACCGTTTCCCCAGTGCGCTCAAGCAGGGCAAGGGCTGGCGGATCGATCACTTCCTCGCGACGAAGTCGCTGGCCGCGAAGTCGACGGACTGCACCATCGACCTCGCCCCCCGCAAACTCGCCAAACCCTCCGACCACACCCCCCTTGTGGCCGAGTTTCGAGCGTAGGCTTTCTGGACGCAATCTGTTCCGCGGGACGCGCCCCGGTCCGCCTTTACGGGAGCTATTTCAGCAGACGGAAGAAGGGGGACCGGGCCGCCTTTTTATCGAAGGTGATGGCCGCGTCGCAGCCGGCGGCCTGGGCCGAGTGAGCGATAAGCAGGTCGGCGAGGCCGGTCTTGCAGCGCTTGCCCGATGACAGCAACTGTTCCAGCACGTCGGCGCGCTCGAACTCGAGAATAGGCATCTGCCGCAGATTGGCAATCGCGTTCAGTATCTCGGTTCGGGGCATCGAGTACCTTCGGTCCAGAACCCAAATGACCTCCAGCACGACGACCAGCGGCACGAAGAGGGCTTCGCGGTCCGCCTCGGCCCTCTTGAACAGCGCGTAGACGGCGCGCGCCTGCTTCTCGTCGTCTCGGACAAGGAACCGCACAATCACGTTGGTGTCCAGAGCGGTCATGAGTCCTGCTCGCGCACGTACTCAGCGATCGCTTCGTCCATCTCCTCGACCGACCGTGCGGTCATGTCCGGTCGATGCAGCATGCCGAAAACCTCGTCGACCGATTTCGTCACGGGCTTCAGCACGGCTTCGGACTCTCCCCGCACCACAAAAGCCACCCGGTCGCCCGTATGAAGGCCCAGCGAGGTCCGGACCGACTTCGGAATGGTGATCTGCCCCTTGCTGGTAATCTTCCCAGTAATCATAGCCTGTTCTCCTTACAACGTTGGATCTCCTTACATTGTCGTAAGGAATGTGCCGCATGTCAAGTCGTTTTCCCGCGCTTTCCTATCGGGCGAACAACCCAAGCCCTGCGACAACACGCCGCTCGTGGCTGAGTTTCGAGTTTCGAGTTCGGAGTTTCGGGTTGGCGTGCGCGTTCGGCCGACCATGTGCGGTGGACTGAACGTCCTGCGTGAGCGGTGCGGTCTCCCGCGTCCGCTGCCGCGTGCGGTCAGGGCAGTCCCCTGTTCCTCGCCATTCTTGCCTTCGCAAGAAGGCCAATGCTGCCTGCAGAGATCTGCCGTTCATACCCACCCTATCTTGTTCGCGCTGTTGGTCTACTCACCCGTCGCCTTGAATGACCTCAGTATGTCGTTGACGGTTGCGGCCGGCGTTTGGTTATCGCTGAGCCCGACAAACGAGATCTCAGCGCCCCGCCCGCCGGATGAACCCGTGCTTGCGGTGCCAGGGGTGAAAAGGTTGAGTGTTGAGATGCCGATGGCTCTCTCGATGATGTCCTGGCTCATTTCTACGTCCGTGATCTTATGGTACGGGATCGAGCGCTCCACCCGCCGAAGAATCCCGCCGTGAAAGATGCAGCGCTGGTTGGTCACGTAGTACACGTACGTCCGCCGAAGGTAAACATGGTAGATGAACATCGTCGAGAGTACCGAGGCCGCGGCGATGCACGCGCCGGAGATGCCTGGGGCGACTTCTTCTGTCGCCATGGACCACACGAAGAAACCGATGGCCCCGCCGCCAGCAGAGACCGGCAGGCAGCGTGTGAAGAACCACAAGGTCACGAGGCCCGGGGCCGGCTTCATCTCATGAAGCACTTGTTCGTCGGCTTGCAGTTTCATTTCTTCCCTTCCTCCCTGTGACGTTCGCGCCGGCCAACTGCGTCTCATATGGTTTCTCCCTGAGACGCATGCCGCTCGCGCGCACTATATCGAGTCCACAGGGCTGCCAACACCCGTTCCGCCGCGATCCGGCGCGTGGGGGTAATACGTTGCCGCGGTCTCGTACATGGCCATGATGTTGTCGATGGGCGCGTCGGGCTGGATGTAGGTGTGGCCGGGGCCGAGGATGTAGCCGCCGTTTTCGCCGAGCACGTCGATGAGGTGCCGGGCCTCCGCTGCGACGTCGTCCGGTGTGCCCTTACACAAGACCTGCTGGAGGTCCATCCCGCCGTAGAAGCAGAGGTCGTCGCCAAAGTCGCGCTTCAGCCCCTCCGGCTCCATCCCCGCCGCGCGGGTCTGGATGGGCTCGAGCATGTCGACACCGCAGTCGATGGCCATCGGCAGCAGCGGCCGTACCGCGCCGCACACGTGCAGCAGGAACTTCTTATCGTGCTGGTGCGCGATGTCGACGAGCTGTCTGAGATAGGGGACGCAGAACTCCTGGAACGTGTCGGGGCTGAACAGCGGCCCGCGGTGCGAGCAGTAGTCGTCGGCCAGGTAGACGATGTCGATCCCCTCGCCGGCCTCGGTCAGCATCTTGTCGAGGAAGAACACGCACCGCTCGCTGATCGTGTCGATGAGGTGCCGGGCGTAGTCCTTCCGCATGGCGAAGTCCATCATCAGGTCTTCCATGCCGCGGACGAACGAGGCGATGAAGTAGGCGCCCCAGGTCGCGGCGGCGATGATGGCGCGGTCGGCGTGCGCCGGGACCTCCTCGGCGAAGCGCGAGAAGTCGAGCGCGTCGTCGGCGGGCCACGGATGTTTGTCGATGTCGCTCAGCTCGTGCT
This sequence comes from uncultured Planctomycetota bacterium, assembly GCA_964505325.1. Classification (GTDB taxonomy): domain Bacteria; phylum Planctomycetota; class PUPC01; order PUPC01; family PUPC01; genus CAZDHT01. The sequence continues at coordinate 8,236 of CAZDHT010000167.1, read as the reverse complement.
TGCCGGCGAGCGGGTTGCAGACGACCTCGTCGTAGACGCCGCCCGAGTACGGGGTGACCTGGACCTTGTATCCCCAGGTCGCGGTCTTCTCGGTCTTGCCGCGCTCGGTCTCGGGGTAGGTATAGTTCCTGGGCAGGACCATCCAGGTGTCGCAACAAAGACGGTTGAACAGCTCTTCCCGGGTCGTGGTGCCGAGGTGCTCGTGCAGCATCTCGTACACCTCGGCCTGTGCATCGAACGTGATGGGGGTGCGATCAGCGATCTTGTGGTCGACCGCGGCCAGCACGCGTTGCTTCGAGGTCACACCTGCGCTCCTTCTCTCACGTCAACAACCGGCGCTTGCGGAGCCACCACTCGGCGGTCAGCGGGATGGCGAACAGGAGCAGGCAGCCCCACGAGTCCCAGATTTCGGTCGGATGCTCGGTCGTGATGTTGATCGACTCGCTCTTGACCTTCTCCGGGATCTGGTCGATCTGGTCGATCATGAACGAGGCGGCGGAGGTGCGCCGGGCGACGGCCTCCATCATTTCGGTGTTGAGCCGCCGGCTCTCGCTTTCCAGCGTGGACATCGTGACGCTGAACGGGACGGTCTCGGGCTTTTCGCCCGGGCTGGGGCGCAGCCACACGGCATGGTCGCCGACTTTCCGCGCGACGATCGAGCCGCGATACGTCCCCTGGGTCGGGTCGGACACGTTCAGTTTGATCTTCTGGGTGCCGCCGCCGGGCAGGTCGAGCGTGGCGGTCAGAGACTTGGCGTCGGAGGGCCGGAGCATTTCATCGAGCAGCTTCGCCTGGATTTCGACGCGCTGCCCGACGATGTACTTGTTCTTTGCAACGGCCAGGGTGAGCCGCTTGGCGCCGCCCAGCAGCTTGTTGGACGCCATCAGGCCCACGATCTGCCGCCAGAAGCGATAGAAGTATTTGTCGCCGACCAGGAACCGCCACCGCCACGTCTCATCCGTCGCCGAGAAGAAGGTCCTGCCGGCGCCGTAGCGCTGCTCGACAAATATGGGGAACGGGCCGCGCTCGCCCTTTTCTTCCGGGTGGGCGGCGAGGACTCGCGCCGCCGGCTTGACCTTTCGGACGGGATGGAACCAGAACAGCCCGGCCAGGTTCTCCCACAGTTCGCGGTTTTGGTGCGCGTCTTCGGACAGTCTCATCGCCGGATGTGCCCATCCCTCGGCCGTGATGCGTGGTTGGAACGAATGGCCGAACGCCGAGGAAGGGGAGAACCCGGGCGGCGGCTCGAGCATCACCGGGAGACACTGGGCGAGCGGGGTCTTGGCGAATGCTTCGGACACCACCTGTCCGCCCGCGCAGAAGATGAGCCCGCCGCCGAAATCGCCGACGAACGACTTGATGTGCTCGAGCTGCTCGTTGGAGAAGGCGTTCGCCGACGCTGCCAGCAGGACGATGGCATCGTACTTCTCGACCAGCTCTTTCTTGTTGAGCGGAAGGTTGGTGAGCTGCTCGCCGCCGGCCATCACCCAGTTGTCATCGGCGGACTGGAGCCAGACGCTGACCGTAACCGACTTGTCGCGCGCGAGGGCGGCCTTCAGGTACCGCCATTCCCAACTCGGCCCGCCCGATATCAGCAGCACCCGCACCTTGTCGTCCTTCACCGTCACGATGTGTTCCGCGAGGTTGTTCTTGGCCGAGAGTTCGCCATCGCGCGCCGGGACGGAGATGATGCACTTGAACACGCCCTTCTTGGTCGGGCGATAGGTAACGGTGTAGTACTTCCGCCCGGGTTTGAGGGTGATATCTTTCTTGGCGACGACCTCGTCGCCGATGCGGACTTCCAGCGTCACGGTCACCCCGTCGTAGCCGACCTGCTCGACTGCAACGTTGAAGACCAGCGGGTCGTTGAGGAAGGCGACGGTATTGGCCGAGACGCTGGACACGATGATGTCACGCTGGTCGGCGGGGTCGCCCACCCCGACGGTGAAGATGGGAAAAGACGAAGCAGGGTCCAGGGCGTATCGCGTGGCGTCGGTCGGGGTCATTCCGCTGTTGGAGCACCAGTCCGAGATAACCACCATGGCAGCGATCCGCTGGCCGCGGAGTTCGGCGATCGCGTCACGGATACAGTCGCCGATCTGCGTGGTCGGCCCGTCGGGCACGATGAGGAGAGGGCGCACGATTACCTTTCCGGGCTTCGCCTCCGTATCGCTTGTCTCGGGTGGCTTGATGCTCACCGTGGGAGCCGGCGCGACCGTGGCGGCGAAGACGAACTGGCGGACGCGGCAGTTCTGGGCGATGCGGCTCGCCAGGTCGAACTTCGGGTTCGCCAGGACGCGGTTGGCGATCTCGGCGCGCGACATCGCCCGCACCCGGTCGGCAATGTCGGGATCGACCCGGCCGGCCGGGTCCAGCGTTTCCGTCAGGCCCGTCGCGTAGGCGAGCCGCGCCACCAGCTTCTCGTCGCGATACCGGTCCTTGAGGTCCATGCTGTCGGACTTGTCCGCCAGGATGATGACATAGGACTCTTTCAACTCGGATTTGCGGACGACGATGGCCGGCACGAGCAGCACGAAGTCCAGCGCGGCCAGCGCCATCAGCCTGAACATCGCCAGCATGAACTTGAACCGCGCGGTGGCGGTGCCCTTTTCGCGCTTGTACACCTGCCACACCAGCAGGACCAGCGCCAGGCATCCGAAGACGATGACGGGCGGCGCCCACTCGCTCATGAAGCGCAGGCTCCATCCGCCGGGGGTGTTGAAGTCAACACCGTCGAGATTGAAGAGTCTGAGGAACAAGTCTCTCATGTCAAATCCGAAACAACCCCGAAGCCCGAAATACTATTGAGTTTCAGGCAATCAAAGGAAAAACGGCAAAACGGGAAAGAAATTCCCGTTTGTAGGGGCGGTTCGCGAACCGCCCCTACCTCTTCCCGCTTTCCCACTTTTCCAATTTTCCTTGCCCCGCTTTCCTTGTTCGGGTTTCCTCTCTTTCTCGTTCACCTTCCAAACCTCTGCCCGAGGATGAGCTCGATGCAGCAGACGGCGAGCAGCGCCAGGAGAATGGACCGGGCGAGCTCGCTGCCGGTCCTGCTCTGCCGCACCGCGAGCTCGAGGTCCGTCACTCCGGTCGCGTACTTGAATTCGAGCCCCTTGATCGCCTCTTTCGCCTCATCGGCGCTGTACCGCTTCAGGTCGCTCTCCTCCGGCGGGCTGTTTACCGCGAAATACTCGATGGGATGCTTCGTGCCGTCTTTCTTCCGAGGCTCCAGTTCGTGCGGCCCGGCGATGTCCGTATCCGGAAACAGGATCTCGGTTACGACGGGCATGGCGCTGTCCGGCCGGTCCTTCTTCGGCGCGGTGCGCACCGGGTACGGCCGCAGTTCGGTTTCCTGTGCCGCATCACCCGGCGGCCGGATCTTGACGGTCTCGATCAGCTCCTCGGGGGCGAACGTGCGGCGATAGGGTTGGTGCACGATCACGTTGCGCTGCTCGTAGTCGCCGGTCGCAAGATGGCTGACCAGGTCATTCATCACGACGGGGTACGCCGCGCGGCGCGCGAAGTTGTTCCACTCGGTGTCGCACGACGAGGCGAAGAGCATCACCCGGCCGCGGCCGTACGTTCTCTCGACTATCGCCGGGCTGCCGGTGTCGAACTGCGCCACCACGCGGATGTTCTCGGTGTCCTTCGGCAGCTTGAGATCGAAGTACTTGAAGAAGAGGATCGAACGTGTGACGTAGAACGCCGTCTCGCCGGTGAAGTGCTGGAACGCCGGATGAACCGGCTTCGCGAGGTCGATGTGGACGGCCTTCTTGTCTTCCCCGACGCTTCCCACCTCCAGGCCGAGCCGCGCCGGGAGCAGGCCGGCCCCATCTTTGAAGAGCCGCTGGTTGTAGAACGTTGCGTCGACCCGGTCCCCGAGGAACACGACCAGGGCGCCGCCCTGCTTCACGTAGTCTTCCAGGCGCGGCACCACATCCTCGGCGGGCAGGGACGCCAGGTTCGCCAGGACCACCAGCCGGTACTTCTCGAAGTCGGTGGCGGAGATGTCGAACTCGGTGATGGTTGTCGGCTCGATGTGCGACGGACGCGGGCTGCCCGGCGCGGCAGGCGGCTTCAGTGCGCGCGCGATGTGATAGGTCTCATTCTCGTCGATCTCGGTCGATGTCTCGCCGTTGACCAGCAGGACGGGCACGAATTCCTCGACGTTCACGGCCAGGTGCCGGAGGTTGTCCGCCGCGAGCCGGTCCTCGCTCAGCCGCACCTGGACGACGTGTGCTCCCTTCTTGTGGAACGTATGGCTGAACGTGGCGGCTTCTGTTTCGCCGGGCGCGATGTCCAGTTTCCTGGCGTCCTGGTTGAACTTGTCGATGAGGAAACTGACCCGAACGCCGGACTTCCTGGTGCGGCCGAAGTTGGTCACCTCGACCTGGAACTCCGTCGAGGAGCCCGTGCCCACGACTTTGAAACTGGGGACGAGTCTGGTCACCGCCAGGTTCTCGGGCTCCCGGCAGCCGACGTCGACCACGAACACCTTGGCCTCTTCGGCGAGCCGGTCCAGCGCGGCCCTAAGCTCGGCGCTGGGTTTCTCGCCCTTCTTGCCCCATCCGCGCGCCTGCATGTCGGTGATGATGAAGATATCCTTGCGCGGCTTCTTGGACGCGGAGAGCAGGTCGGCGGCGGCGACGAGCGCCTTGCGCACATCCGTCCCGCCCCAGCCGGCCTCGGCCCGCTTGACCTCGCGCTTCACCAGATCGATGTCAAGCGTCGCCTCCTTGACCATCGGCTCCGCGGCGTCGGACATCGCAAGCAACGACGCAACGTCGCCCTTGTTGAGCGATTCCAGTATGCCTCGAGCCGCACCCTGCGCCCGGCTGAAACACGTGTCGGCGCCCTCGCGGTACCGCATGCTGAGTGAATTGTCGAGGATGATCACGACGTGCCGGCTCTCCGTGCCGAGCGCGCTCATCAGGCCGGACTCGGTGATGACAGGGCGGGCGATGGCCAGCGCCAGCAGGACGATCATCAGCACGCGAAGCAGCAGGAGAAGCAGATTCTCGATACGGACCCGCCGGAAGTTCTTTCTCAGCGAGGCGAGGAGGAACTCCATCGCCGCCCAGCGAACGATCCGGAACCGCCGCCGGTTGAGCAGATGGATGACGATGGGAATCGAGCCGCCCAGAGCGCCCAACGCCAGCCATCCGTTCAACAGCGAGAACACTTACAGCTTCCCCCCTTGCGCCATTGGCCAATGCACCCTGATCCCGAAGTCTTCGAGCATCTTGAGAACCAACAACAGGTATATCGGCTGCGTCGGCAGGTTGCTCCATTCGCGGTCACACGATGTTGTCACAAGGACTGACCTGCCCTTGCCGAACGTTTGCGAAAGGATCACGGGAGCGCCGTTGTCGTATTTCAGTTCCACGGCGGCGCGTTTCGACGGGGCGACCTTGATATATCGGGTGACGGCGACGCCGTTGAGCAGACGATCTGCCAGCCGGTCGGGCGGGTCGCCGCCGCCGAGGTTGCAACTGTCCGGCTCCAGGCGGCGGACCGCGGCTTTGTCGTCCGCCGTGCCAACTGTCTTCGTCAGCCTGCCCGGCAGTAGGCCCTTCTCCTGCTTGTGCAGCAGGCTGTTGTATTTGCCGATATCCACGTGGTCGCCGCAGAAGATGAGCAACCCGCCGCCGTTCTTCACGTGCTTCTCGAGCAGCGCCGCCCCCTTCGTCCCAACGTTTTCAACGTTCGCCAGGATGATGAGCTTGCACGTAAACGCCGCAGGCAGGTTGGTGTTGACGACCTGGAAGCTGACCTTGCCGCCCAGCCGGACAGTGACGCCCAGCAGGGTCCTTAGGAAATACGTCTCCGACTCTAGCTCCTTCTCGCCCGGTTCGCCGTCCACGATCAGCACGTCTACCGGCTTCTTGACCGCAGGGCCGAGTGACGGCTCCTTGTCCTTTGTGGCCTTGGGCCCGGCGAATGTCGGTGACTGCAGTGCGGCCAGCAGGACGAACGCTGAAAAAAGGCGCGCGAGCGTGCGTCGCATCACTTCCCCCTCATTGCCAGTCGGCCGGCGAGGTAGGCGCTGAGCGCCACCTCGAGCGAGGTGCTCGTCGTCATCGGGACATAGTCGATCCGGTGCTGCCGGCAGGTTCGCTTCACGTTTTTGATGAACGATTCCAGCTCGGCCATGTAGTCATCCCGCAGGCCGCGCGGCTCGGCGAATACGTCCCGGTAGCCCTCCATTCCCTTGAACAGGGTGAGGTGCATGAACGGGAACGTGCGCTCGAACTCGTCGAGCACGTGGAACAGAATCACCTCGTGCCGTTTGTGGCGGAAGTGTTGCAGGCCGAGGGCCAGCTCTTTGGGGTCGACGAACAGGTCCGATATCAGGATGATCAGCCCGCGGCGCTTGACCCGCTCGGCAAGGTCGTGGAATATCCCGCCGATCTTCGAGCGCCCCGTCGCCTTGACCTGCGCCAGTTGATGCGTCATCAGCTTCAGGTGGGACGCCTGGCTGGCGGGCTTGATGAACTCGCGGACGTCGTCGTCGAACATCACCAGCCCGGCGGCGTCCTGCTGTTGGAGCATCAGGAACGCCAGCGACGCGGCGATGTACGAGCCGTACTCCAGCTTGGACAGGCCGCCGGACTTGTAGTCCATCGACTCGGAGATGTCGAGCAGAATCCAGCCGCTGAGGTTGGTCTCCTCCTCGTATTCCTTGATGTAGAAGCGGTCGGTCTTGCCGAAGACCTTCCAGTCGAGGTGCTTGAGGTCGTCGCCGGGCACGTACTCGCGGTGCTGGGCGAACTCGACGCTGAAGCCGTGGAACGGGCTGCGGTGCAGTCCGGAGATGAAGCCCTCGACGATCAGCCGCGCCTTGATGTCCAGCCGCGAAATCCGCGCCAGTACCTTCGGGTCGAGGTACTTCTGGTAGTCTTCTTTTGTGTCAAGTTCCATCACGTGCCGCGCCTTTCGGGATTTGCAGGTCGCCTCTTGCCGGGAAATGTCTTACGCCACGCTACATCGAACCGGCGCAAGCAGTCCGGGTCGCCGACAAGCTCTTCCATTTCTTTCAGTGTCCGGCGAATGTATCTTTGGTCGAGTCGATCCTGCTGGCGCAAGATGACCATCTCGACGTCTTCAACATCCCTTGGCCGGTTGGCAACTACCTTATACACGATGAGGTCTTCGGCTGAGCAGATCGGGATACTCTTGCCGGGCGCGACTTCGATTCTTCTTGCCCGCTTGGCCGCGATCTTCTCAAAGCCGGTGAACCCCAAAGCTATCTCGATGGTAACTCCTGTGCTCGATCGTAGCGGCAGCAACTGGACCAGTCGTGCAGTATCAGCCGCGTCGGCTCTCGCAGCAAAGGCCTTCAGCAGGTTCTGAACAAGGGCGTCTGTCTCAGCAGGGTCCGTTACCGCGCAAAGACCGACATCCGCCGTGAGACGGGGTTCGCCCCAATGCTGCACCGCGAGTCCGCCTATGAAGAAGTGGGGAATCCCGTGTTCTGTCAGCCAATCGCTAATCTCGATTGCTGCCCCAATGAGGTCGATCATTCGCGCTCTCCCAACTTGTTCATCACCCTGCGGACTCGGATCAGGGATTCCATGCGAACTTCCTCGATGCGTCGTCGCTCGTTCTCAGGCGGGAGTTGACCTGCCTCGCAGAGGGACTCGAAGATGGCCAGGGACTCGCGCTGCGTCATGCGGCGCAGACGCCGCGTTTTCTCTTCTCTCAGTAGCGGTTCTGCCTTACGCATTTGGCAAACCCACCAGGTTGCGCGCTGGTTCTTCATTCTGAGTTCTCGGCGTTCGGTTTGTCGAACATATCCTGTCTGGCGCCAGGCCCTCAATTGACAAGTCGCCGTCTCAGATTCTCACTGAGAACATGGTACTTCTCTAGTATCCTTCTGCTTCGCCCATCCGTGCAGAACCAACCCTCATGCTTGTAGCCGACGGTGTCGTTCCAGACATTTGCTCTCTTCCCGTGTTGTATGGTGATGATTGCAGACTCTGGGGGATTGCTGCCGTTATCCGCCAAGGTCTCCAGATCAGACGCGGGAATCGCCCACCATTCAAGAGATGCGGCAGTAACCCCGAGGCAGAGAAGCACGTCATACGCAGATAGAGATCCCCCAAGACGAGGATGCCGAATCTGCTGGAAGCGGAACGCGGGATCTTCGGACGATGCCTTCAACTCAATCCTGATTTCTCGGCCTGTCAATTCCGCCGGGAACCAGCCAACATCATAGAAGTCTTTCGCTTTCTTC
>CAZDHT010000166.1:0-12313 GCA_964505325.1 uncultured Planctomycetota bacterium | reverse complement strand
GAGATGCGTTGCGAGACCGACTTCGTCGCCAGGAACGAGCACTTCCAGCAGTTCGTTCGCGACATCTGCATGCACATCGCGTGGGCCGACCCGCTCGCGGTCGACCGGACGGGCCTGGCCCCCGAACTGATCGAAAAGGAAAAGGACATCTACCGCGAGCAGGTCGTGGGCAAGCCAGAGCATATCATCGACAAGATTCTCGAGGGCAAGCTGCGCGACTTCTATCAGCGCGTGTGCCTGCTCGACCAGCCGTTCGTCAAGGACGACAAGAAGTCCGTAGCTGACATCATTGCCGAGCAGGTCCATAAGATGGGCGAGAACGTACAGGTGAAGCGGTTCGCGCGCTTCGAGGTCGGGGGATAGCGCCGTGGCCACGCCGGCCCACAACCGGGTCGTCCTGAAGATCAGCGGCGAGAGCATGTGTCGCGATGGTGACGACGGGATCGACACGGAGGCGGTCGCCGCCACCGCCCGGGAGATCAAGCTGGCCGCCGATACAGGGGTGCAACTGGCCGTCGTCATCGGCGGCGGAAACATCTGCCGGGGCCAAGTGCTCGCCGCGTCCGGTCTGGAACGCGCCGTGTGCGACCAGATGGGAATGCTGGCGACCGCCATCAACGCGCTGGCGCTGCAGGACGCATTGGAGAGGCTGGGCCTCGAGGTCCGCGTGCAGACCGCGATTGCGATGGCCGACGTGGCCGAGCCGTACATCCGGCGCCGCTGCATGGCGCATCTCGACTACGGCCGGCTGTGCATCCTCGCCGCCGGAACCGGCAATCCCTTCTTCTCCACCGACACCGCCGCCGTCCTGCGGGCGCGAGAAATCGGCGCCTCGATCCTGATGAAGGCCACCAAGGTCGACGGCGTCTACGACGACGACCCGCTCAAGAACCCCAAGGCCCAGCTCTTCTCGAAGATCACCGCCAGGGAGGCGCTCGACCGCAACCTGCGCGTGATGGACCTGACCGCGCTCACCATGGCGATCGAGGCACACCTGCCTATCCTGGTGTTCAAGCTCCGCCAGCCCGGCAACATCCGGAACGCTGTGCTCGGAAAGCCCGTCGGAACGTTGATTACCTGATCCTGTCACGGGGGCGATATGGCGTACGACGACATACTGCTGGAGTCCGAGGAGCGGATGGAGAAGTCGCTCCATTTCCTCCAGGACGAGTACAAGAAGGTCCGCAGCGGCCGCGCGACGCCCGGCCTGGTCGAGAACGTCAGGGTCGACTATTACGGCGCGGTGACGCCGCTCAAGCAACTGGCGACCATTGGCGTGCCGGAGCCGATGCTTCTGGTCATCCGGCCGTTTGACCCGGGCTCACTGAAGGCGATTGAAAAGGGTATCATGGCGTCGGAGGTGGGCATCACGCCGAGCAACGACGGGAAGCTGATCCGCCTCGCCGTGCCGCCGCTGAGCGAGGAGCGCCGGAAACAGTTGGTGGCGCAGACGAAACAGATGGCGGAAGAGGCGAAGGTCGCGATTCGGAACGTCCGCCGCGACGCCATCCGGGATGCCGAGAAGGAGAAAAAGACGGGCGCCATGACGGAAGATGATCTCGTCCGCTTCAAAGACGATGTACAAGAGCTGACCGACGAGTATACTGGTAAGGTAGACGAACTTCACCAGGCCAAGTCCGAGCAGTTGATGCAGGTGTAGGACAGTTTCGAGTCTGGAGTCTGGAGTCTGGAGTCTACGCTCTGCAAGCCCGCGGTTCCCGCTGCCGATTTGGGCGCGGAGACTCTGAACTCTAAACAGTGAACACGGAACTCGGAACCAACCCCGGGGGCGTAGCTCAGTTGGCAGAGCAACGGCCTTTTAAGCCGTAGGTCGAAGGTTCGAGCCCTTCCGCCCTCACCACCCGGCGTGTGGCAGTTGATCGCCTGTGGCGCTTGCCGCCTTCCCTTCTGTTTCAGTTCGCGACGCTTCGTTTCTTGCCGCGAACACGCCGTCCGCGCGGGGAGACTGAGAGCACTTGGCCAGGCCGACTAAAGGCCTTGACAATTCTGTCCGCCGGCGCTATTCTTCCCTTTGGTGAGGGTGGAAGTCACCGGCATTGACGATTACTGTCCGTTCCTGCGTTCAGAAAGGAGGCAACTCCGATGGCCGAAGGATTCGAGAAGTCGGGACGCTGCGTGGTGTTCGAAGCGCTGGAGCCGAGGCTGCTGCTGGACGGCAACGTCACGGCGACAGTGGTCGACGGCAATCTCCAGATCGTGGGCGACGCCGCCGACAACAGCTTCCGGGTGACACCGTGGTGCGTGGCGGGTGAATTCGAGGTCATCGGCCAGGACAAGACTACCATCAACGGTGGTTCTTCGGCCGTGGTCACCGGCGTGACGGATGACGTCACGATCACCACGAAGGGCGGCCGAGACGAGGTGGACGTTCAGGGCGTGGCCCTTCCGGACGACTTGACGATTCGAACAGGGACGGGCGGCGACGAAGTCGAGGTGCAGGGAACGAACGTTGGCGGCGAGTGCAAGATCGTCACGGGCGGCGGTGATGACGAGGTCGCCGTCCAAGGCACGACGGTCACCGATCACGCGCTAGTAAGGACCGGCGCAGGTACCGACCAGGTGCGCATCGAGCTCTCGACGTTTTCCGGCACGACCCGGATCCTCACTGGGGGCCTCACGGACATCATGTGGTTACACGGGTCCACGTTTGACGGGGAGTTGACGGTAAAGATGGCGGGCGGCCGCGACTACCTGTTCATGGGAGGCAGCGGCACGCCGGCCGGCGGCCTGGCACACGGCGGGCCGGGCCGGGACCAGTTCATCGACGAAGGCGGCAACACCGGAACGCTTACCCGGAGAAGCTGGGAGACCATCGCGGCCGGACTGGCGGGCCTGGAGCTAGGGAACGTCGTCGTCAGCGTCAGCGGCGGCGACCTGCGGATCACCGGCAGCGCCGCCGCTCCCCATTTCTTCAATGTGGAGCAGACCGGTCCGGGGACGTACAAGGTCTCGGCCGACACGAGCGAGACTCCGGGAACAACGATCAACGGCGGGGCCGAGGTCACGGTCGGCGGCGTCACGGACGACATCCGGATCAAAGTCAAGGGCAGCTACAACGGGGTCAACCTAGTCAATCTCACCGTTCCCGACAAACTGGTGATCAAGACCGGATCGGGTCACGACGATGTTTGGGTCGAGAACGTCACTGTCAACGGCGACTGTGTCATCAAGACCCGCGGGCGGGACGACTACGTGAAGATCAGCGACTCCTCGGATTTGCAGGGCAGGTCCGACCTGCGGACCGGCGCGGGCTACGACGAGATCGAACTTGTGGGCTCGCGGTTCAGAGGCGTGGCGGACGGGCGCACCGGCAGCGGCCGCGACCGGCTCTGGTCCACGAAGAGCACGTTCGACGAGGAGTTCTACTTCCATCTGGGCAAGGCCGACGATCAGCTCGTGGCGGAGGACACCTGGGCCCTCGTCGGAGGGGAAGCGAACGGCGGACCCGGCACGGACACGTTCATCGATGAGGGGGGCAACACGGGCCCCGACCCGACGTTCACCAGCTTCGAGATCATGATCATCTAGACGGCCGATCTCGGGCTGACCGGCGCGGTGCTTCTGGCGCTGCGCACAGAAGCAACGCAAGCGGGAGTTGCATCCGGCGGGCGACCCGGCGCATGCGCCGACCTGCCTGAGCGCCGGCCTCGCCGGCGGACGAGATACCACACCGCAAGGATGATTCCCGCCACCACCCCGAGAACCAGATACCGCGCCAGACCGGACCGGGCGCCTGGGGCGGCCGCGGCCGGCGGGGTGTGCTCGAACGCGCCCAGGTCGGGCGCGGCGCCGGCGTGGTCGTCGTTCACCCCAGGGATCACCACGCCCTTGTCAATCACCGCGCTGCCGGGTGCGAGGCGGTAGTCGCCCTTCGTCACGTCCACGAATCCGGGCGGCGCCGACACCCCGTGCTTTTCCTGCCCCGTGGCGGCGGAGTAGTCCGCCAGCGTGCCGTGCTTCTTGCCGCCCCAGGCGATAAGCCGTTCGGGGTCGGTCGTGTAGAGATCATCGTAGTCGAAGTCGACGGGGAACTTCGACCTCGGCCAGCTCTCCAGCGCGTAGCGCGTGCCGGCGTAGATGTTGTTCCGCGAGACAACCCCGCGCCATTTGCAGTACGACTTGAGCAAGAAGCCCGGCTGGCCCGGCCGCGCGGTGTGGCAGGTGTTGTGATAGAGGTACACCCAGTCGGTGGTGAAAGCCGACTTGAAGTTGAACTTGAACGGGTAGCCTTGGTATGCTTTTGACTGCGAGGGGTGCCAGTCGGCCACCACGTTCCGAAAGATGTAGGTCGGGCCGCCCTGGGCGGGGGCGACGGAGATCCCCGTCAGGAACCCGATGAACGCGTTGTTGTAGATGCGGACGTTCGAGCCGGCCCCGTCCGTCTCGATGCCGTCGTCGCTCAGCCCCGTCACGCGGTTATCGTGGAAGTCCATGTGCGTGGTCGGGCCGGCGGGGTGGCTGGAATACAGGTGGGCGCCGTCGCCCATGTTCTGGATGACGTTGTGGCGGATCACGTTGCCCGTGTTGGGCTGCTTGCCGGCGTAGACGTAAATGGCGCCGGTCTCGTACGAGCCGGCGCCGTGCTTCATGGCTTCGAACGACCAGGGCGCCAGCGGCGATTCGTCGAAGTGGCAGTGCTGGACGGTATTGAAGTCCGCTGCCCGTTTGAGAGCCACGCCGATAATGACGTGATGAAAAGAGCAGCGGTCGATCAGGTTGTACTTCCCGCCGTCGATGTAGATCGCCCGCGAGAACAGACTGGTCCCGAAATAGGCGAACTCGATCCCGCGGATGTGGACGTGGTTTTTCTTCTCGAGCATGATCGCGGTGCCGCCGCGAGGAACCGTGACCGCATAGCGATCCGGCGGATTGCCATTCGGAAAGCGGACGTACATGTGCGCGCCGTCGGCGTAGTATCCGCCGGCCGTGCCCCACCGGTTGCCGGCCAGATCGGCGAGCGACCGGTAGTGATACAGGTGCTTCCCGTTGATGTACGCGTTGTACGGTTTCCGCTTGGTCGGGGTGCGGTAGACCTTCGTCGCGGCGTCGTGCAGGGTCCAGGCCGGCGAGAACGAGGTGTCGGTGCCATCGAGGATCGGCTTGGCGCCGGGCGCGTTTCGGATGACGATGGGCTTGCCCGCGGCGCCGGACCGTGGAACGGAGACGCCGCTCTCGTAGTAGCGGCCGTTGTCCAGCCGGATCTGGTCGCCGGCGCGTGCGACGGACAGCGCCTTGGCGATGGTCTTGAAGGCCTGCGCCGGGGCGAGGCCGGTATGGCCGTCGTTTCCGTCCGGCTTGACGTGATACACCGCACCCGTCGCTTCGGGGAAGGAATCCCGCCGCGTGGTCACGTCGACGAACCGGTCACCTGCGAGCGCCGGCGAGGCCAGCCGGATCGAGTATCTCGTCCCCGCGGCAAGGCGGAACGCGCTGCCGGCAAATCGATTCGCGGCGATCCGCGACAGGGGATGCACCTTGCGATATGGGCCGGGCGACCCGGCCTCCTTGATCGCCATGGTCACGGCCGCATCCGGGGCGGGGGCCGCGTCGAACTGGACCTCGACCCCGATGTTGTTGAACGTCGCCACAGCCCGGATGTTGTCGGCATGCGCAGCGGCGCAAAGAAACGCGAACGAAAGAGTGACGGTGATACACGGGGCTTTCACGGTCTGCACTCCTCCCTCTCCCACCGGGTGACCAACACGAGACTCGACCCATCCACTCGTCGCTGCGATGGGCTGGACACCCTGGATTGTACCGTGCGTGGCCAGAAAATCCAGTGCTTCGCGCGGGGGCGGCGCTCGTGATGCGAGGATGACATAATCCCTTTGGCACGACAAACTTTTGGAACAAGTCTTGACAAGAGCGCGGCGCAAGTGTAGTGTATCGCCAGAAGCTGACAGAGGCCCTGGCCCGCTCGGGCGGGTGCACTACGCCAAGGGGGACTTGCCGTGAAGACACTCTCGCTTTTTGCTGTGGGCATTCTGGCCGTCGGGCTGGCCGGCTGCTCAGGCGCGCCCAAGACCTTCGTGAGTACGCACGAGCAACGATGGATCTCTATCGAAGTACGTGATGACGTGCCCTATGACAGGGCGTGGAAGATGTGTGTGGATGTGATCGCCAAGAGATTCGAAGTGAGCATGGTCTCCAAAGAGGCGGGCTTGATTCAGACAACATGGACGCCAATCGTGACGGAGAAGGATCCCTTGGGCCGGGTGAGCGCTCGCGTGACGCTGCTGTTTTCGCCCGACAGACGGGTGGTACAAATGAGACTGAACGCCCGGTTTCAGCCGCCCGAGGCGAAGCACTTCATCTACGGGTTCGACACCGATGTGACCGACACGCTGAAGGCAGACATTATGGGCGTGGTGGGTCGAATGACCCGCTAAAACTCTTGTTGGAGGGGGTCTGGCAATGAAGGGAGAAGGCAAGGTATTGATGCTCATGCTGCTGGCTGTCGTGTGCATTGGCTGCGCCCCGCCGAGCTTCGTGCGCACCATGGAGCCGACCTGGGTTTCCGTGGAATTGCGGCAGGACGTGGACTACGAGAAGGCGTGGCCCATCGTCATCGACCTGCTGACAAAGCGCTTCGACATCGCGATTCTCTCCAAGGACGACGGCTATGCACGAACCGCGTGGCTTTACACCTGGACCGGTGACCTCACGAACGACTACCGCGTGCGGACCACCGTGAAGTTCTCCCCTGACCACAAGGTCGTCAACTTCAAGTCCGAAGCCGAGTACCGCAAGCAATGGGCGGGGTGGGTGCAGGGTACAGACACGCGCCTCCTCGCAACGCTCAAGTCCGACATCATGGGCGTGGTCGGGCGAACCACTAGGTAAACTCGGGCTCTGACCGGCACGGAGAGTCCGGCGGGGCGCGGGGAGACTGTCAGGGCGACGGCGGAGCCGGCCGCAGCGCCGCCTCCGGTGATCTTCGTCCTGCCCTCGAAGACCGAGCTAACAGTTTTGTAATCCAGCCTTCATCCTGCCGCAACGTGCCTCTCTCTATAATCTCGTCCGAGACGAAAGATTGAGGGTCACACGTGATTGGACGGGCTCACCAAGACCAGGAACGGGGAGGGAAGGAGGAACGTATGCGGTTGCGTTGGATGATTCTGCGGATGTTGGCGGTGCTGTTTGTAGGGATCGTCCTGTGCTCCTCGGTGGGATGCTCCTACCTGAAGCATCGATACCAGGATAGCCTGGACATGTTCGACGTCGGGTTGACGTTTTCCGGGAAGCCGGGGTTCGCGGCCTACAAGGCCTGCGCCGGCGTGACGTCGATAGGCTACGGCAACGTCAAGGGAAGTTTCATCGGCGTGCGCGGCGGCAGGATCGGCGTGCTCCCGTTCTCCCACCGAAGTCTCGGCCTCGGCCTCTGGGGCAGGCACAAGACCTGGTACGCGAAGACCGCCGGCGACACGTCGACGCTGGGCAGTCTGGAGACGGCGGGTGCGATGGGCGCCGTGGAGGACGAGACTGAACAAATCGCCTGCGTCCAACAGCTTCATCTGGGCTGGGTCGGCATTGTGTTCAACATCAACTGGGTCCAGATCGGCGACTTCCTGCTCGGCTGGACTACCGCCGACATCTGCTCCGACGACGGAAAGGAGCGCGGCGCGCCGCTCCCCAAGACCCAGACCGCACCCGCCCCGGCGGACGCCGAGGGGAGCGGTCCTATTCTCGCTCCGCCGTTACCTCGAGCCCGCAGATGAGCGGAACGCCCGCTCTGGCGGCGAAGGTCAGCGTCAGGTCATCCGTCACCCTGACGCCCTTGAACTCGCGCACGAGCGCACGCATTCGCCCGCCCGCCGCCTTGACGATGTCAAGAGCGGTCAGCACCTTGCTCCCCTGAAGGGCGACATCGAAGACGCGCTCGCCCGGCTTCCGGTCCTCCGGCTCGGAGAAATGCAGCCGGACGGTGTATGCGCGTTCTGCCGGTGGCGGGCCGACCTGCCCGCCCGCGTTCTTGGCCGGCGGCGCCAGCGTAATCGTGAGTCGCTGAACGCCTTCGATGCCGGAGGCCGCCACCCATTTGAGCTCCCCGCTCTGTACCTGCGAGGAGTGACCGCGAAACCGCCCGGGCTCCTCGGGCACGGACGTGACCGCGAGGTCGGGTGAATCGGAGCCGATGCTGGGCCAGTCGAGCCAGAACGTGCCGTCGTCGGAGCGTCGGTCGCCCGGTGCGCCGAAGTTCAGCCCGATCCGCTTCACCGGGGCACCCCGGTTCCGGAGCCTCTGATACGTCCACATCTCGACGGCCGGGTCGTGGATCAGCGCCACCGACGCCTGATTGGCGTAGCTGCAACTGCACGAGCGGGTGTAATCCGGCACGCTGAGCACGCCATCGGCGACGATCATATTGGAAGTGCAGCCGGACCGGAACCCGCCCAGGTTGCCGGTGCCGCCGTTGCGCAGCAGGTCGAAGTAGCCGGCGGCGCCGGAGCGGAACGTGAGCAGGTGCCGGCTGGCGACGGCGGTGCCGCAGCCGTAGCTGCGCCGGAACCGCCAGCGGACCGGCTTGCCGGTGATGGGATTGGCCCACGTGACGGTCGAGCCGGTCAGCAGGCGGAACGCCTCGCCTTTGCCATCGCGGCCCTGGGTGATGACCCGATCCCCGTGAAGCAGGCACGGCCCGCCGTAGTACCTGACGTCCTTGTCCCAGAGCAGTTCGCCGTCACGCCCTCGGAAGACGCTCAGCCTTCGGCCGCTGCTGCCGTCGACGCTGTCACGTGAGGGGCGTTTCGCCTGGAGCAGAGCGTCGTGCTCTTCCGAGTAGCCCAGCCACGTGCCGAAGACGTTCTTCTCGGTGCTCCAGATAACGGTGCCCTTGTGGGCGTCGAGAGCCATCAGCCTCGGACGGCCGGGCGGCCGGCCGCTGAGCCTCAGGATCTCACGGAGGCGGGGCGGAAACGCATCCAGGCAGAACACCTTGCCGCCGCCGACGGCGATGCCGTTGTGCAGGAATCCCTGCCGGGCCGCGAGCGTCCACAGGACTTTGCCGGTGTGCCGGTCCATCGCCACCAGGCGCCCGCTGCTGGCGCGGGTCCACGACCTGCGGCTGCCCGGCTTGCCCGGCCCTTTGGCCCAGATGCGCCCGTTCACACATCGAAGCAGCGCGCGGTTCAACTCGCGGAGCCGGAAGTCATCGGGCGCCGCGCCCGGCTTGCCACGCAGGTACAGCCCGATCTCGTCCCGGACCTGCCTTCCACCCGGCCCGATCAGGCCCGGAATCTTCGTGACGAGCTTCTTCTCGCGGAGCAGTTTGTTCAGGTTCATCGCCAGCCAGGACGGATCGCTCTGCGTCTGACCCCTTGGAATCGGCTCGAACTCCTTGAACGTGCCGACCCACCTCACCAGATTGGCGACCCGTTCCCGCAGCGCGGCGGTCCGTTCCTCGGTCTCGCCCTGGACGGGGAACTCGCGCGGCGCGAAGTCCGGGTCGTAGAGCGTCTGCGTGTCCGCGCCGGCGAGCAGCACGTCCTTCCAAACGCCGATGTACCCCCACGTCGGCTCGGCATCGCTGCCCGGGGCCCTGGGCAGCCTGAACTCGCGGAGCTTCCGCCCGGTGGCGGGAGCGAGACGCAGGCAGCGGTCCTTGTAGACGACGTAGATCGCGTCCGGCAGCGAAACGTAGTTGCCCCCCAGGTTGTTGGCGCCGGCCTGATGGTAGTCGATGTCATGAAACTCCCCCACTCCCGGGAGTTCCGTCTCCCACAGCACGCGCCCGGTGTAGACGTCCATCGCGCGGAGCACGTCCGGCCCCTCGATGATAATGCGCCCGCCGACCACCTGCGGCGTGGGACCGTGCCCGTGGCGGGGCAGGATTCGCTGGTTCGAGGACCCGCCGAACCACAGCAGGCCAAGCGGCGCCTTGACCAGGCTGTCCTTCGAGACGACGGTGTTGGCCGGGTCCCCGTTCTGGTGGGTCCACGAGCCGGCGCCGGGCAGCGGGCCCTTGCGGCGGAGCAGGGCAAATCCGCCTGAGCTTCGCAGGTCAGCCCCCGCCGGCTTCGCTTCCGCAACCCACCCCGAGAGCGTCCGGTGCACATCAACGGAGGCCGGCAGGCAGGCCACGCCGCCGTAGGGCCGCAGGACGCGGAACACCTTCCGCACGAACTCCCGGCCATTCCGGGTACCGTGCAGTCCTGCCCGCTCGGACACGATCAGGCTGGCCAGGTACGGCGGGAAGCGGAACGTCTTGATGTCCCCCTGGTGGACGGCGATCCGTGCGCCGTAGAGCCCAAGGGCATCCAGCCGGCGGCGGATCGCATCGACTTTCTTCGGGTCCCGGTCGAGCGCGACGATGCGCAGCGCCGACTGCCGCGCCAGTTCCTCAACCAGCCGCCCGTTCTCCAGGCCCAGCGCCACGCAGTATCCCGCACGGACCCCCGTGCGCCGGATGATGTCGGCGGCGCGCCCGGCCCATTCGTCGGGCACCCGCAGCCGAGGTCTGAAGGCCAGGTGGGACTTGGGGGTCGTTCTGTTCGCGCCGAAGCAGAAGATGGCGCCTTCCTCGGTGACCACGAAAAGCTTGCCGTCGGCGGCGAGCATCGAGGCCGGCGTCCCGGCCATTTCCATCTTCCACGCGATCCTGGGCGCTCCGTTGCCGGCCGGGAGTTCGAGCGCGACGATGGCGGTGCCGCTAGTCGCATACAACCTGCGGCCCGCCTTGATCCACACCTTGCCGATGGCCGCCCCGGCGAACTGCCACAGCCGAGGGAGGCGGAGCCCGATCATCTCCCTGCCGAGCTTCGCATACGTGAACGGCATCGCCTTCTTCACGTCGTAGGCGTTGTTCCCGGAATAGACTGCCGCCTCGGTCAGGACCGGCGTGCCCGTGACGGCGCCCAGCCTTCGACCGGTAGCGACCTCGAACACGGCCTTCCGGTTGAAGTAGAAGCGGTCGCACGTGGCGACGAAGTAGCTCCCGGCGGTGCGCGTGGCGCCCAGTCGGAAGTAGCGCAGGGCGCCCGTGTTGGCGTCGAAGCAGGCGACCACCGTGCGGCCGTTGGGGACCAGGAGGCTGTCACCGTTGACGGCCAGGTGCCCTTGCGGGGCCGGGCCGGTGAACGCCTCGCCCGAGTGGGGCTGAGCGCGGTACCGCGAGCCCGTGCCCGCGTTGCACCACACCGTCTTGCCCGTCTCCGCGTCGATTGCGTGGACAAACACGCCCATGAACGGCCATATCCCGGCGGCGAAGTAGACCCGCCCGTGGGCGAGGACCGGGCCCCCGCGAGCCGGCCACGTCGAGATGAGCCGTTGATTGCCCAGCACCTTGCGCGCCACGTCCGGCGCGCCCGGCACCCGCCACAAGGTCGTGCCGTTGGCGGCGTCGAGGCAGCGGAGATAGCCGTCGTCCGACGCCACGTACACCTTGCCGCGCGCGACCGCCGGCGCAAAACGTACCGGCCCGTCGGTGTACGTGCGCCATTTCTCTTCGCCCGTTGCCGTGTCGAGCGCGGCGACCCAGTCGCTGGTTGGCGAGGCCACAAACATCGTCTTGCCCATCACGACCGGACGGTACTCGTAGTCAAACTTCAAGCGGCGCTGGTCCGGCCAGGCGGGTACGGTCTTCGGGTATTGTCGCGTCCACTGAAGATGAAGCTCGGCGGGGAGATCGTGAGCGCTGCCCGCGGTGCGGCCGGCGTCGCAGCGCCACATCGGCCAATCCGCGCCACATGCCGACCCGGCCAGCGTGCTCGCCAGAGCGAAGAGGCATACATTCAGGCAGGTCTGAACCCGGTGCACCACGCCTCCTCAGAGAGCAGCCGCGACCCGTGGGGATTATAACACAAGAAGGGGCGACGTGCACGCCCATCACCGACGGGCGCTGTCACCGTGGCTGACGCGTTCCCCGCTCGCATCGGCCTCGGCCAAGCTCTGACGGCAAGAGATAAGTATTGCGTCCCCGGAACTCCCAAATGACCCACCCGCGTTCGCATCGCCACTCACCGTTCTCTCGCTTGCTCCAACGGAGTGGGTGCGCGGGCGGCTATTTCGAAGACGGCGTGTCGGGGTCTTTCACATTCAGGGTCTCCGGGAAGCGCAACCGGCTCTTCATGGAGTTACGCTCGGATCGGATGAAGTCCTTGCAGGGCTGACCGTCGGCGTCCTGCCGGAGCTTTGCCCCCTCAAGGAACACGTCGATTTCCTTGGCGGCTGCAAGGATAGAGTCCCTCAGTACCTGACATTTGGGCTGTTGGGATTGGGGAGCGAAACCAGTTAGCCACTTCGCTTCAGCAGCAAGCACCTCATATCCCACAGCATAGGCGATTTTGCCCCGGAT
>CAZDHT010000165.1:0-12320 GCA_964505325.1 uncultured Planctomycetota bacterium | reverse complement strand
TGGCCGATGATGCTGTGGTCAGAGCCCCGATGGCGTTGGTCACCGTCGCGATGCCGGCCGCCCGTGCATGTCGCAATCTCCCCAGGAAGACGTTCAGTTCTCGGCTCTCCGGTTTGGCCGCCGCGTTCGCCGTCGCCGATGCTGCAACCACCGCCACACAGAGAGCCATGATTAGCGAGTTTCTTGCCGACACGACGTCTTCCTCCGACAGGAGCTCTTGTACCCGGAGAAGATTGTACTTGATTGGCCGCCAGGATTCAAAATAATAGCAGTATGAAGCTTCTGGGCGTCAGAATCCGAATTCATCCCACGTTCGTCTGGCTTCTTGTCTTCTTCTTCCTCCTTGGCGGGACCGGCGCCGTCGCCTGGATGGTAGTGGTGTTCACGTTCGTCGTCCTGCACGAGTTGAGCCACAGTCTGGTCGCCAAGGCGCACGGGATTCCCGTTCTCGACATCACGCTGCTGCCCATCGGCGGCGTGGCGCGGCTGGGCAGCATGCCAGAGGATTCCGCCACCGAGTTCAAGATCGCCATTGCCGGACCGGCCCTCAATTTCGCTATCGCGGGAGTTGTGTACATAACGTTGGCGCTGTCCGCTACGGTGATCGGCGAGGGTCTTGCCGCGCTGCTGGAGATGATCCTGCTGGTCAACCTGGCGCTGGGCATCTTCAATCTGCTGCCCGCGTTCCCGATGGACGGCGGGCGGCTGCTGCGGGCGTACCTCGCGACCAAGCGCGGCTACCTCGAAGCGACTTACATCGCGGCGCGGATCGGCCGCTGGATTGCTGCAGGGATGGTGGTACTAAGCCTTGTGACGCTGTTTCGTCCGGACATGAGATGGAACCCGTGGCTGATCTTGATTGCGGCGTTTATCTACGTGTCGGGGAAGCGCGAAGAGATGGCGGTCGCGGCCCGCCACGCGGCGCGGGGGCTCTGGGGCTTGTTCGGCTTCAGCGAGCCGGCGCCGCCGTATGAACCGGGAGGCCTCGAAGTGCCGCCGCACGACGATCGCCCCGAGCCCGACCGGGGCGACGTGATCGACGTGGAAGGTGAGGTCCGCCGTGACCCCGATGCCTCGGCCGCCGACGCGTTCCGACGGCTCAGCCAGGAGATCGACTCCCACCTGAAGCGCTGATCGTCCTCAGCGGCGGCCGCGGCTCTTGCCCCGTTCGGCCATAGCACGCCTGTCTCCGATCCGGTATGATGTGCTGTATGGGTACGCTGTACGTTATCGCGACGCCGATCGGCAACCTGGAAGACGTGACGCACCGCGCCGTCCGGGTCCTCGGCGAGGTGGACGCGTTGGCCTGCGAGGACACGCGGCACACGCCGAAGATACTCGCCAGGTACAACATCCCGCGGCCGCCCAGGATGTTCTCCTACCACGAACACAACGAGGAGCGGGCAGGGGAGCGAATCCTTGCCCTCCTGGAAGAGGGGCTGTCCGTCGCCCTGTGCACCAAGGCGGGTTTCCCGGGCGTCAGTGATCCGGGGTATCGGATTGTGTCGCGGGCGCTGGACCGCGGGTTCCGGGTGGAGGTGCTTCCGGGCGCCGGCGCCGTCGAGGCGGCCCTGCTGGCTTCCGGCCTCCCCACGTCGAGCTATACGTTCAAAGGCTTCCCGCCAAAAAAGCCCGGCCGTAGAAAGCAGTTTCTGGAGATGGAGCGGGACCGGCCTCACACGCTGGTGCTCTTCGAGTCCCCGTATCGCGTGGGCAAGTTGCTGGCTGACGCGCGCGCGGCGCTGGGCGACCGCATGGCGGCGGTGTGCATCGAGCTGACGAAGAAGTTCGAGCGCGTCGACCGCGGCTTCTTGTCGGACCTGTGCCGCCGCTTTCGTGACGTCAAGGTCAAGGGCGAGGTCGCCGTCGTCATCGCCGGCAATCATCCCAAGTTCCTCCGGGGCGAGCAGCACGGCCCGGCGACAATGTCGGCGCAAGAGAGTTGACATCGGCCGCAGCGGAATGTACACATTGCGGCGAGCCCTTTTCTTTGTTGAGTAAGGAGATCACCCTTGGCTAAGGCGAAGCTGAAGTTTGGAGTGTGCGGCTATGGCGCGAGCTTCGGAATGGGAAGGCAGCATGCCGAGCGCCTGCACGAGGCAGGGCCGGCCCAATTGGTCGCGGTGTGCGACCCCGACCTCGCACGCCAGAAAGCGGCCCGCGAAGACTTCCCCGGCATCGAGACGTACGACAGCCTGCGCGAGATGCTCGACAAGTCCGAGGCCGAGCTCGTCTTCCTCGTCACCCCGCACAGCCTTCACGCGCCCCAGGCGCTGGAGGCGCTCCGGGCGAAACGGCACGTTATCCTCGAAAAGCCGATGTGCATCACGACCCGCGAAGCGGCGGCGATGATCAAGACTGCGAAGGCCAACCGGCGAATGCTCACCGTCTTCCACAACCGGCGTTGGGACGGCGACTATGTGACGCTCAAGAAACTGGTGGCCGGCGGAGCGATCGGGGACGTGTTCAGCGCGCGCTGCCAGATGACGCACTTCGGCATGAACACCAAATGGTGGCGTGCCAAGAAGGCGATCACCGGCGGCACGATGTACGACTGGGGCGCCCACATCACCGACTGGATGCTCGGGCTGATTCCGTCCAAGATCGAGTCGGTGACCGGTGTCTCGCAGAAGCGCGTGTGGATGGATGCCGACATCGAGGACGAAGTCCAAGCGCTGATCCGTTTCAAGAGCGGGGCCGTCGCAGAGATCCTGCTGTCTCACATCCGGGACCTGCGCAGCCGGGTCAAGTTCGAGGTGATGGGCACGAAGGGCAACATCATTTCTTATTGGCATTCCAGAGAACTTGAAGTCACAACTCGGCGACGCGGTCGGATGGTCACCGAGTACGTGCCGGTCGCCCGCACCGACTACAGTCCGTTCTACAACAACGTCGTGGCGCACGTTTTCAGGCGTGCCAAGCTGGCCGTCACGCCTGAGTCTGCGGCGAGGGCTATCGCGGTGATCGCCGCGCAGATGAAATCCGCGCAAACCGGGAGGCCGGTGAGAGTCGCGGGCGAGTGAGCCCCGCGAACCGGAAGGAGGCGAATCATGGTACGGCGCGCTCTGTGGATTATCCTGTTGGCGGCGATTTCCGTTCCGGCCTCGGGCGCCGAAGGGCCGCCGCCCAATCTGGCGGAAATGCTCAAAGAGGCCGACCGAGGTGAGCCGCTTGGGCCTGAGCAGCTCCTGGCGATAGAGCGCTTTGCGAAGGATCATCTGTTCCGCGTGCGGTGCAACACGCTGGAGGACGCTCGGTTCTCGCTCGCACAACTTCAGATGAAGGCGGGCCGCGGAGAAGAGGCCATCCAGACGCTCACCAAGCTGATGGAGGTGACCAAGTCCCCGGACGTTAAGTCGGTCGCGCTGTACGACATCGGCAAGGTGTATCACGTCTCGCTTAACGACACCAAGAGCGCCGCCGAGGCGTTCGAGAAAGTCACCGGCCGGTTCCAGCCGATGGCGTGGCGCACCCTGCTCCGGATGTACGAGCGGGCCGGGCAGCCCGGCAAGGCCATCGCGTTCCTGCAGGCGGCGGCGGCGAAGTCCAAGGAGAAGGGCGAGAAGCTGGCGCTGCTGCGGCAGCTCGCCGAGTTCTGCAGACGGGCGGGCAGGGCCGAGGCCGCGATCGGCGCCTACCGGCAGATCACCCAGGAGTTCACCGACAAGGACATCGAGGCCATGAAGGTCGCCGCCGCGAACCGCGTGAAAGAGGCGTTCAAGAAGTACCGCGCACTGCAAGCGACGGGCGACTGGCGCGAGGTGGATAAGATCATGAGCCAGACCAAGACCTGGATCGGTCAGCTCGTCGCCGCAGGCCGAACGGACGAATTCCGGGCCGCCCAGGAAGAACTGCGGCTGGGTTGGCGGAAGATGGAGGAAGGGGAGAGGAAAAGGGACGAGGCCAGGAAGAAGGAACGGAGAGACGAAAAGGGAAACAAGGACGGAGACTAGCAGACGGACTCCGGGAAGTAAGACGTGGCGCGCAAGATCATCGTGGGCATCGGCGAGATTCTGTGGGACGTGTTCGGCGCGGAGAAACATCTGGGCGGAGCGCCTGCCAACTTCGCCTGCCACGCGAACGCGTTCGGTGACTGCGGCATCACGGTGAGCCGAATCGGGCGCGATCAACTGGGGGCGGAGATCCTGGATTCGCTGGCGCGGCTCGGCACGTCCACGGAGCACATTCAGATCGACCGCCGCCTGCCAACGGGCACGGTTATGGTCCAACTGGACGCGGCGGGACAGCCCGACTTCACGATCAGCCCCGACGTCGCCTGGGACAACATCCAGTCCACGAGAAGTCTGCTGCGACTGGCGCGGCGCGCCGACGCGGTCTGCTACGGCACGCTCGCCCAGAGGAGCCCGGCCTCACGCCGCACCATCCGCAAGTTCGTGGCAGCCGCGAAGAAGGCGCTCGTGGTCTGCGACCTGAACCTGCGGGGGGAGCTGCTGTCGTTGACGTCGCAGGACCCGGACGGCGTCGGCCTGGTCGCGGACTCCATCCGCATGGCCGACGTGCTGAAGCTGAATGACGGCGAGCTGCGCCTGCTGCGCTCCGCGCTCCGACGCGGCGACGGGAACCGTTCCTTCGCGCGTTGGCTCATCCGCGAGTTCAAGCTGCGGGTGGTGTGCGTGACGAAGGGCGCCCGGGGCTGCGTCCTCCACACAGCCCGGAAGCGGGTGGCCTTGCGAGGAATCAAGGTCGAGGTGGTGGACACCGTCGGGTCCGGCGACGCGTTCACGGCGGCAATGGTAAACCGCCTGCTCAGGCGGCGGCCGTTGCGGGAGGTGGCGGCTTTCGCCAACCGCGTTGGCGCCTACGTCGCGTCGAAACCGGGCGCCACCCCACCCGCCGAGCTTCCCCGTCGGCGGGGGGTGTAGGCAGACTGTGCAGCAAGCAGAGACCGGGCCGGCGCTTGCCCCTTTGGATTCATGCTGGGCAGACAAGAATGTCTGCCCTACCCGGAGCGTCTCCTGATTCGGTGGTGGGGCAGGCATTCCTGCCTGCCATCCCGCGCCTTCTGGTTACTCCGCCCCGCGCGTTGCGCGTTGATAACCACCCAACTCCTCCCTAGAATAGTAGGGCAGATGCGAGGGGGTTCTCCCCGCGTTCGTCGCGTGATGCACTCATCGTGAAAGGGTCTCCCGTGAAGGTGTCCCGGTGGGTACCGGTCGGTCTGATCCTCCTGTTGGCGGGGGCGTTCGTTCTGTACCGGCATGGCCGGTCGCTGTGGCATCCGGTCTATCGTCGCATACGCGGGCGACGCACCGTTGCCGAAGTGCTGGAACGATATGCGCCCGGCCGCGAAGCGGGCCTCCAGCAGCATTTCGACCGCGCCGGGGTGGCCTATCCTCCGGCGCGCATCGCGCTCCTCGTGTTCAAGGCGGAGAAGCACCTCGAGCTGTGGGCGGAGAAGGAGGGCGCGTGGGTCCACGTAAGGACGTACCCCGTTCTGGCGGCCAGCGGTCACGCCGGGCCTAAGCTCCGTGAAGGCGACCGTCAGGTTCCGGAAGGGGTCTACCGGGTTATCTGGCTGAACCCCAACAGCAGCTATCACCTTTCGATGAAGATAAACTACCCCAACTCGTACGACCGGGCCAAAGCGCGCGAGGAGGGCCGCACCGACCTGGGAGGAGACATCTTCATCCACGGCGGGGCGGTGTCCATCGGCTGCGTCGCGATCGGCGATACGGCGATTGAGGAGCTCTTCAGCCTGGTTGCGAAGATTGGGCGTTCGAACGTCGAGGTCATCATCGTACCCAACGACATCCGCGCCGGCAGGCCCGCCAGGACCCACCCCACGAACCCGCCCTGGACGTCTGAACTGCACGAGGAGATCCGTCGCGCCCTCAAGCCGTTCGAGAAGAACTCATCAGGGCAGGGACACCCTGCCGGCGAAGTGCAAAGGAAGATCGGGGGATCGGCGATCCATCCGCGAGGGATCACGAACCCGTTTTGAAGAGCTCGATCCGGGAGCCGTCGAACTGATCGAGCGGCCCGCGGAGCAATGCACGAACTACCAGTCGCGTCTCGGCGGGCGATCCCGGCGCTCTCGTTCCCTGGCCTCGTTCACGCGCAGGGTCCGGCCGCCCAGCTCGGTGCCATCCAGCGCTTTGATCGCTGCGTCGGCCTCGGCGCCTTCCATTTCCACGAAGCCGAAGCCGCGCGGCCTGCCGGTGTCACGATCCGTGATCAGATCGACCTGCAAGACGGTGCCATGCTGGCCGAACAGCTCGCGGAGCTCATCCTCCGTGGCGCCGAACGCCAAATTGCCCACATAAATCCTCTTCGCCATTTCTCCACTCTCCTCACAAGACCTTGCGCAACCTGCCATCCGGAACTAAGGGCATCGCCACCGAAGGCGCTTGATGGTTTGACGTTCGACCGCAGCCAGTACGCCGAATCAACTGCTCTGTCAATTGCGCAAACCGATCCGCCCATTCCGCGCAAATCCGACACCGGATTCAACGCACCAATTATAGAGGATAGCCCACGGTCATGCCAAGAAAATGTTCTGGGAAAAAGTCCGTGTCCGAGTGAGCGGCCCGGCTCTATGTGCTGACCGATTTCCGCAGGAACACGTGAGGACGGCCCGTGGCAGGGCTTGGCTGGACGGCCACCCGGGCGCCGTAGATGCTCCGGATCATCTCGGCGGTGAGGATTTCTTCGGGCTTGCCGGCAGCGGCGACTTGGCCAGCCTTCAGCAGGAGAAGGCGTTCGCAATACTCGGACGCCAGGTTCAGGTCGTGGAAGACGCCGACGATGGTCTTGTTGGAGTCGCGGTTCAGCCCGGCGAAGAGGTCGAGGATGCCGATCTGGTGCGCGATGTCGAGGTGGTTGGTCGGCTCATCCAGCATGATGATGTCGCATTCCTGTGCGAGCGCCATGGCGATGAAGGCGCGCTGCCTCTCGCCGCCGCTCAGTTCGGTGATCGGCCGGTCCGCCAGGTGGGTGACTTCGGCCAGCTCCATCGCTCGGTCAACCGCGTCACGGTCGCGCGGCGTCGCCCAGCCTGCCCGAGACAGGTATGGCGTCCGGCCCATCGTCACGACGTCGCGCACGGCGAACGCCAGATGCCCGGCGCCGACGGAGGCCGCGTTGTCCTGCATCACGCACGCGACCTGGCGCGCGATGTCGCGCGGGCCGAGCGACCGAATGTCCGTCCCGTTGACCGTGATCCGGCCCGCCGAGGCCGCGATGACGCCGGTGGCGGCGCGAAGGAGCGTCGTCTTGCCGGAACCGTTCGGCCCAAGGATGCCGAGGAACTCTCCGCGCGATACGTCGAGCGACACGCCGCCGATCACCGGCGCGCCGCCGTAGCCGCACTCCACGTTCTCGATGGTGATGGCGTTCATTTCGACATCCTCCCCCGATGCGTGCGGAGCAGATAGATGAAGAACGGCCCGCCAAGGAATGCGGTGATGACGCCGATGGGCAGTTCGCCCGACGACAGGATGGTGCGGGCGATGATGTCGCAGATGATGAGGAACGTGCCTCCGGCCAGCGCGGAGAGAGGCACGAGCACTTTGTTGTCGGGACCGACCACGAGGCGGACGGCGTGGGGCACGATCAGCCCCACGAAACCGATCAGGCCGCTGGTCGCGACCGCCGCGCCCGTCACCAGCGACGAAATTAGAAACAGCAGCTTCTTCGTCCGCTCGACCCGCAGGCCCAGGTGCGCGGCGGGCTCTTCGCCGATCGAAAGGACGTTGAGGTCGCGGGCGAAAAGGATCGTGATGGCAATCCCCGCGCCGATCGCCATGCCCGCCACAGCCACCGGCCAAGCCTCGAACACCTGCAAGCTGCCGAGCAGCCACCACAGGACACTGTACAGCCCCTGGCCGCGGGCGATGGCCGTATGGGCCAGGAAGATGAGCAGGCTGCTGGCGATGGAGTTGATAATTACGCCGGCGAGCAGGAGCGTGTACACCGGCACGGTCTTTCCGACTCTAGCGAGCACGTAGACCAGCGTGATGGCAAGGACGGCGCCGCCGAACGCGCATCCCGGGATCACCCAAGCCCCTGCCGCCGCGACGCCCCCCAGGATCGCCAGCGCCGCGCCGAGCCCCGCGCCGGATGAGACGCCCAGCACGTAGGGGTCTGCCAGCGGGTTGCGCAGCACGGCCTGGAGAATGAGCCCGGCGACGGAGAGCCCCGCCCCGACGATAATGCCGAGCAGCGCCCGCGCCGCCCGAAGCTTGACCAGCGGCGCATATTTGGCGCTGAACATCTCACCCACCGGGACCCGGGCGCGTCCGGCGATCAGCGACCAGAAGAACGCGAGGACCAGTGCCGCCGAGAGCACGACCAGGCCGACGACGAGTTTCTTTCGCGGCGTCACTGGGCCCTTCCCTTCCGGTATCGCGCGAAGAGGTCGGCGAGCGCCTCCAAACCCTCGACCAGCCGGGGGCCGGGACGTGTCAGGGTGTCGCGGTCCAGACCAGTGACGACGTGCCCGGATCTCACCGCGTCCAGCCCGCTCCAGCCTATGCGGTCTGCTATAGCATAGGGCGCGTCCCGGCTCATCTGATATGCCAGGATGATGATCTCGGGGTTTCGGGCGACCACGGCCTCCGGACTGATAGTGGTCCAGGGCTGGCTGAAGTCGTGCGCGATGTTGATGCCGCCGGCGCGGTAGATGAGGTCGTCGAGGAACGAGCCCTTGGCGGCGGTGCGCAGCGGCCGCGGAGAGATCTCCACGTAGACCCGCGGGCGCAAGGCGTCGGGGACGTTGACTGTCGCGCGGGCGAATCGCTCTCGGAGTTTGTCCGCGTACCTCCGCGCGGCGTCCGCGACGCCGGCCGCCTCGCCGATGACCTCGATCTCTCTGAACACTTCCTCGTGATCGCCCTGCTTGACGGTGAGCAGCTTTGCACCGCAGAACCGAATGGCCTTGCTCGCTTCGGGGTCGCGGAGCGGCGTGGTGATGACCAGTTCCGGCTTGAGCGCATACAGCAGCTCGATGTCGGGCACCGCGAAATCGCCGACCTTGCGGATGTGCTTCGCCGCAGGCGGGTAGTCGCACGCCGTGCTGACGCCGATGAGTCTGTCCTGAACCCCGAGCGCGAAGAGGATCTCTGTGACGCTCGGCGCCAGCGACATGATGCTCCCCTCGAGTTGCGACTCGCGGACGGGCACCTGGCGGGATACGGTCCCGATGACCGCGAGGGCGAGGAGCAGCCCGATTGCCGTCCACAGAACCCACTTCTTCAACTGTGCTACCTCCGAGGTCCCGAAGGGATTACACCGGAACGCGCGCGCGAAGTCAAGCCTCGGCCGCCTGTCAACGATGAGCCCCGGGTCACGATGACCGGCGTGACCGACGACTTCAGTATTCGGCTGGGCGATGGCAGGGATGTTGTGTTTCTCGACGGCGTGACCGTGCCCGACGCTCTGACGGTGCGGACCTGGACCGGCGCCGACGCAGTGGTGATCAGCGAATCGCACGTGCTGGGGGCGAGGACGTCGCCGGGGCCCTTCCGGAAGTGGCGGGGTTCAAACTCGGGGAGTGGTAGTAGCCGCCCGGCAGGATTGCACAGTTCAGCAGTCGTTCTGTCAACAGCCAGTCTGCCGCGTACAAGTGCGTGCAGATTACGGCCTGTAAATGCCTGCGTCCAAAAGCGCTTGCATATGCGGGCCGGTCGGCTATAATTGGCAATTCAGGATAGGCGGTAGACTCGAAGGATATCAGCTATGTCGCGTGTGTGTCAAATCTGTGGCAAACGGCCCCGAGCAGGCCGGTCGATCAAGCGCCGCGGTCTGGCCAAGAAGAAGGGTGGCGTGGGCCGCAAGACGACCGGCGTCACGAAGCGGATGTTCAAGCCGAACATCCAATCGGTGCGGGCGGTAATAGATGGCGAGATCCGCCGGGTGAAGGTCTGCACGGCCTGCATTCGATCCGGCAGGATCAAGAAGCCGGCATAGCGGCCGGTGGTTGAGCTTCAACTTGCCCCGTTCGCGGACGACGCTGCCTATGGCCACCGGAAGGCCACGGCCCGAAGACGCCGATGCGATCGAACACCTGGCCCGGGCGCGTGACGTCCTCGTCCGTGAAATCCACAAAGTCATCATCGGACAGGACGAAGTCATCGAGCAGGTCCTGATCTCGATGTTTTGCCGCGGCCACTGCCTGCTGGTCGGCGTCCCCGGGCTCGCCAAGACGCTGCTGATCAGCACCGTTGCCAGGGTACTCCAGCTCGAATTCCGCCGTATTCAGTTCACCCCCGACCTGATGCCGTCGGACATTACCGGAACGGATATCATCGAAGAGGACATGACGACCGGGAAGCGGACCTTCCGCTTCATCAAGGGGCCGATCTTCGGCAACATCATCCTCGCGGACGAGATCAACCGCACCCCGCCCAAGACCCAGGCCGCGCTGCTTCAGGCCATGCAGGAATACGAGGTGACCGCGGGCGGGCGGAGCTACAACCTGGACCTGCCGTTCTTCGTCCTCGCCACCCAGAATCCGATTGAGCAGGAGGGTACCTACCCGCTGCCCGAGGCGCAACTCGACCGGTTCATGTTCAATATCTTCATCGACTACCCGACGAAGGACGAAGAGCATCGCATCGTCAAGACCACCACCTACGAGCAGGAAGCAGACCTCAAGACGGTACTGCGGGGCACAGACATCCTGACCATACAGAAGATCGTTCGCCGGGTGCCGGTGTCCGATCACGTTATAGATTATGCTATACGTCTTGCGCGAGCCACCCGGCGACACACGGAAGACGCTCCCCCGTTCGTGGACGAGTGGCTCTCGTGGGGCGCCGGGCCGCGCGCGGCACAGTACCTGGTCCTCGGGGCCAAGGCCCGCGCCATCCTGCATGGCCGCTACAACGTGACCTGCAACGACATCCGCGCCATGGCGATCCCGGTCCTTCGGCACCGCATCATCACCAACTTCAACGCCGACGCCGAGGGAGTGGACTCCGTCCGGATCATCAAGGAGCTCTTGAAGACCGTGCGCGAGCCGTCCGAAGCGGACTACGCCGCCAAGAAGTAGACGTGCCTGTCACCGCTTTTCGCAATACAGATGTCGTGTGAGTACCCCGGTCGGCTGAAGTGTCACCTGTGCTCCACTGACGCATGCGCTGACAATGGAAACCTCGGCCTTGGCGCTGGAGATTCTTCACTTCGTTCAGAATGACAGAATAGGCACCGTTCGTGTGATTCTGAGCGTCAGCGAAGAATCTCTTCCTTACGGCTGCGCGGTTCATTAGCCGTGCATGCTTCAATAATCGCTTCGGACTGAAATAGGAAGGATGCGCTTGACGAGGGGAGGGCGTTTCAGCTTGAGAATGCGTTCGAGGCAGGTCCGGATTTCCGCCGGCGGAGCGCCTGAGCGGAGGAAGATGTTAATGAGTATCGCCGGCTCCGCGTTGACATGATAGACCGCCGCAGGGGTCATCACCTTGCGGATCGTGGCGATGTCTCTCACCCGTACGACCGTTCTTCGGTCCACGCGTTTCAGAATGATGTCGCCGACCTCCGCCTTTCTCCCGGGTCTTTGGCTGACCAGAATCCGGTGATGGTCGTCCACGACCACGATTTGCTTCTCGATCGCCTTCGCGACCTCGGCCTGCTGGACCCATTGCTCGATGTCCGGCACGGTAGCTTTCAGCCTTCTGACCAGCGCCTCAGTTCGTTGCGGACTGACCTCCACGATTGTCGTCTGCATGGGCAGTCCCAGCACCTGGTGGTTAACCGTGCTGGGCAGTCGCATCAGGTTGTGCCCGAAGTCGAGCGCCGCGGCATAGTGCTCCGTTTTGACCTCACCCGCGCTCAGGATCAGAGCGATGACGAGGTCCGGCCTGCGATCAATGTCCGACGTGTAGACTACCGCGCGGGCGCCCTTGGGCAGCGAGGGCTGCAGGCTCCTGACGACGGCTCCGGCTTTGAACGCGATGTCGTACGCATCGGCCGCGCTGCCGTGCTGGAGCCGTATCGTGCAGCCCCTGTCATCGCACCGGGTGATCATCCGTGAAACGCCCTGGATGGCGGCGAGCTTGCCTTCGAGCGGGACGGCGATTTTTTCGGCGATGGCTGTGGGCTTGGCACTGGGCCAGACGGCCTGAACAGTCACGGCGCCCGGCGTGGCAAGGCGGCTTGCATCGGGCCCTGTGGCGCAGGATGCACACAGCAAAACGGTTATCGGGATGAGCCAGTATGTCTGTCGCATCATGTTGCCCAGCATGATAGGCGAGGGCCCCCTGCGGGTCAAGCGGTTGTTCGGCGGGGCCAGGGTCTGCGGGCGATGGGTCCTGTCGAGCGGGGGCCGGCTCACAGCGACTTGCGGTCTTGGCTCCTGGCAT
>CAZDHT010000164.1:0-12346 GCA_964505325.1 uncultured Planctomycetota bacterium | reverse complement strand
TCTCCGGTTCTTTCTGGGGCGGCCGCGGTTTCTGCGGCAGTTTCGGGGGAGCAGTGCCTGGTTGTTGCGTCCGTTGCCGCCGCTTTGCCGCCCCCTTTGTGCCGCCGCCTCTGCGCCTATGAGGAGTATACCACAGGACGGGCCCGCATGCACGCGGGGTCACGAGCGGGAGGAGTCGATACGCTGAACTCGGGGAATTCCGGCGGGCGGGGCGTGTTGGCCCACGGGCAAGATGCCCGTGCCACGAAGAGGCGTGCGCCCTCTGGCAAGATGCCCGTGCCACGAAGAGACCATCGGCCCGCGGCGACGACCCCGATTGCGAGAGCAGGACCCCGATGGCGAGAGCAGGACCCCGATGGCGAGAGCAGGACCCCGAGGGCGAGAGGAGAATATCAGCTCGGCTTCGCTCACGTCGGCGATGCGCCGGGGCGCTAAGAAGTGGTACTTTTTTGGAACAGGTGTCGTTCAAAAGTACCACTTTATGCTACACGTGTGGGTCCTTGCTCCGGAGGCCGGTATGATGCAGGTGGGGTCACTTGACCTGGACGGCCGCCTCGTAGTTGGCGACCATCTTCTCCTGGGTGAGTTCCGTGCCGCTCTTGAGCGTCGCCGCGTGGGCCTTGTAGGTCGCTACGACCTGACTCCGCCGCTTCTGGTCGCGGGCGGAGATCTGCTTCCGCTGCGACTTCACGGTGAGCTCGATGCGAAGCTTGTCCTTTAGCCGCGCGATCTTCTGCTTGCTCAGCGCGGAGCGCTGCCGCTCGAGATCCCGCCTCTCTTCGGCGGAGCCCCCGTCCCGTCGTCTGATCGGCTTGAACCAGCGGCCCCACCGCCCTTTGCCGCGGTCACCCCCGCCGCCACTGCGAAGGTTGCGAAGCTGGCGGTTGATGTCGCTGATCTTGTTCGACAGGTCTTCAATGTCCTTGTTGACTTTGAGGTACTGCGGTGCGTACTCGCCCTTGAGCGCGGCGCTCTCCGCGTTCTTGAGCTCGTCGCACTTCTTGATGTAGGTCTCGTAGAGCTTGATGTTTGCGGCGATGAGTGTCTTCAGCGTCTCTGTCTTCGCCTGGGCGAGGGCGCTCTGCTTCGCCTCGGCGTCCCGCTTTGCGATCACGTCGGCCAGGCGCTTGCGCAGCTCTTCCTTGCGGGCATCGAGGCTCTTGTACTTCACGTCGTCCAGCTCGTCGAGCTTGGCGAGGCCGTCATCGTATTTCTTCTCCGTCTCGAGGCGCTGGGCCGACTCCAGCACGGGGATGATGCGCTTCTCGGCCTGCGTGTCCAGCGCCGTGACTTCCCCCTTCGCCCGGTCCGACAGGAGATCGCGGAACTCGGGGGAGATGCCGGCGAAGACGGCGATGGCTCCGTCGAAGTCCTCCGCGTCGGCGCGGGCTTTCGCCTCCTCCTTCATTCGGGCGAACTCGGCATCGGCCCGCTTCCGCCGATCGGCCTCGACCGCCGCCGGGTCTTCGGGCTTGCCGGGGGACGGGTCTTCGGGATCGGTGACGACCTCGTTCGGCGGGTTCGTCTTGTTCGGGTCCGGCGCAACCGCCGCCGGGTGTCTGCTAACGGCCGGGTTGTGGGGCGGCTCCGGGCGCTGCGGACCCGACCTGGACAGCACAGCCAGCCAGACCAGGACCGCCAGGGCGGCCACGGCGGCGATCCCGCCGACGTAAGGCCACGCCGAACGAACACGGGCGCGCCTTCTGCGGACGATGGAACCGGTCCGCGCCCTCATCTTCACCGTGGGCGCTGCTGCCACGGCCGCGACGGCGGCCGGGGAGGCGCCGCCGAGCGCGCGCTCGATGTCATTGGCCATGTCGCGGGCGCTGGGATAGCGCTGGCGGCGGTCCTTCATCATCGCTTTCCGGACGATCGCCGCAGCCGCTGCGGAGACCCGCGGATTCACGGCCCGGGCGTCCGGAACCGGGTCGCTGAGGTGCTTGGCCATCACTTCGGCGGAAGTGCCGCCCGTGTAAGGCGGCTGGCCGGTGAGCAAATGGTAGAGCGTCGCGCCCAGCGAATAGACGTCCGTCCGGCCGTCGAGATCGGTCTCGCCGCGTACCTGCTCGGGCGAGATGTAGTTCGGCGTTCCCATGGCGACGCCGGTCTTGGTGAGGCTTTGATCCCCGCGCGTGACCTCGCGCGCCAGGCCGAGGTCGGTCAGCTTGGGCACTCCGGCGGCCGTAACGAGAACATTCTCGGGCTTGATGTCGCGGTGGATCACGTGGGCGGCGGTGTGGGCGTAGTCGAGCGCGCCCGCGAGCTGCCTGGTGAACTCCAGGGCCTGCTTCTCAGGAAGCGCTCCCTCGCGGTCGAGTATCTGCCGGAGGTCGCGCCCGGCGACGTACTCCATGGCGAAGTAGTAGTACCCGCTGGCATGCCCGGCATCGATGGCCTGGACGATGTTGACGTGGCTGAGTTGCGCGGCGGCCCGCGCTTCGCGGAGGAAGCGCTCGACGAATTCCTTGCTCCTCCCGAGGCGCTGCGGGAGGACCTTGAGCGCGACCTGCCGATCCATCGAGACCTGGCGCGCCAGGAACACCGCCCCCATGCCGCCCTGGCCGAGCTTCGTAATGATCTCGAAGCCTCCCAGCACCTGGCCGGCGGCGCTCTGAGCCTGAGCGTTCTGCGGATTGGGCTGTGCCAAGACCTTTCCCCTTCTTGCAGGCCCTCGTTTCGGGAGGCCGGACCCCGCCCTGCGCCGCGCGTCCCATGTGCCGCAGGGACGCTCTTTCATTATAGCGCAGGTCCGCTCAGAAAGGGCGCAGTCTTTCCACCCTCACCCATAAGTCCGTGGAAGTCCACAAAAGGGTGCAGAGAATCTCAAAAGTCCTGCCTGTCCGCTGGGTGGAAAAGCGTCATCTGAAACGACTGCGGGACCGACGCCGCAGCGCAAGCGCCGGGAGGAACAGCGCCGCCAGCGTGATCGCCGATGGAAGACACGACGCACCGGCGCGCCCGCCCTTTCTGGCGGGGCACAGCAGCCCGAACGGCCAGGCGAGCTCCCGCGGCGCAAATTCGCCTCGGACCCGCTTCAGGGCCAACTCGGCGGGCAGGAGTTTCGGGTCCTTTTCGAGGGCCATTTTCAGGGCCTCTTCGGCGAGCCGGCGCTCCTTCTTCGCCTCGTACGCCAGCCCGAGGCCGTAATACAAAGGAGCATGATCCGGCTCACGCCGGATGCCCTTTTCAAAGACCTCGATGGCCTTGTCGTCGCGGCCCATGTAATGGTGGCAGAGGCCGAGGTTGTACCACGCCTCGCGGTACTCCGGCGCGATCTCCAGCACGCGCTCAAGGTGCTTGATGGCCGGCGAGTATTTCTGCCGCCGTGCCAGCACCACCGCGTACTCGAGCCTGGCGGCCGCGTGGTCCGGGTTGTCGGTCACGGCGGACTCAAGCTGCCGCTCGGCGGCCCGGTGTCTGCCGCTCTCGGTAAGCAGCTTGGCAAGGGTGATTCGGGGCCCGGGCGCCTTGGGCGCCAGACCGACCGCACGACGGTAGTGCTCCTCGGCCTTGTGTTCCTCGCCGATGGAGCGGTAGTGCGTGCCGAGATTGATGAGCGGCTCGTGATAGAGCGGCTCGATCTCGACGGCCTGCTCGAAGTGCTTCACCGCTCCTGGGGGCTGCCGGGCTAACAGCAGCGCGACGCCGAAGTTGTTGTGCGTGACGGGATCCCGCGGCGCAAGGGCCAGCGCGCGAGAATAGCTCGACACGGCGTCGGCATAACGGCCGGCGCGCCGGTAGGCGAGCGCCAGCTCGGCCCGCGCCTCTGGGTCGTCGGGGCTGAGTTCACAGGCCTTGGAAAGGGGCGGGACGGCGCCTTTGGCGTCGCCCTGGGCGCCGATGGTCTTGCCCAGTTCGAGACGTGCGAGCGCCCATTTCGGAGCGGCGCTCACGGCTTTCGAGAGAAGCGACCGCTTCTCGATCAGCGCGTCCATCTTGTCGGCGGCGCCCAAGGCGAGCGCTTTCTCGAACGGTTTCAGGGCCGTCTCGGGCAGCAATGTCCGCGGCGCGATCGGGCGTGCGTCGCCGGTCAGAGACCGCGCGACATATGCCGCGGCCTGCTCGGCCCTGGCGACCAGCTCCGGCGGCGAGGCGGCGCCGTACGCCGCATGATCGCTGGGCAGCGCGGCCCTGCCTTTGTCGGAACGGGGCGCGATTCGGACCACGATCCGGCGCGGCCCGACGGTGGCGGTCACGGCCACATCCGCGCCGGCGCCGGTGGGGCGCCAGCGGGTCACGTCCACGAGGCTGCCCCGCGCCCGGCGGATGGTCTCGTGCCGGAGCGTGCGGATGATGGTGCGCGGGTAGGCGGATCCCTCGGGCGCTTTGCCCGTGAGAAAGACGATTGTCAGAGACGGCGGAGCGGCGGCGGCGGCCGCCTCGGCATGGATGGTGATCATCAAGGCCCACAGGAGCGGGCCGGCAAAGAGGGCTCTGAGTGCGGGCTGGCCGCTCATTTCTTGGGCGCGACAGCGAACACCTGGCCGTCAGCCGAGATCAGGTACATGACCTCGTTCTGCATGTGGCCGACCACGCTGACGAACGGCTCGACAGACTCGGACCAGATGACCTTTCCCGTTCCGTTGTCCACCTTGCTCACCGTCCCGTCGTCCCGCAAGACGAACAGGTAGGCGCCTGAAAGGGCGACCGGTTTCACGCCGCGCGGGACCTTCCAGCGCGCCTTTCCGGTGATCGCGGTGAGGGCATAGAGGCCGTCATCATGGGCGCTGTAGTAGAGGACGTTTTCGGTCTGTGAGAGCCACGGCCCGCCGACGACCCGGCCGCCGCAACCGTGGGTCCAGGCTTTGTCTCCGGTGGCCGCGCGGATCGCGACCATCTCGTAGTTCTCGGTACCGATGAACATCAGATCCTTGCTGCCCACCAGATCACCGACGGGCCTGCCACCAAAGTTGGTTTCGCCGCTGCCCAGCTCGGCGGCCGTGTTGTACTTGACGCACAGCCCGTTGTCGGTCGCAGCGAACGCGTGAATGCCAAAGAGGTAGGGCGCAGCAAAGACATGGTTGCCCGCTTTGAACTGCCAAGCGGGATGCCGCTCCCCGAATTTGAACCCGCACGCCTTGCCTGTCCAGCATCCAAAGACGAAGTAAAACGAGGTGCAGTAGGGCCGCGAGGACGGCTGGACCTTGGTCTCGAACTTCCATTTGTCCTTACCGACGCGCTTATCGATCACCCGGACAACATCACCGGCGCTGATTACGACGTAGATGTCGTTGAATCCCGGAGGGCCGTCCGGGCGGGCTCCCAGATCGGTGATCCACCGAGTCAGCCCGGTCTTGAGTTCGATAGAGTACATCCGGTTCAGCTTGGTGACCACATAGAGATAGCCGTTGTTGACATCGGCGTGCCGGGCGCCGGAGCCGTCGAGCGCGAGCTTCCACAGCAGGCGGAGCCCGCGGTGTTCGAGCATACGTTCGCCGAGGAACTCGGACTTGATCTCCTCGGGCGCCACGACGACCGGTCGCCCCTCCGCCCCGCGAGCGGCGGCCGTCTCCGCCGTGGTGGGCCTGGCCGGCGCTTCGGCATCGTCCAGGAAGAAGACCAGCTTCGACGGCTTATGGTGCTTTTCGTACTTGTTCACCAGGCGGTCGTAGAACTTTTCGGCCTTGTCCTGGGCGCGGGTGGCGCTGCCGGTGAGGGCCTCGCCGACCTTGTTGATGGCGTGCTCGATCTCCGCGCCCTTCTGCTGGAACTGGAGTTCGAGGTCGTCGCCCATTCGGGTCAAGGCCTCCGACGCGCATCCCGTCGCCACCAGGCAAATCGAGACGGCGGCGAGCACGCCACACTTGATTTCGGCTCGAACCATCGGACAGCTCCTCCGTTGCGCTTACGACTCCGGGTAGAGAGGAAACCGGCTGCAGAGATCCTCGACCTCCTGGCGTACCCGGGCCCTTACGGCCCCATCCTCGGGGTTGGACAGCACCTCGTCGATCCAGTGTACGATCTGTTTCATCTGCGACTCTTTCATCCCGCGCGTGGTCGTCGCCGGGGTCCCGATCCTGACTCCGCTGGTCCGCGTCGCCGGCTCGGGGTCAAAGGGAATCTGATTTTTGTTCAATATTATACCCGCTTCTTCCAGCAAAGCACTCGCTTTCTTGCCGGATATTCGGCGGTTCCTCAGATCGACCAGGAACAGGTGATTGTCACTCCCGCCCGACACGATCCGGTATCCGGCGTTCTGCATCTCGCCGAGCAGGCACCGGCAGTTGGTCAGGATCTGCTTCTGGTATTCGAGGAATCCGGGCCGCGTGGCCTCCCTGAGCGCTACCGCTTTGCCGGCGATGGTGTGCATCAACGGCCCCCCCTGAATCCCCGGGAACACCAGCTCGTCGATGCGCGCGGCGTATTCTTTCCGGCACAGCACGATGCCTCCGCGCGGCCCTCGCATGGTCTTGTGGGTGGTGAGGGTGACGAAGTCGGCGCAGGGCACGGGGTCCGGATGCAGGCCGGTCGCCACCAGCCCCGCGATGTGCGCGATGTCGACCAGCGTTACCGCGCCGACCTCCTTCGCAATCTCGCTGAACGCTCCGAAATCAATGATGCGGGAATACGCGCTGGCGCCAACGATAATCATCTTCGGGCGGTGCTTCAGGGCCTTGTCGCGCACCTCGTCCATGTCGATGCGCTCGGTCGCGCGGCTCACGCCGTAGGTGGCCACGTCGTACAGCATGCCGCTGAAGCTCTTGGGGGCGCCGTGCGACAGGTGGCCGCCGTGGGCGAGCGACATCGACAGAATCCTGTCGCCCGGCTTCAGCACCGCAAACATCACGGCCATGTTAGCCTGTGAGCCGGAATGAGGCTGGACGTTGGCGTGTTCGGCGCCGAATATCGCCTTGGCGCGCTGGCGCGCGAGATCCTCCGCCGCGTCCATGTATTGGCAGCCCCGGTAATACCGCGCGCCCGGATACCCCTCGGCGTACTTGTTGGTCATTACCGAGCCGGAGGCGCACAGCACCGCCGAGCTGACGAAGTTCTCTGCGGCAATGAGTTCAATGTGGCTCCTCTGCCGGTCGATCTCGCCGATCACGGCCTGGTAAACCTCCGGGTCCCTTCTGCGCAGGGCGTCAAGCGACATTATTTTCCTACCTTGTCCTTCAGGTACGCCTGAATGAACGCGTCGATGTCTCCGTCCAGCACGGCGTCCGTCGCGCTGGTCTCGCAGCCCGTTCGATGGTCTTTGACCATCTGGTACGGCTGGAGGACATAGGAGCGAATCTGGTTGCCCCACGCGATCTCGCCCTTCTCGCCGTAGAGCTTCTGAAGCTCCTGCTCGCGCTTCTTCTCTTCGAGCCGGTAGAGCCGCGCCCTCAGTATCTTCATCGCGGTGGCGCGGTTCTTGTGCTGCGACCGCTCGTTCTGACAGGTCACCACCACGCCGGTGGGGAGGTGCGTGATGCGGACGGCGGAATCGGTGACGTTGACGTGCTGGCCGCCGGCACCGCTCGACCGATACGTGTCGATCTTCAGGTCCTCGTCCTTCAGCTCGACGGTGAGATCGTCTTCGAGCTCGGGCACGACGTCGACGGAGGCGAACGAGGTGTGGCGTCTCGCCCCGGAATCGAAGGGGGAGATCCGGACCAGCCGGTGAACGCCGATCTCGGATCGGAGGTAGCCGTACGCGTGCGCCCCCGTCACGTTCAGCGTCGCCCGCTTGATCCCGGCGGATTCACCCGGGAGCTCGTCGAGCAGGCGCGAGTCGAACCCGTGCCGCTCGATCCACCGCTGGTACATGCGAAGCAGCATCATCGCCCAGTCGCACGACTCGGTGCCGCCCGCTCCGGCGTGAATGCGCAGGAAGGCGTTCTTGCCGTCGTGGGGGCCGTTGAACATCAGCCGGAAGCGAAGCGCTTCCAGGCCCCGGTCGAGCCGGGCGAGGTCCCCGCGCACCTCGGCCAGCGCCTCTTCGTCCCCCTCCTCCACGGCGAGGTCGTGCAGAAGCGATGCTTCTTCGTGGAGTCGTTCGAGCGCGACCAGCGGCTCGATCCCGCTCTTGAGCCGCTTCATCTCGCGCATCCTGGCCTGCGCCGCATCCGGGTTCGCCCAGAAGTCGGGCTGCGCCATCTCGGTCTCGATCACCGCAATCTTCGACTCGGTGGGGGCGACGTCAAAGAGAGTCCCTGAGATTAATCAGGTCCTCCTTGATTGCGACAAGCCTGTTGTTGAGTTCTTCATCCATAGCCAACTCAATTCAGAACCGCGTGGATCAGCGCCACCAGCCCGGCGAGCAACATGCCGCCGTCGACGACGAACGCGCACCTGCGCTCGGACGCCGTGATGGGCCTGCTGAAAACCAAAAGGTAACACACCACATACACCGGGCACACCAGCATCCCGTAGCCCAGACCGCTGATGACCCCGGAGGCCGCCCCGAGGGCCAGCACGACCCCCAGCGCCACGGCCAGGACCGCCAACACCGCCTTGGCCCGCGTCACGCCGATCAGCGCGGGAAGCGTATCGTGGCCAAGCAACCGGTCGCCCATCACGTCGCTGAAATCGAACATGACGGACCGAATGAACGCCAAGCCGAACACCACGGCGGCGACGACCGCAACAGCATACACGGAAGACCCCCGCGCCGCAACCACCGGCACCAGCACCACGACCACGGTCCAGCCGGCGGCGGACAGCAGGTCCTTGGACGCTGGAACGTTTCGCAGGAACGTCGCCCGGCGCCGTTCGCGGGGTGCCACCAGCGCACCATACGCCACAGCCATGGCGTACGAGACCCCCAGCAGGGCGACCGCTATCCACCCGAAGGGCAACGGCACCAGCGCGGCAACCGAAATAACGCACAACAGCACAGACATCACGCTCATCCATGTCGGGTGAGCCTGGTAGAACGCCCCGCGTTTGGTCAGCCCCGAGCCCCCTGCCCTGCTCTCCGCCGCGCGGCCCACAAAATAGGCGGAGAAAATGTAGCCGAACGCCGCCACCATCAGCCGGCCCCGGTCCCAGTTCGAGATCAGCTCGAGTCCCAACAGCTTGATGGCTGCATAGGTCAGCGCCGCCGCGCCCGCGGCCACGTACAGGTTGCCGTCGATGATGACGCTCGCCAGCGCGGCGCCCGCCCGCGCGATCAACGAATCGCTCCGGTGGATGTCGCGCAGCCGGTCGATCACCGTGCTGGTAATCCAACTGGGCGTGGAGGCGCCCGCCGTCACACCGACGGTTTCGTACTGTGCAAGGCGGTCGAGGTCCAGCTCGTCAGCGGTCTCGACGTGGAACGTGGGGGTGCCCGTGCTCTCCGCGATCTCGGCTAGGCGCCGGGTGTTGGCGCTGTGGTAGCCGCCGACGACGACCATTGCGTCGACCCGCTGGGCCAGCTCCCGCGCCTCCTCCTGGCGGTCCGACGTCGCGTTGCAGATGCTGTCGACGACCTCGAGGTCGGGCTTTCTCGCCCGCAGCACGTCGACGATCTCCTCGAACAGCGATTGGTTGAACGTGGTCTGGGCGACCACGACCGCTCTGTCGTGCAGCGGGACCGTCCGGGCTTCCTCGACGCTGGCGATGATGTGGCAAAGCCCCCGGGCGTGGCCGGCGAGGCCGAGCACTTCGTCGTGGTCCCGGTCGCCGACGATAATGACGTGGTACCCTTCGGCCGAGCGGCGGGCGATGGAGCGCTGCCCGCGGAGCACGTGGGGGCACGTGCCGTCCTCGACCTCGAGCCCGGCGGCGCGGAGCCGGTCGGCGAGACCTGGCGGCACGCCGTGCGTGCGCAGCAGCACCGTCCCGCCGCTCGCGTCCTTGAACTCCGTCTTGGCGCAGATGCCGCGTGCCTCAAGCATCTCGACCACTTGGCGGTTGTGGATGAGCGGGCCGTACGTGAAGATCGGGCCGGGCCGGTCCTGAGCGATGGACAGGGCCTTTTCCATGGCCCGCTTGACACCCATGCAGAAGCCGGCGGTTCTGGCAAGTATGATTCGCAATTTGCTGTCGCCTCAGAGGGCCCGAGGTGGGCCGGCGGGATTATACCGGCGGCGCTGCAGGCTGTCAATCTGCACAGTGTTCGAGCCATTTGCGATGTGGCCCTGCGGCGCGCGGCTGTGGCCGAGCTCCACGACCTCGGCCCCGTCCGGCATGGAGGCCCGCCACAGCCAGAGCCCTCTCAGACGCGGCGCAACGGCTCCGTCGGCGCATCGCGTCAGGGATGGCGGCGTCAGGAACGGGGGCGTCACGATAGTGCCGGCCTCCCGCGCATCTCCTCGCAAGAATTTGGTATTATAAATGTACACGTGTAACCATACATCGCTCAATAAAGTCCGATTTTCGGTCTTGATGTGAACGCAGCGCGCGCTAGAATCAGTCAAAATGGACAACGGTGTCGATGGATAGATACTCACGGAGCGAAGAATGGTGACCGGTAGCAGACCGCCTCCCTGGGACCCTCTTGAGGAGGATGGCGCAGACTTCACGCCGCAGAGCGGGTTCCGCTCCTCCGGCGTCAATCGCAACGCGCCCTGCCCGTGCGGCAGCGGGCGGAAGTACAAGAACTGCTGTGGGGCGGGCAACAGGGCGGCGCCGACAGCAGCGGCGACGCCTCCATCGGCCGGCGAGAGCCGCGGCCGCCGAATCGCGCGCGGACTGAACGCAAAGATCACCGACGCCTGCGAGCGGCTTGTCCCGCACGAAGAACTCGAGGCGGCGGTTCACCGCTGGACAGGCACCACGGAACCCGTGATGGAAGAGGGCTCGCCAGACGAAGCGATGTTCATCGAGTACCTGCTTCACGACTGGCGGCCGAACGATGGAACGGGACAGACCGTGCTGGAGCGGTTCGCGCAGGCGGAGATGCGACGGCTTTCTCCTGAAGAGAGGCGCCAGCTCTCTGCCTGGCTGCTTCTCAGGCGGCGCGGCCTGTACGAGGTGGAGAGCACGTCGCCCGCCACGCATCTGACAACGCTGCGAGACCGGCTCGTCGGCGACACAGTGCAGGTCTTCGACGTGACCTTGGCGCGCAAGGCCCAGCGCGGAACCCTGCTGATCGGTTCGGTTTTCCCCTGCGGAAGCCGG
The DNA here is from genome assembly GCA_964505325.1 of uncultured Planctomycetota bacterium. Lineage (GTDB taxonomy): Bacteria > Planctomycetota > PUPC01 > PUPC01 > PUPC01 > CAZDHT01. Next base: position 1,318 of record CAZDHT010000164.1, on the reverse strand, counting down.
TTGGAGATGAGCGGCCACCTTTCGCAGGTCCCGCGCGACATGCGTTCCCGGTTTGAGGCGTGGCTACGCCGCGAGCGTGCGACGTGGCAGGAACAGCGAGATCTGCCGGAAGACCGGGCGTCGTGGCCGCGGTTCTTCAGCGAACGTTCAGCAGAAATCGGGCGGGCCGTCGCGCGCATTGCGGATACGCCGCCCCTTCTCGTGCTCAGCACGGGAGAGCCGGTGGCGCACGGCTACGCCGTATATTCACTGTCGCACCGCAGGGGCGTCTGGACAGCGCTCTGTAGTTCGCCGCACCTTGTCGACAGAGGCCCCGCCAAAGGGAACGAGGTGAAGGGGGATTCGTTCGGCTGGCCGCACAACGAGAGCGACGACCCGCTGCCGTTCGCGCGGCCCATCCCCGATGGCGACGAAGAAGGCAGGCGCGTTCTCATGTTCCGGGCGTCTCACATCGAGCCCGGGGCCGCCCGCGAATCCGCTATCCCGAAGCATGAGGACATCGCGGCGGTCTACCTGGGCCGCAACCGCCTGGAGGTGTCGGCGATGTCGAAGGAGCGGCTCGACTTCGTCTGCTCCGCCCTCGAAGCGGAACTCGGCGCGAAGCTCAGCCTGATTCGAAGCCAGCAGGCGACTTGTGACATGATCGATGACCTGTGGGCAAAGCGCGCCGAACCATGGCACGACAAGCAATGGACGAGGCCGGAGAACCCGGAACTGCGGCGCCTGGAACGGGACATCGGCGAACGATTCTGGCGAGAGTGGATCGATCTTCCGGTCAAGGCGCTCGGCGGGAAAACCCCTCGTGAAGCCGCGAAGGATGCTCGGCTCCGCACAGAACTCGAGGCACTCCTGCGTGACTTCGAGGAACAAGCGAGACGAAGTCGCGGGTCGGGTGAATTGTGGACCAGGGGATTCGCCGAGAACGTGCGCCGCGAACTCGGGGTGCAGTAGCGGCAGCTTGGTGCGCCATCCTTCACGAATAGGTCGCCCTTCCGGCTAGAAGAAGCACCGTATTCTCAAGAAAGCGCAGTGCCGGAAGTGCCGCAAGCTCTGCCGTCACCCGGGAGTTCGAAGTAAACGTGGGACAGGGTCCGAATGTCCAAGACAACGCCTCAAAGGCGTCTGTTCTGGGATCTGGTGCTTGGGTCATTCGAATCTGTTTCGGATTTGGTGCTTCGGATCTGGCGTTTCGGCTGCATGTCGCTTTCCATAATACTTACCTGTGGATAACACTTCAGCCAAGTGAAGCGATGGCAATAAAAACGCTCCGGGCGAGCAAACAAAGCTGGGTTTTTGGCGACGGATGCGCATAATGGAA
>CAZDHT010000163.1:6198-12412 GCA_964505325.1 uncultured Planctomycetota bacterium | reverse complement strand
GCGCCGATGGCGACCGAGATCGCCATTCGTCTGGCGAAGTAGCTGCCCATCAACTTCTCGGGAACCAGGTCACGAATCCAGGAGTTGAACGAGCAACCCGAAATCGCTCCGAGGGCGAAGAACAGGAACAGCGCACCGAGAAACATGCTGAGGCGGGCTGCCGGCGGCACAAGCCAGGGAAGCAAAGCAATCACAATGATGAACAGGCGGCTGAGCACGCAGGCGAACACGACCAGCATCTTGCGCGCCTTCGTCTTCTCGACCAGCCAGATCGCGGGCAGTTGCAGCACTTGCGCCAACGGGCCAATGGCGGCCAGCAGTCCAATCACCTTGTTCGACGCACCGAGCAACAGCGCAAAGGCGACCAGGAACGCCCCGCCGAAGAATACGATCATCGTCTGGCCGAGGATCCCATCGAGCAGGAGCGTCCGTAGACCACGGTCAGTGTCCTCTTCCGTGAGGGCATCTTGGGGGCGAATCCAACCGAACATGCCTGGCGTTCCTCTGCCCCCCACAAGTGGTTGGCTTCCGAGGGAGTATAGCGCACCGCTGCGGCGCGGTCAACCGAAGCGTCTCCGGTGCCGTAACATCCTGGCGTACTTGTCGTCGAGTCAATGTCTGTGGGCAGCGAGGTAAACACCCCTTGGGCCAACGCCTGCCCAAGACCAGCGGTTCCAGCCGCCAATTGCCGGGCTCGCCGATCAGCCTTGACAGAGCCCGACTGCCGGAGCACGATATGCATACAGAACACCGAATCGACCGGCCTCATCCGGCAAATGGGGCGTTCGTAGGCCATAGTTTGGAGAACGGGACCATGAAGGAACTGTTCGAGCGGAGCCATCACAATCCGCTGATTACCGCACGGGATGTCCCTTACCAGGCCAACGCCGTGTTCAACGCGGGCATCGCCGACCTGGGCGACGAGGTCCTCGCTCTCGTTCGCGTGGAGAGCACTTCCGGCCGCTCTCACCTCATTGTCGCGCGAAGCACGGACGGGATGACCGACTGGCGCTTCGAGCCCCGCGCCCTGCTGCACCCCGCCCAGGGCTTCGACTACGAGACCAACGGCGTGGAGGACTGCCGTCTCACGTGGATGGCGGACCTCGAGGCTTGGGGCATTACCTATACGGCGTACTCCAACCAGGGGCCCTGCGTGGCCATCGCCACCACCAAGGACTTCAAGAGCGCCGACCGCATTGGGGTCGTCTGCCCGCCGGACAACAAGAACGCTGCTCTGTTTCCGAAGAGATTCAACGGCCTCTACGCCATGCTGCACCGGCCGTCCGTCGGCGGCGGGAGTGTGTGGCTTTCGTATTCGCCGGACCTAGTCTACTGGGGACGTCCCCAGGTGGTCATTCCTGTGCGGGGAGGGCCTTGGTGGGATGGCGCTCGTGTCGGTGCCGGCCTCCCGCCGATCGAGACGGAGGCCGGCTGGCTGGTCATTTACCACGGCGTGAAGCACGCGGCTGGCGATCCCATCTATCGGCTGGGCGCAGCCCTGCTGGACCTCGAGGAACCGCACCGCCTGATCGGCCGCACACGCCGCTGGTTGCTGGGCCCGCAAGAGCCGTACGAACGGACCGGCGACGCCCCCAACGTTGTGTTCGCCGCCGGCGGCTTCATCCGCGAGGGGCGGCTGTGGACGTACTACGGCGCCGCCGACTCTTGTATCTGCCTTGCCACGGGAGACGTCGCCGACATTCTCGCCACCATGACCGATAACACGAGTCCCGGGGACACAATACTTGGCTCTTGACAGGCAGCGGCATCCGAAGTGACGCACCCCACAGAAAGGCATCCTCGTGCGCCCATTTCAGGGAGATACTACTATGACACCAGCAGCGGAAGGGAGGTGCGAATCAAGTACTGTGTCCCCGGACCTACGCAACCTCACCGTCGTCCGCGTCATCGCCGAATCCCTGCGCCGGCGCAGGAGATAGGAGGTAGCATGAACACGAGAGTTGATGCGTTGGTTGTCCTGCTTACCGGCGTACTCATTCTGCTGGCGTCGCACGCGCGAGCCGCTGAGCCGAAGCCGGGCTTCACGGACATCAGCGACCGTTCGGGCGTCTGGGCCATCGTGGCCGACCACTACAAGCGGTTGCCGAAGTGGTGGCTCAGCGGGATGACGCTGGTCGACCTCGACGGCGACGGCGACCTCGACCTGCACCTGGCCGGCCACGGCTCGCCGGCGGTCGCCGGTTTCAACGATGGCAAGGGGCGCTTCACCGGCGTCGATCCCAAGCTCAAGATCCCCCGCGGTATCCGCAAAAAAAACGACCTGCCCTATCCCGGCGGCGAGATTCGCCTGGTCTACGACGTGAACGAGGACGGCAAGCCCGACATCTTCTGCTCGTGGCACGACGGCGGCGGGGTGACCTACCTGAACTACTGCAAGCCGGGCAACCCGCCCGTGTGGAATTTCAAGGTGTACAACCCCGGCTTCAACTGCTTCAGCCGCGCCGTCGCCATGGTCGACCTGAACCGCGACGGCATCGCCGACTACCTCGCTACCGGCGACGGGAAGGAGGGGCGCCTGTGGATCGCCCACGGCCGGCACGGCGGGACATGGAAAAGCGACGCCTCGGTCCCGGTGATGTCCGAGTCCGGCGCGGTGCCCGCCGACATCGACGGCGATGGCGATCTCGACCTGTTGGTCAGCCGGCGCGGCTACATCCCGCCCGGTCGGCGGATCCTCCTCAACGACGGCAAGATGAAGTTCACGGACGCCACGGCGGAGGCGGGACTCAAGCCCGAGAGCGGCAGCATCCACGGCTTCGGCGACGTGGATCAGGACGGCGCCCCCGACCTCATCTGCGTCGAAGGGCGCGACATCGTCCTCTACCTCAACGACGGTAAGGGGCGCTTCGCCCGCGGCCCCGACGTCGTCGGTGTGAAGAAGCTCCGCATCGGCCCCCGCTCGGCGAACTGGGGCGGCGCGATCGTGACCGACTTCGACAACGACGGCGTGGCCGACGTGGTCGTGAACGGCAAGTACTTCCTCTACGTGCTGCGCGGCCGGGGCGGCGGGAAACTCGAACTGGTCAACGCCGCGTGGGGCCTGCCGTCGTCCGTCCCGCAGGCCGTCGACGAGGGCCTGTGCTTCGGCGACATCGACGACGACGGCGACCTGGACGTGGTCACGTACGGCGCGTCCCCGGTGCCCAAGAAACGCGGGATCGGCGTGTTCCGCAACGACCTGCCCGCGAGACACTGGCTGCGCGTCCGTCTCATCGGCGCGAAGGGGAACCGCGCCGCGGCGGGCGCCAAGATCCGCATCTACCAGGCCGGCGCACTCGGCGACCGCGCCAAGCTCCTGTGGTACGAGCAGGTCGCCATCTGGGGCCGGCAGAGCTTCCACAGCTATTATTTCCACACGGCCACCGAGCGCCACTTCGGACTCGGTGACAGGGAGACGGTGGACCTGAGTGTGACCTTCTACCCCTCCGGAAAGACGGTCGAGAAGAAGGGCGCCAAGGCGAACACGGTCGTGGCGGTCCGGGAGCTGACGCCCTGAGTCACGAGCGCGGCATGGGCCGGCCCAGGCCGTGCATCACCAGGATGGTGTCCCCGGGCCTGCGAAGTCCCAAAGCGTTTTGCCGCGGGGTCGGGCTCGCGTGGTACCGGCGCCCGCGCCGCGATTCCCTCCTTCAGTTTAACCGCAATCCGGCCCGGTCGGGCCAAAGGGCCCAAACTCTCGGACTCTTGGAAGCCGAGAGGCCCTCCGGTTAACAACCTTGGTTGGAATGGGGTCAGGCGCGGATTCGGCCGATTCTTGGCGCGTCGGACATCGTGATAACGGTTCCGGCATCCCGGCGCGGGGAGGGATGTACGCCGAGCAATTTGAATCCATCGTCTTGCGAAGACCGCCCGCTGATTGTACTATGGGAGCCGGAGGGCTGAACGATGTTAGTTGAAGACTTGCAGATTGATCGGGAACGCTTGACGAGCCTCTGCCAGCGCTACGAGATAGCGCGGCTGGAGGCGTTCGGCAGTTTTACCCGGGGTGACGCCGGGGCGGGCAGCGACCTTGACGTGCTCGTGACCTTTGCCCCAGGCGTTCGACACGGCCTGGAGATCGTTGCGCTTCAGCAGGAACTCGAAGCGCTGTTCGGCCGGCCCGTGGACCTGCTGACGCGCCGTTCTGTCGAGCGTTCGCCGAACAAGTACTTTCGCCGCTTCGCCCTGAGAAACGTGGAGCTGCTCTATGAGCGCTCGTGACGCGCGCGAACGCGACCTCGTCAAGTGCGAGGACATGCGCCTCTACGCGGAGCGTGCCCGCGAGTTCCTCGGTCCGCGGTCGCTGGAGGAGTTCGTCGTCGACGAAATGGCGCAGGCCGCAGTCGTCCACTGCATCGAAGTCATCGGGGAAGCCGCCCGGCTCGTATCCGAAGATACCCGGCGCCGGACTCCTGAAATCCCCTGGCCGCTCATCATCGGCATGCGGAATGTTCTAGCTCACCAGTACGGCACGGTCGACTTCGAGCGTGTTCATGCCGTGGTCACTGAGCAGGTGCCAGACCTTCTTGTGCATCTTCGCGCCCTGATCACCAGCCTGGAGCAAGAGGTCAACTGGCGAGAAGACGAACAAGCATAACCGCGTGAGTTCCGGGGAGTTCCGGGGGAGTTCCGGGGACGCAATACTTATCTCTCGACAGGCAGCGGGGGAGTTCCGGGGACGCAATACTTATCTCTCGACAGGCAGCGGCATCGGGAGTGACACACCCCACCGAAAGGCATCCTCGTTCGCCCATTTCAGGGATACACCACTATGACACCAGCAGCGGAAGGGAGGCACGAATCAAGTATTGTCTCCCCGGACCTGAATCCTTACCACGCCCCCCGGACCTAAAGAATGCCCGGAACTCTCGGACTGTCACCCGCCGAAAGCGTTCCGGTTAACAACCCTGGTTGGAATGGGGTCCCCTTCCTGACTGCTTACGCCTGCCAGAGACTGGCCAAGCGGTCCACCGGCAGGGCCTTGACGCCCGGTCTCAACGCAGCCAGACGGCGCGGTCCGCCCGACGGGCGGTGAACGACGAATCGGCGGACGTCGTAGTCCTTGATCGCCTTTGCCAGTCGCAGGAGTGGCTCGGCCGCGCGCGGAACGGGCGTGCGCGTCGCCTTGGCCTCGACCAGCGCAAGCCGCCTGTCGCCCAGGGTGAGCAGGAAGTCCACCTCCAGGCCCTGTCGGTCTCGGAAGTAGTAGAGCGACTTGCTGTGGCCGGTATTCACCTGGCGCTTGATGATCTCCGCCGCGACAAACCCTTCGAAGATGGGGCCGAGGAACGGGGACTTGTTGAGATCCCGCTCCGACTCGATGCCCAGGAAATGGCACGCCAGGCCCGAGTCCAGGAAGTAGAGCTTCGGCGACTTGACCAGGCGCTTGCCGAAGTTTTCGTAGAACGGTGGCACGAGCACGATCTGCGACGTGATCTCCAAGACGCTGAGCCACGAGGTCACCGTCGGCACGGACACGCCGAGAGGCGCTGCGATGTCGGTCTTGTTGAGCATCTGCCCGCAGCGGCTCGCCAGAAGGGCGAGGAATCGCCGGAAGGTCGCCAGGTCGCGGATCGAACTCACCGCCCGCACATCCCGTTCGAGATAGGTCTGGATGTACGAGCGAAACCACGTCCGGCGAGTCGATGGATGGCCGAGCACCTCCGGGAACCCGCCGTTCAAGAGCGACACCTTGTCGGTCTCTTCGCAGGACATGGGCAGCAGTTGGAACACCGCCGCCCGCCCCGTCATGGACTCGGTCACTCCCTGCATCAGCGGCGCCTCCTGCGAGCCGGTGAGGAACCACTGCCCCTTGCGCCCGGGATGGGCGTCGATCAGGGTCCGCAGGTAGTTCAGCACTTCGGGAAGATGCTGAATCTCGTCGAGAATGGCCGGGGGCTCGATCTCTTCGATGAACGATCTGGGGTCCGCGCGGAACCGGGCGATCAGGTCCGGGTCCTCGAGCAGAAAGTAGTCGGCCTTGGGAAAGACCTTGCGCAGGAGCGTCGTCTTGCCGGCCCGTCTCGGCCCCGTGACGATCAGGGCCGGGAAGGCCTTGGCGGCCGATTTCAGCTCCGCGGTCAGTTGCCTTGGGATGAATTTCATGGTGACAATCCTAAACTTCTACCTTCGCATTGTCAACCCCTTTATCCGTGGAATCAGAAAGCGAACAGGATGCGGAACTTGCGCATGGAGAACGGACGGCACAACACTA
>CAZDHT010000163.1:0-6098 GCA_964505325.1 uncultured Planctomycetota bacterium | reverse complement strand
TAAGGTGCCTTGCTTCCGTTCGAGACTCGTTCGGAAAGGCGAGCCGTGAGGCGGTATCGAGCCAGATGCCGCCTCTTTTTGTGGTCGCAGGACGCCCGTCCGCCGCCCTGCCAGACCGCCGCTATATCTCGAAGCCCCAAAGCGTTTTGCGGCGTGCTCTCGTTCGCCAAGTGCAGCGGCGCCAAGGCGAACACGGTCGTTGAGGTCCGGGAGCCGACGCCCTGAGTCACGAGCGCGGCATCGGCTGGCCCAGGCCGTGCATCACCAGGATGGTGTGCTCGGAGTTCCGGAGACAACATTTGTCTCTTGACAGGCAGCGGCATCGGAAGTGACACACCCCGCAGAAAGGCATGCTCGTTCGCCCATTTCAGGGATACACGACTATGACACCGCCAGCGGAAGGGGCATGGGAATCAGGTATTGTATCCCCGAACCTCCCCGGACCTGTGTTAACCGTAGGTTGCAGGTTCGAGTCCTACTCGGGGGACCATATAAAAAACGCGGAATATCCGCGTCTGAGTAGTTGACCGGAAGCCCCGAGGGCGAGAGTCCTCGCAGGCTTTGGCGCGGTTCCGCCAACCTTCCCAGGTTCTCTGTTTCGAGAGAGAGTGACTGGGGTCCGAACGCAACCGTGGGGGTTGCGACCGGACCCCGAAGAGACGCGCCAAAACTCTCTCATTCTCTGTTGAACGACCCTCTCCGGGTTAACGACCCTTTCCGCACCGCAGTCCAAAACGGTCGCGAAATCGTTTCCAGGGAATGCTTCGCGGACCTGCAATCAGTTACCGATTAATGTGAAGGCTGCGAACGTGATCGGAGTGACTCTCACTCGCCAAAGGCGTCTTGCAGCAGAAGTCCAGGCGCTACGGCTGCAGTTTCTCCAGCAGTCCGTAGAGCTTCGGATCGGCGGCAGACACAAAGGCCCCCACTTCAGCCGCCACAGGTTTGACCGGAATCAGATCCTGCACCTGTTCGGGAGACAGACCGGATTCGCGCATGGCAGCCACGGCACCTGACACCATTCCATCCAGGGCTGCCAGAACGGCGTCGCCCGGGAGGCCGTTGGCTTGGGCAAGGTCGCTGAGCTGGTAGAGCTGCGGCCAGAGCCATGTGGGAGACATGGCCGACACCACCGCATAGATCTCCAAATGCTCTTCGGCAACTTCGGGACAATCACCCAACGGTTCCAGAATCTGCCGTAATGCGTCCTTCTCTCCAGACATTTCCGGTGCAAAGGCGACGGGATTGTAGCCGCGACCTACGATCGACGGCGCATTCGGGATTATGCGGACGATCCGGCTGAAACCGTCCAGCATCTGCGAGAGATTGGAGATGGTGAACTTCGGCGCCAGCGAAACGAGCACCGCATCCGACTGTAGGTTTGGCGTCAGTTGAGGCAGAACGTCCGCGACTACTGGCGGATGCACGGCTAAGAATACAATCTCTTGAGCAGCGGCAGATGCGACATGAGCACTGGCCTCGACCTGTGGATGCCGTGCCGCGAGTCGAGAAAGCACATCCGCATCGACATCATGAATCACGACTTTGTCCGGCATGGTTCTCGCGCGAGACCATCCGCCAAGGATGATTGATACAACTCGTCCGCCGCCAACAAATCCGATGGATTCTTCCATGACAGAGTCTCCTTCCGTTCAGGGCAATTGCACTCGGGTCTACTACCTCGACAAGAACGCGTTGAAGGCCATGAACGCCGCAGCCGCCAGACTGGTGAACGCGAACAGGGTCTTGAGATTCCTGGGCTTCGCATTCAACGCGAACTTGCTCCCGATAATCCCGCCCAGGACGGCGACACACGCCATCGGCAGCGCCCAATGTGGGTTGAAATGCCCTTGCGCCGCATGCCCGGCAAGTCCCATTGCGGCAGTCGCGGCAACCATGACTGAAGAGGTCCCGACGGCGACCCGCATGGGGACTCCGCACGCCAGCACCATAAGCGGAACCTTGAATGAGCCGCCGGAAATACCGACCGCTCCCGCGGCCAGCCCGGTCGCTGCAGTGACGGGCAACGCCAGCCACAGGTTCACCGTGTATTCCTCGTCGCCGAACTTGCGCCGCCAGAAGCCGAACCGCTTCGGTTGCGGTCCGCTACGATCTTCCAACTTCAGGAACATGCAGAACCCGGCCACTGCCAACAGGCCGGCCATGACAAGCTTAAGCTCCATGCCGCCTACGTATGCCGAGAGATATCCGCCGAAGAGAGCCATGACGTCGGTCGGAGGGTCGATCACCAAGGCCAGTTTCCAATCGACCGTTCGGTGCTTATGGAAAAGCAGCGCGGCTGCGGAGGCCGTGGCGACAAGTATGAACTGGCCGCTCGTCGCCGCCTCGTGCATGGGAGCACCGCACGCTACCAGGAGCGGCACGTAGAAATTCCCGCCGCCCCGTCCGGTCATGGTCATCAAGGCGGCCAGGCCCAGAATCAAGAGCAGGGCGATAAGCCATTTCATGATATGTTCTCAAGCATATCCAAATGATTTACATGTTTCGCCCGGCTTGCCGTCAAGGAAGACGACGGTGCTCATCTGGCCAGCGCAGCCTGTATTCTGGCGTTTGTCTTGAGGACCTTCTCGGCACAGGAGAAGAAATCTAGAATACACGAGATACGTAGGGAATAGAAGACCTGCGTGCCCCGCTTCTCGTCTATGACGATCCCGGTGTTCTTGAGAACGGAAAGGTGCTTTGAGATCGTGGATATGTCGTCCCCAACCATCTCCGTTAGCTCGCGGACGCTTTGTTCGCCCTTGGAAAGCACGTCGACCATAAACAGTCGCGTCGGATGTGACATCGCTTTCATGATCCGCGCCCGAGCTTCGTACTTGGCCTTGGTCTTCGGGTCCATGTTTCAGCCTTTCTTCAACGACCTTTCCTATTTTACCAAATCGCCAAGAATAGTCAGGAACTATTTTGAGAAATTCCACAGTGCTTTACTCTTGCGGGTTAACGACCCTTTCCGCACCGCGACCCCAATCCGACGTTTCGAACTCTCGCCGGGTAAGTAATCAGAGGAGAACTCAACCCAGCCGGACGACGCGCCGGAGGCAAGGCCGAGGTCGTTGTGGGCGCATCCGAGAGGAGCGTGCCCATGCACACGACCGAACTGCCTGGTGAAGCCGCGGCCAAGACCGACGCCGCGCTGACGCCGAACGAACGCCGCCACGAGGTCGCAGCCATTCTCGCCGCCGGATTCCTGCGGCTGAAGGAGCGGGACACGGTGCTGCCGGACGGCACATCGCCCGCATCTAGGCCGCCCGAAGAAGTCAAGAAAAGCTCCCGGAATTGACTTGAGCTGTGCGCGGAAACGCGGCTCGATGTCAGTGGTGACGATGACCCTTGATTGCCCCGTACGTGCCCACACTGCGACTGCCTGAATGCAGTTGACCTGTAGCCAAAGTTGACGCACCGCGCTATGATGCCCGCTCAAACCTGTGAGGAGAAATAGGAGTGACGAACATGGGCGAGCAAACTGTCGTCGGTCCGGCCTTGCCGAACATCCCGTGGGAGGATAAGCCGGACGGCTGCACGGACGTGGTGTGGCGGTACAGCCGGAACCCGATCATCCCGCGAGACCTCATCCCGTCGTCGAACAGCATCTTCAACAGCGCCGCGGTGCCGTTCGAGGGCGAGTTCGCCGGCGTGTTCCGCTGCGACGACAAGAGCCGCCACATGGGGCTGCACGTCGGGTTCAGCAAGAACGGCATCGACTGGGAGATCGAGGCCGAGCCGCTGGCGTTCGAATGTGACGACCCCGAGATCGGCAAGTTCGAGTACGGCTACGACCCGCGTGTCGTCTGGATCGACGACCGCTACTACGTCACGTGGTGCAACGGCTACCACGGGCCGACCATCGGCGTCGCGTACACGCACGACTTCCGGACGTTTCACCAGCTCGAGAACGCATTCCTGCCGTACAACCGGAACGGCGTTCTGTTCCCCCGCAAGATCGGCGGGAAATACGTGATGCTCAATCGTCCGAGCGACCGCGGCCACACGCCGTTCGGGGACATGTTCGTCAGCCAGAGCCCGGACATGTGCCATTGGGGTTGCCACCGGTTCGTGATGGGGACCCGCGGCGGCTGGGAGAGCACCAAGGTGGGACCCGGCCCGATCCCGATCGAGACCACCGAGGGCTGGCTGCTCATCTACCACGGGGTCTTGACGTCGTGCAACGGATTCGTCTACAGCGCCGGGGTCGCGCTGCTCGACCTCGAAGAACCGTGGAAAGTGCTCGCCCGGGGGCGGTCGTACGTGCTCTCGCCGCAGAGGTTGTACGAGTGCGTGGGGGACACCCCCAACGTGGTCTTCCCCTGCGCCGCGCTGTGCGACGCGCCGACCGGGCGGATCGCCATCTACTACGGCTGCGCCGACACCGTGACCGGGCTGGCGTTTGCGAGAGTCGAGGGGCTGATCGAGTTCGCCAGGTCGGGCTAGGCGATGCGACGCCCGTTACGACTTCGCATGATGCCCGCGGGCGAAGCCGGACAGGACTGCGATAAACAGGGCGATCTTGACCGCGGCGAGCCACGAAATCCTTCCCGCGATCAGCCCCTGCTCGACCGCGCCGGGGAACAGGTCCGGGATCGTCCACGCCCAGAGCAGTTTGACGAGCAGCAGCACCACGACGAACGCGATGCACGCGACCGCGATCCCTCCCACCACCATCGCCGCGATTCTCGACTTGCCCATTTGCCTCACTCCGTTTGGCCATCGCCGGGGATTCGGCCGCCCTACGCCGGGATCAAACGCTCGGCGTTCTTCCACAGGATCTTGTCGCACGCGTCCCTCGGCAGGTCGATGCCCTGGGTCGAGAAGCCGGCCGTGTTCCGCTTGAAGGGCGGGTCCTTCTGCACAAGGTTCGTTGTCAGGAAGTCGATGTGCGACCGGATGAACTCGACGGATGTCTCGACGTATTTCTCGTGCGGGTCGGCGCCGTCGAGCGGAATCTCACCCGGCTGGTACAGGCACTGGGCCTGCATGCCGGTGGGGACGTTCGTGTCATCGTAGACGCTGTCGGTTCCGAAGAGGATGCGGTCCTGGAACTCGATGAAAAACTGCCGCGTGCGGGCGGCGTGTCGGCCGGGCAGGCCCAGGATGGGGATTCGGGCGGAGAGGTCGTAGCATAGGTTGGGGAGTGCGTCGAGGTCGTCGGCGGCGAGGTCCAGCGCATCGGCGCGGCTGCCGACGTGCGGGCAGAGGAACGTGGTGTCGGGATGCCGACGGATGACGTCGTTGCGCTCCGCGAGCAGCACGTCGCGGCCGGGGTAGTCTTTGCGGTAGTACGTCCACCATTCGTACTCGCCGTGGAGCACGCCGCCCCAGAAGTTGTGGTCGTCGACCGGCTGCCAGAAGGCGACCGGGTCGGCGGTGTGGATGAGCACCGGGATGTTCAACTCGCCCGCCTTGGCCCAGATGGGATCGAGCCGGTCGTCGTTGACGCGCCAGAACTCGCCGTCCGGGTGGCGGTACTCCAAGCCGAGGGCCTTGTACACCTTGAGGCCGCGCATGCCGGCTTCGACGTCGCGGGCCATCTGCTCGGCGGCGCGCCGGGCGAAGTCGTGTTCATTGATGCGTCGGAAGTCGACGTTGCCGAACACGACGAAGCGGCCCGGGTAGCGGCTGAAGACGTCGAGATGTTCGCGGAGTGTCTCGCCAAAGCCGTCGTGCCACTCGAGGGTGACCGAGCGTTCGACGCCGGCGCGATCCATCACCTGCACCGCCAGGTCGGCGTACTGCGGAAAGACGTGCGTGTGCGCGTCGATGATTCTCATCACACCTCTCTCTTGGTCCTCCAGTGGACGAGTCGAACGGTCACACCCATCGTCATTCCTCCAGCAGCCCGCGGACGGGGTCGGTCAGCTCGGCGCCGCTTTCTTCTGCGAACTCGCGCAGCGACTCCCGGTCGATCCGCTTGTCGATGGTGTGGGGCGACGTCACGGAGAGCGCGGCGACGAGGGTGCCGAGCTGCTGGGCGTCACGCAGTGCGAGGCCCGCGGTGAGCCCCACGAGGATGCCCGCGAAGTGGGCGTCGCCGGCGCCGGCCGTGCTGACGACCTCGGCATCGAACGCCGGCACGTGCGACA
>CAZDHT010000162.1:0-12450 GCA_964505325.1 uncultured Planctomycetota bacterium | reverse complement strand
GGCTTCTCTTCCGCCCCGAGCACATCCGCGACGCGATCATCAAGAAGGCGAAATAGGTGGCGCTCAACATCAGGGTCGGGCGACGGCACTACACGAGCTTCCGCGAGATGGGCGTGGGCGCGAAGATCTTCATGACCATCTTCGCCCTGGTGTTCGTGGGCGCGGGGATCGCCGTTCTGGTGGTGATGCTGGGCGACCTCGGCCAGACCGCCGATACCTATGAATGGAAGGAAGCGCCCTGCCGCATCCTGTCCGCCACCGTCGGCGAGAAGACCCGTACGGATTACCCCTACCGCCTCGAGGTTCGCTACGAGTACGACGTCGCCGGCCGGCGGCACATCTGCGACGTGTACATGCGGGACTACCGCGGCACCGACGACTACAGCGAGGCGTTGCGGGCGGCACATCATTACGCGAGAAACACGGAGGCGACGTGCTACGTGGACCCGTCGGACCCGACGCGCGCGGTGCTGGCGCACGAGACGGCGTGGAAGGGCTTCATGCTGCTGTTCCCGATCCCGTTCATCGCGGTGGGCGGCGGCATCCTGTACGCCCTGTGGCGGCCGCGGAAGAAGCGGCCCGACGGCTCCCGGGCGCCGGAGTCGATCTCGGCGAAGGCGAAGAAAGGCGGCGTCACACGATGGCTGCTCGTGTTCTTCGCCGTCTTCTTCGTGGTCGGGGTCGTGGCCACCTACTTCGCATTCATTCGCCCGTGGCAGCGGATTCAGGACGCGAAGGGCTGGGCGGAGACCCCGTGCAGGGTGAAGGACGCGTGGGTCGGCGAGCACGCCGGCGAGGACAGCACGACGTACAGCATCGAGGTGCTCTTCGAGTACACGTACCACGGCGAGGACTACAAGTCGAGCTGGTACAGCTTCGGCAGCGGGTCGTCGAGCGGCTACAGCGGGAAGAAGGCGGTGGCGGACCAGCTGCTGCAAGAGCGGCAGACCGTGTGCTTCGTCAACCCCGGCGACCCGTACGAGGCGGTGCTGGATCGCGAGTTCACGTCGGCGATGTGGCTGGGGCTCATCCCGGTGGTCTTCGCTCTGGTGGGCGGCATCGGCGGGTTCTTCACCCTGCGCAGCATCGTGAGACGGCGCGTGCTGGCGCTCCCGCGGCCGGCCATGCAAGCGAAGCCGGTGGCACCGCCCGCCGGCATGCCGCAGGCCCCATCCGCCACCGGCCCTGTGCTGCTCGAGCCGAAGACATCGCCGGTGATGAAGCTGGTCATCATCGCGATTGTGGCGGCGGTGTGGAACGGTATCGTGCTCGCCGTGCTGCTCATCGAGTTCGTTTGGTTCATCCTGATCTTCGCGGCGATCGGCGTCGTTCTGATCGGCGCCGTGATCTATCAGTTGCTCGCCTGCTTCAACCCGCGGCCGAGGCTCACGGTGAGCACGAACGCCGCGCCCCTGGGCAGCGGTGTCGAGCTTCGCTGGGACGTGAGCGGCCGCACCGAGCGCATCGAGAAGCTGGCAATCACCCTCGAGGCCCGCGAAGAGGCGACGTATCAGCGCGGCACCAACACGTACACCGACCGGCGCACGTTCGCCCAACTGACCCTGGCGGAACTGTCCGATCCGCGGGAGATGCTCACCGGCGACACCACGTTCACCGTGCCCCCGGACACGATGCACTCGTTCGCGGCGCGCAACAACAAGATCGTGTGGTGCCTGCGCGTGAAGGGCAGCATCCGCTTCTGGCCCGACGTCAGCGACGAGTTTCCGTTCACCGTCCTGCCCAAGGACACACGGCAATGAGCACGCTGAAGATCGGAACCTATGAGAACCGCACGGCGTTCCGGCCCGGTGCGGAGATCGCCGGCAAGGTGCTGTGGATTCTCGACGAGTCCGCGAAAGCCGTCGAGGTCCGACTGTTCTGGTACACCGAGGGCAAGGGCACGCAGGATGTGGAGCTGGTCGACAGCGTCCGCTTCGACGACCCGCCGCGCCGCGAGCAGCGCGAGTTCCGCTTCACCGCGCCCGAGGGGCCGTACTCGTTCTCCGGAAAGCTCATCTCGCTCCTCTGGGCGCTTGAGCTTGTCGTCTTGCCGTCCGAAGAGACCGAGCGGCTCGAGATCGTCGTGTCGCCGTCCGGCCACGAGGTCTTCCTGCACAAGGGCGAAGAGATCGAGATCACCGATGAGAGCGCGGGACAACCCCTTTAGAACGGAGCGCGTTCATCAGGTCCGCTATCGCCTGCTGGACGGGACGTGGGGCGAGGTAATGCGGCGCCTGAGAGAGCTCGACTATCGCGCGGCGATCGTGGGGCCGGACGGCTCGGGCAAGACGACGCTGCTCGAAGACCTGGCGCCAAGACTCGCCAAGCTCGGCTTCACGACCCGGAGCCTGTTCCTGAACGACCGGAAGAGAACCCTCGGGCCGACAGAGCGCGGGGAGTTCTTCGCACGCCTCGGGGCGAACGACGTGATTCTGTTCGACGGCGCGGATCTGATGGGGCGCTTGGCGTGGGCGCGGTTCAAGCGGCGAACCAGGGGGGCCGCGGGGCTGATCGTCACCTCGCACCGGTCGGGCCTGCTGCCGACCCTGATCGAATGCCGTACCACGCCCGAACTGCTCGACGACATCGTCGTTCAAATCCTCGGCGACGGCGCGGGACTCGGCGAACTGCCGCATCGGCTCTTCGAAAAACACCAAGGGAACCTGCGCGATGCCCTCCGCGAACTGTATGATATGTATTCGGCAACGGCACCGGCGACGGACGCACGCTGAGAAAGGGCATCGATGAAGAGGAGCACCGTTCGGCATCTTCGGGGAATCACTTCGTTCACGTTGGGCCTGGTCGTCCTGTCCACGTTCGCCTCCGCCCGGGGCGCGGAGGCCGGGCGGACGATCCTGGGCAGCGGGAGCTACTGGCGGGCGCACGTCACCTGGCGCGACTCGGTGATCGCCCTCGAAGCGCTGAAGGAAACGGACCCCAAGGCCGACGCGCCAAAGCCGTTCGGCGAATACCAGAAGCTGAGCACCCCGCCGCCGCCTGCGGACTGGGCGCGGCCGGAGTTCGACGACGCAACGTGGCCCCGCTCGCCCGGCCCGTTCCCCGGCGTCGCGCTGCACAACAACCCGTACATGGCGCACACGCCGAGGATCCCGAACGGGACGCTGTGCGTGCGCGGCAAGTTCGCCGTTGACGACCCGGCCGCGGTCAAGCGGCTGACGCTCTCGCTGACCTATCGCGGCGGCGTGGTGGTGTACCTCAACGGCCGCGAGGTCTGCCGCGCCCATCTGCCCGCGGGCAAGCTGACGCCGTCGACGCCGGGGGCGCTGTATCCGAAGGAGACGTACGTCGGCGCGAACGGCAAGCTGATTCCGTCGTCCTCTTACTCGATCACGCGGGCGGTCGCCGCCGGCGAGAAGGAGCTGCCCGAGCGTGTCGCGAAGCGGAGCCGGACGCTGGGGCCGGTCGAGCTGCCGGTGGCCGCGCTCCGCAAGGGGGCCAACGTCCTCGCCATCGAGGTCCACGGCAGCGATTTCCGCCCGCCGGCGTTGAAGTGGAGCTACGGCGGCCGGGCGCGGACCGGCTGGCATCACGTCGGCCTGCGGGCCGTGCGGCTGGCCGCGGAGGGCGGCGGCATCCGGCCCAACGTCTCGCGGCCGGCCGGGTCCCAGGTGTGGAACGAGGACCCGCACCGGATGTTCTCGGTGCCGGTGTACGGCGACCCCAACGAGCCGCTTCGGCCGGTGCGTCTGATCGGCGCGCGGAACGGATACTACTCCGACCAGGTCGTGCTCGGCTCGACGGTGACAATCGAAGGCATCCGGGCCGTGGCGAGCGACCTTCGCGCCGCCAGCGGCGCCGGCGCCATCCCCGCCGCGAACGTCGAGATACGCTACGGCGCGCCGTCCACGTTCGGCGTGTACGGGAGCAAGGCGGGCCTCTCGATGCGGCACTACCGATGGAAGAAGATTCCGGCGTTCGCCGTCTTGGAGCCGGACCCGCCGGCGAAGGTGGAGCCGACGACGTTCGAGACCGACGCCGCCGCGCGGGCGCGGCTGGGTCTGCCGGCCAAGGCGACGCCGGCCGCTGTCCTGCCCGTGTGGATCACCGTGCACATCCCTAAAGACGCGGCCGCCGGCAAGTACACGGGCACGCTGACCATTTCGGCGGCCGGAATGCCGAAGACGGTCGTGCCCGTCGAGGTCGAGGTGATCGGCTGGACGCTCCCCGACCCGCGGGACTTCCGCGTCTTCATCGGCCTCTTCCAGTCGCCCGAGACGCTTGCCGCGTTCTACAAGGTCCCGATGTGGTCGGAGAAGCACTGGGCGCTCGTCGAGAAGTCCCTCCGGCTGATGGGCCAGCTCGGCAACAACCTGGTCGTGTTGCACGTGCTGACGCGGACGCAGTTCGGCAACGACGAGGCGATGGTCTACTGGATCAAGCAGCGCGACGGCAGTTTCAAGCACGATTTCAGCGTGTACGACCGCTACATGGAGTTGGCGTTGAAGTACTGCAAGCCCCGGGTCGTGTCGGTACAGGTGCTGCACGCGCCGGCGGACTGGGGCCTGGTCAAGCCGGACCGGCCGAAGTTCGTGACGCAGCTCGATCCCCAGACGGGCGAGCGCTGGCCGATGCAACTGGCCGGGTATTGCACGGCGGAGTCGAAGAAGCAGCTCCAGCCGGTGCTCGACGCGGTGGTGACGCGGCTGAGGAAGCAGGGCCTGGCGGACAAGCTGGTGCTGGGCATCTGTGCGGACCAGGGCATCCGCAAGGACATCATCCGGCACTTCGCCGAGATGCTGCCGGGCGTCGGGTGGCACTACGGCGCGCACAACCGCGCTTCGCACATGACCCACGTCAAGTACATGGAGTACCTGTACGTGCCGCACACGCTCCGGCCGCCGGGCGCGAAGCCGGGCCGGCGGGGGACCAACTGGTGGACGCCGCACCCCCGCGGGATGCTGATCGTGATGAGCCAGCGGGTCCGCGATGCGCTGCAACCGCCGATGGTCGTGCGCACGCTGGCCGAACGCGCCCTGCTGCTCGGCGACAAGGGCGGCGGCCGCATGTGCATCGATTACTGGCCCGCCCGCGGGCGGCGCAACCGTGACAGGAACCTGTTCAACCGGTGGCCGACGTCCACCGTGCAGCAACGCCGGCCCAACCTGTGCTCTCTGGCGCTCCCGGGCAAGGACGGCCCGGTCGCCGGCATCAAGTTCGAGGCGATGCGCGAGGGGATCCAGGAAGCGGAGGCCCGCATGTTCGTCGAGCTGGCGCTCGTCAAGGGGCGGATTTCGGGCGACCTGGCCAAGCGATGTCGGGCGCTGCTCGATGCGCGACGGCAGAACTGTCGCACGCTGCACTCGAACTACTCGCCCCGGCGCGCGGCGCTCGGCGAAGGCTGGCGGAAACAGTCCGCCGACCTGTACCGGCTGGCCGCGGAAGTGGCGGGAAGCCTGGCCGGCCAACCGACAAGACGCCAGGACTGAGATCGGGAAGTGACCATGCGCAGAATGATGAATGCCCTGCTGATAGCCCCGCTGCTGGTGTGCTCGCCGCACTGCGGGTCGGGAGCGGAAAGCAAGATGAGCGACCTCGAGGCACGTTGGAAGAAGTGGCAGGCGTACGCGAAGACGTACAAGGCCTCGAAGCTGTTCCCGCCGCTCCGGTATCCGCGCGGCCACGACTGGCTCGCCGCGCACCACGAGAACGGCCAGACGTACGAGGAATACGTCCAGGCCGACCCGGTCAAGCTGACGAAGAAGCGCAACCGCCTGGTCCTCCAACCGGTCGGCACGTTCACGGAGAAACAGAAGCAGATGCTGGAAGCGATGCGCGAGCACCTTGCCATCTACTTCCAGTGCAAGGCCGACCTGTCCAAGGCGGTGCCGTTGCCCAAGAAGGGATTCCGCAAGCTGTCCACCGGCCCACAGTACCTGACCAAGAGCATCACCCGCGATATCCTCCTCAAGAAGCTGCCCGACGACGCGGCGGTGTACATGGGCGTGACGTGCGCCGACATCTATCCCGGGCCCGGCTGGAACTTCGTCTTCGGCGAGGCATACCTCAAGCTGCGGGTCGGGGTCCAGTCGCTCGCCCGCTACTATCCCTCGTTCTGGGGCGACAAGCCGCCGAAAGACGAGGACACCATCGTGCTGCGGCGGGCGCTGGCGACGCTGTCGCACGAGACCGGCCACACGTTCTCCATCGAGCACTGCACCTACTTCCAGTGCAACATGAATGGGTCGAACTCACTGGCGGAGAGCGACCGCCGTCACATCCACCTGTGCCCGGTGTGCCTGAAGAAACTCCGGTGGAACCGCGGCTTCGACGCCGCCAAGCGCTACCGCGAGCTGCTCGGGTTCTACAAGAAGCACGGGCTGAAGCCCGAAGCGGAGTGGACGGCAAAGCGACTCGAGGAGATCGAGTGACCGTTCCATAGGTCTCATAGGTCCTATAGGACTTATACAGAGCCATGACCCCGCGCCAACGACTGCTCACTGTTCTGCGAGGCGACCTGCCCGACTGCGTCCCGGTGGCGCCGGACTTCTCGAACATGATTCCCGCCCGCCGCACCGGGAAGCCGTTCTGGGACCTCTACCTCTACAACGACCCGCCGGTCTGGGAGGCGTACATCGACTGTGCCAAGCACTTTGACATCGATTCGCTGATGGACGGCTACTTCTGGCTTGACTATCCCGGCGAGGCTGCGGACGGTCCCGAGTGGGAGAACTTCATCGTCGACCGCACGCCGGAGCGCCTGGTCACCCAGCGGTCGTACGCCGAGAGCGGCAAACGCATTTGGGAGCCGAACGTCACCGTCTATCGTGTTGCGGACCCGCCGGTCCGCGGGATCCCGCCGCGGCGTGTCGGCCTGCCCGACGTGCCGGTGCAATGGGAGCCGGTCGAAGGGGTCCGGCCCGACCCGCACGGGCCCGAGGACCTGAAGCGCTGCAAGGAGCGGCTCGGCGATCAGGGCCTCGTCGGCGTCGGCGTGACGGGCACGTGCGTGCTTGGCAACGAGAAGGCGGTCTACGACTACTACGACCACCCCGAGAAGTACGAGCGGCTGGCCGAGGAACGCATCGGGCAGGGCGAGCGGCGGTTCAATTACATCATGTCGCTCGACGTGAAGCCCGACTTCCTCTGCGTCGGCGGCTCCGGCACGCTGGTATTCCAGACGGTCGATATTTTCCGAGAGTTGGCCTTCCCGGCGGTTGAGCGAGTGATTGAGCTGGCAACGGCCGCGGGCATTCCCACGCACGTCCATTCCTGCGGCCCCGAGAAGGAGCTCGTCAGGATCTTCGCCGAGGAAACCGACCTCACCGTCATCGATCCGCTGGAGCCGCCGCCGATGGGCGACTGCGATCTTGGCGAGCTCAAGCGGCTCTACGGCGACGAGATCATACTGAAGGGCAACCTGCACACGACCGAGGTGATGCTCAGGGGAACGCCCGACGACGTCGCCGTCGCGTCGAAGAACGCCATCGACGCCGCCGCAGAAGGCGGGAGGTTCATCCTCTCGACCGGCGACCAGTGCGGCAGAGATACCCCGGACGAAAACCTGCACGCAATGATTGATGCCGCGCGGAGCTATGGCAGGTACTGAGGGGACCAAGGACCACCGGTTGCCGGCGACGGGTCACCGACGCGGCCCACGCGCCCCGCGGAGGGTGGATTTGAACACCTCGGGCAGGTTGGCCCAGCGCTCGGCCTCCTCGGCGGAGACCTGACCGTCCAGAACCAGCCGCGCCAGCGACCGTTCCAGCGTGCACATGTGATCGTTCGCGCCGGTCTGCAGCGCCGAGTAGATCTGCGGGATGGTCATCTGCCGGATAAGGTTGCTGACCGCGGGCGTGTTCCTCAGCACCTCCATCGCGGCGATCCGTCCCTTGCCGTCAATCCGCGCGACCAGCTTCTGGGCGACCACCCAGGTAAGGGTCAGCGAGACCTGGGCCGCGATCTCGTCGCGCCGCTCGTCGGTGAACATGTCTGCGATCCGGTTTACCGCGCCCTTGGTGTCGCGCGTGTGGAGGGTGGTCAGGACGAGATGGCCGGTCTCGGCCGCAGTGAGGGCATTGGCCATGGTCTCCCGGTCGCGCATCTCGCCGATGACGATGATGTCCGGGTCCTCCCGCAAGATTGCTCGCAGCCCCTCGGAAAACGACGCCGTGTCGCGCCCGACCTGCCGCTGCGAAATCACCGACCGCTTATTCGTCATAATGTACTCGATCGGGTCTTCCAGGGTGATGATGTGGCAGCGGCGGGTCGCGTTGATTCGCTGAACCAGCGATGCGATGGTGGTGGACTTGCCCGAGCCGGTAATGCCGGTGATGATGATGAGGCCCTGCCGAAGGTCGACGATGTTCTGCCACACGGTGTCGTCGGGGAACCCGATGGCTTCGATGGGCGGGACCTCGGAGGGGAGAACTCGCACCGCCGCGGCAATCCCCAACCGGTCGCGGAAGACGTTGATTCGAAACGACAGGCCGGGGATCGGAAAGCCTGCGTCCACCTCGGCGATGTCGTCGAGCTTCGCCTGCTGCTCGGGGGCGAGCAGGCCCCACACGAGCTTGCGGACGACGTCTTCGGTCAGGCGGTCTTCACGGTGTTCGCTCCACGGGACCATCTCGTTGTCGATGCGGTAGTACGGCGGGGCGCCGCACTTCAGGTGCAGGTCCGAGATCCGCGAGACACCCCCCTCGAGGAAGCCTTTCTGCTTGAACTGCGACAGAAGGTCCATCATGCTCAGCGTGCGCCGCGCGCCGTCGGGACACGTGCATTCGTACACTTTGTCGTGAACGGAAGGACCGCCCTCTGACATCCTGACCCTCCTGCCCGCGGACTGGCGTCATGTATTCTACTTTGGCGTGGCCCGAAAGCAAGCGCGGGCGGTGGTGCGGGCCTGTCCGCCGCTCCCGGCACCGCTGGGATCATCTCTAAGTATCGGAGAAATCGCAGGGCGGTCGAACGAAATCCCGGCGGCGGCCATTGAGTGGATATTTTGCACGTGTTGACACCGTGCCGGCGTCGGATATACTCTGGACGGTAGGGATTTCGCTGCTGGGCCGACCTAATACTTGGAGGACGAATCAGTATGCTGGTCAACCTGGTCGGGCGGCACATGTCGTTAGGCGAGGATCAAGCCGCCCACGCGCAGGCAGAGGCGGAGAAGCTGGGGAAGTTCTTCGACGGGATCAACGAGGTAAAGATCACGTTCACCCGAGAACACGACGAACTCAAGGCCGAGATCGTGTGTACGGTGAGCGGCGGCAAGACACTGGTCGCCGTGGGAACGGGCCGGACGGTCCACGAGTCGCTGGAGTTCGCATCGCACAACATGGCCCGGCAGGTCAAGAAGTACAAGGCGAAGCTTCACGACCGCAGGGCCCACGGCGTTGTCCGAGAGGAGCCCGTCGAGGAGCTTGAGGACGAGCTCGAACAGGATCAGATCGAGCTGACAGAGGAGGAGTAGATGCGCCTCGGTGACTTCATACTCGAAGAATCCATCATCGGCGAATTGAAGGCCGCCACGAAGCGCGAGGTGCTGGCCGAGATGGTCGAGTCAATCGTTGAAGCGGGATGTCTCGAAGCGGATGCGGCCGGCTCGGTCGTTGAGGCCCTGATGCTCCGCGAGGAGATCGGCACCACGGGGATCGGGCACGGGGTGGCGATCCCCCACGCCAAGCATCCGGAGATCCGGCGCCTGCTGGGCGCGTATGCGCACAGCTCGGCGGGCGTGAACTACGATTCACTCGACGGCCAGCCGGTCAAGTCGATCTTCCTCATCCTCTGGCCCGACGGCGTGATCGGCCCGCACCTGGAAGCCATCGCCCAGGTCAGCCGGGTACTGAAGAGCGGGAATTTCCTGGACCGTCTGAGGGCCGCCTCGGAAAAGCGAGAGATCGTCGGCCTGTTTTCCGCAACGGACAAGGAAACGCAGAGCTGAGCGCGAACATGAGCGTATGCTCCGTTGAACTTCCCATCGACAGGCAAGCGGCCCTTCACCTGAGGCCGTTTCAAGAGATCGCCGAGCGGGCCGCCCAGTTCCAGGCCACGGTGACCATCTCCCGCGGCAGTAAGACGGGAGACGCCAAGAGCATATTCGACATGATGGAGCTGGCCGCCCAGAAAGGGCCCGTGACGCTCGAGGCGAACGGTGTGGACGCGAGCAGGGCCATCCGCGCCCTGAGCCGGATCATTCGCAAGGCGGTCAGGAAAGCGCTGAAGGAAGAGCGCGACGCTCAGAGGGAGCGCGACCGTGGAACAGTTTAAGGGCATCGGGGTTTCCCGCGGCGTCGCGGTGGGCGAGGCCTTCGTCATCGAAAGCGAACGGATGCCCGTCCGCCCGCGGCAGATTCCCGAAAACCAGGTGGAGGCCGAGGTCCAGCGCTACGAGAGCGCCGTCGCCACCGCTATCGAGGGCATCCGGGACGACCAGCGGCGACTGGCGCCCAAACTCGGCGACGAATACCTCGCCATCTTTGAAACCCACATCCGCATGCTGGACGACCGGCGCCTGTGCGACGACATCATCGATCGCATCCGGACCGGCCACGTGGCCGCCGAGGCCGCCGCCGACGAAGTCCTCCGGAAGTACATCACCCTTCTGCTCGAGGACCAGAGCACCGCGCGGTGGGTGCCGGACATCTATGACGTCCAGAACCGGCTGCACCGCGTGCTCCTCGGCCGACAGTCCCGCGACGTCCGCCAACTCGAGAAGCCGGTGGTGATCATCGCCGAAGATCTGATGCCGTCGCAGATGGTGGGCTTCGACCGCGACAAGGTCCTGGCGATCACGATGGAGAAGGGCGGCGTCACCTCCCACACCGCGATCATCGCCAACGCCCTCGGCATACCCGCCGTGGTGGGCCTGCGCGGGCTGACTGCGGGCGTCGGAGCCGGCGACCGCATCATTGTGGACGGCGGCGGCGGCCAGGTGTTCATCGACCCCGACGCAGAGACGCTCGCCAAATACGTCGAGATCGAGCACAAGATCACCGAATCCGACCGCCGCCTGGCCGATGCGCTGCACGAATTACCCGCCGAGACCGTAGACGGCAGGCGCATCACCCTGTACGCCAACATCGAGTTCCCCGAGGAGGCCCAGACGGCCATCGACAACGGCGCCGAGGGCATCGGCCTCTACCGGACCGAGTACCTGTACCTGCAAAAGGGCCGCGAGCCGACAGAAGAAGAACACCTCGAGGCCTACCGCTCGGCGGCAGAGCTGATGTGGCCCCGGCCGGTGGTCGTGCGGACCCTCGACCTCGGCGCCGACAAGGTCGTCAGTGCCACCCCCGGGCGCTTCACGGCAGAGCCGAATCCGTTCCTCGGATGCCGTTCCATACGGCTCTGCTTCGAACGCATCGGCATGTTCAAGACCCAGTTGCGGGCCATACTCCGAGCCTCCGTCTTCGGATACATCAGGATCCTCATCCCGATGGTCACCTCACTGCGTGAGATCGTCCGCGTCAAGGAGATCCTCGCGGAAGTGCGCGAGGATCTCGCAGCCGAGGGCATCGACAACGAGCTCGACATTGAGCTGGGCATTATGATCGAAGTCCCCAGCGCCGCGGTGATGGCCGACTCTTTCGCCAAGGAGGTGGACTTCTTCTCCATCGGCACGAACGATCTCATTCAGTACACGCTGGCCGTCGACCGCGGCAACCCGGTCATCTCGCACCTGTTCCAGCCGGGGCATCCCGCGGTCATCAAACTGATCAAATACACCATCGATGCCGGAGACGCCGCCGGGATCCCCGTGGCGATGTGCG
Source organism: uncultured Planctomycetota bacterium (assembly GCA_964505325.1). Taxonomy (GTDB): domain Bacteria; phylum Planctomycetota; class PUPC01; order PUPC01; family PUPC01; genus CAZDHT01. The sequence goes on along the minus strand of CAZDHT010000162.1, from coordinate 715 downwards.
GGCAGATGTCCGGCGACCTCTCATACCTGGTGCTCCTGTTGGGCCTGGGGCTCCGCGAGTTCAGCACCAGCCCCAAGGTGTTGCCTGAGCTCAAGCGGGCGATCCGCCTCATCAAGATGGACGACGCGCGGGACATCGCCGACGAAGTCATGAAGGAAGCCGACATCGAGCACGCGCTCGACACCCTGACCCATCGGCGCCAGGAGTTGATCGGGGAGGTTTGAGCTTCCACGACGCTTGTTTTGCCCGCGCCGAGCCGGTAGAATGACCGCCGCGCCAGAGTGGCGGAATTGGCAGACGCGTCGGATTCAAAATGCGATGTGCGGCCGCGCGGGAGAGGCCGGCACGGCACAGAATTCGCTTATCCCGCTGCGGCACGGGCGTTTATCGTTTCGGTCTGATCCGGAAGGGTAAGGCGAAATCCGGGGGTTTCCGCCGAACCGTGCGCACAATGCGCGCACATTTCCCCATCGGATCTCGCGCGGGCGTCCATCGAAGTCGGGCCGGGGTAGATGCCCGGCGCCACGAGTGGAACATGAGCAAGCGACGCGCGGCGATTGCTCCAGGCGACCTAGCCATCACTCTGTGGAAGAGACAAACTGCCCCATGTAGGCGATTTCTTCGTCCAGGATCTCCTGCACGGTCAGCGGGATGACGCTGGTGTCCACGAGAGCGGACCGCTTCTTCTTCGCCATCGGAATCCCCCTGTCAGGTG
>CAZDHT010000161.1:0-12458 GCA_964505325.1 uncultured Planctomycetota bacterium | reverse complement strand
AGGTCCACGCAGCAGGCGCCGGCAAGGTGGTCAAGGGCCGGGTGGTGTGCTACGGCGACTCGCTCACCGGCGCGACCAATTACCGCCACTACGTCGCGTCGTGCCTGGGCAACTACGAGGTCATCGCGTGCGGTTATCCGGCGCAGCGGACGTCGTATGGCAAGCGGCGCGCTGAGGAGCACATGAAGAAGTACAACCCCGAGTTCTGCCTGGTTCTCTTCGGCACCAACAACAACAAGCATCCGCGCAACCTGCCGGCGGCGATGGACGACCTGCTGGCCATCGCGAAGGCGTGCGAGCAAAACGGGACCGTGCCCGTGATCGGGACCATCCCGCCGCGCGGCTTCCGCGATCCCGAGTCCAAGCCCGAGGCCGGATTCAACGCCGCACTGATGAAGATGTGCCGCGACAACAAGATCCCCATCGCCTACATCTTCGAAGCGTACCAGAACAGCGGGGTGGACCGGCGGAAGCTGCTGGCCGGCGACGGGGTCCACACGGTCAGCGGCGGCTGGGTCTGCATGGGCAAGGCCTGGCGGGCGGCGATGGACCACGTCCGCTATGCGCTGCTGGACCGGCCCTAGCCGCGGTGGCGGCTCTTCATTGCGCCGACGGCCTGAGAGCTGGTGCCACAGCAGTCCTGCGGCCACCAGGCCCTGTCGGCGCCTTGTTGCTGCATGTACTCGAGGATCTTGGCGGGATAGAAGCCGTGCCACGCTGACCATCAGGTTCCGCCCATGCGGAAGAACGCGAGGGTGCCCTGCTGAGGGATCAGTCGGCGGGCCCGAGCGTCCACATCCCGTCTCGGATTTCTTCGAGGGCGAGGGCCCGAACGCTGCCGTCGCCGAAGAGAGCGTTCGCCCGGCCGGAGTGGCGGAGGGCGATGTCACTGTCGTCGTCGTTGAACTCGGGGGAGAGTTCGTCGCGGTCGATCGCCCAGTGGCTGTAGTCCATCACCATGATGGTGTCAACGGCCGGCCGGCGGCGGTCGAGACCGACCTGGTTGTTGTATCCGTACGTGCATTTGCCGACCACCATCTCCTGGGCCCAGGTGTGCGGGACCATGTGCCCGAGGGCCAGTGCGGCGAGGCAAGTGGTGAGGATCTGCCCCCCGTGGGAGCCGTAACTGAAACTGACCGGATAGGCGCCGTGGCTGGCTCCGCCGTCGAGAATCTGCTTGGCCATCAGCGAGGGCTGGAACCCAGCCTGCCATTGGGTCCAGCGCGCGCCGCCCATGTACTCGATGGCGAGGGTCAGGTAGTAGACGGTGTAGACGTCGGAGATGCTGGAGGTCGCATACTTGTCGTAATTGTGGTCGGCGAGCCACTGCATCTGGCCCTGGCAGGCCGTTGACGAGACGGACTGGTTCATCAGGCGGCGGGAGGCCAGGGCGGCCGCGGTCAGCCGCACGCTGCGGGTGGTACTCCACGGGAGCGACGTGTACTGGTAGCAGGTGCCGAAGTCATCCGCGTAGCTCTCCACGGCGCCGCCGCAGACTTTGCACTTGCCGTTGACGCACTCGGAGGGCAGGCCACCCCAGTCGCATTTCTTGCCGGTCCCGAGGCCGCAACTGGGGCAGATGGCGTACGTGGTGTAGTTGCAGACTGGGCATTTGCCGTTCACAAGCTCGCCGACCGTTCCCTTCCACGTGCACGTGTTCCGGTAGCAGTCGCGCGTGCCGGGGTCCGGTCCCACCCAGTTGCAGTTCGACTGCCAGCAGTAGAACAAGCCGGAGACACACCGGACGCCGCCCGTGAAGATGGACTTCTCGAGGAAGAGCTGGGTCTTGCTGCCGCCGTACTGCGAACTGGCCGGGATGTCGAGTCCGGCATTGATGCCGGCTCGGATGGCCTGGATGTTCCAGCCGGTGACGGACATGTCCTGGCCCGGCCCACCATAGGTGAATCCGCCGTAGACGTCGGACTGTTTGCTGCAGATGTAGTTGACGCCGTCCTGGGCAGCTCCGCGGACAGCCTGCTGGAGGCTGGGGCGCTCCATCCGCCGCGCCGCCTCGCACGCCGCCATCGTCATGATTCCTTGGGTGTACATGTGCTCGGCCGAGCCGCGCCGGAACGAGCCGTTGTCGTTCTGGGAAATGATGTACTCGATGCCCTTCTTGACGGTCTCGGAGAACTCGGGCGGGCGCATGTCGGTGCAGCCTGAGAGGACGAACACCAGCATGGCGAACCCACTCACGGCGTTGTGCGCCTTCTTGGAGCCCTCGCACGTCCAGCCGCCGTCAGGGTTCTGCATCTGTTTCAGCCACCGCAGCGTTTCCAGGATGGACGCAGACACCTCGCCGGGCGGCTCCGGCTGCACGACCTCGGGAGGCGGGGCCTCGGCGGAGGGGCACGCCACCACCTCGAGGGTGGGGAGGTGGCCGCCCTCGGCGAGAAGCTGGTACCACGGCTTGCCTGCGGCGAAGTCGGACGCCGGCGGCAGCGCCCCGTCGTTGGCGTTGGCGTACATCGTGCACGCAGCCCCGATCTGTTCCAGGCGATGCTGGCACTTCGTCTGCATGGCGTTCGCGTAGATAGCCTCCGTGCCCACGACCAGGACCGACACCAGTATCAGGATAACGGCTACGACAACCAGCAGCTCAGTGAGCGAGAAGGCTCTGTCCCGCGGGTCCCGTTTCATGGTTGCACCTCTCATCAGACGTGGACAAAGCCGGGCCTCAATCCACGTACGCCAGGACCAGCATCCCCCTCCAGCTAATTCTAGCCGTCGTGAACCGGGATGTCAAACCCCGGGCCGTTCCTGCGGGGATCATTTCTCGACGGCATCACTGCCGCTCAGGCTTGACGGAGAAGAGTAGAACCCGGTTAATCCTGTGCCCCGCGCGCCCTGAGCAGCTCGGCCATTTCCGGGTGCTGCATTTCCAGCGCCAGGCTCACGGGCGTGGCGCCGCTTTTGCCCCGAGCGTTGACGCCCGCCCCCTGCTGGATGAGCAGTTCCGCCACGTCCCTCTGGTCGTTGCTTGCGGCGCCGTGCAGGGGGGTGTGGCCGTCTGCCGTGGCGGCGTTCACGTCCGCTCCGTGGGCAAGCAGCAGCCCGACGACATCCTTGAAGCCCGCTTCCGCCGCCGCGTGCAATGCCGTGAGACCGGCCGAGTTCTTCGTGTTCAGGTCCGCTCCCTTGGTGATGAGGAACGCGGCCACGTCCTTATGGTTCTCCGACACGGCGCAGTGCAGCGGCGTCATCCCGAAGCGGTCTCGGGCCTCCAAATCCGCTCCCTTGGCGAGGAGCAGTTCAGCGACCTCTTTGTGGCCTCTTGACGCGGCGCAGTGCAGCGGGCTGCTGGTGCCGGGCTTCGCGGCCTTAAGTGCGGCCCCCCTGTCGAGCAGGAACTCCGCCACGTCTTTCTGGCCGCTCAGCGCGGCGTGCTGGAGCGCGGTGCGGCCTTGCTTGTCCGTCGCGTGAACAGAGACGCCCTGTTCGAGAAGCTTCCTGATTGCCCGCACGTCGCCTTTGTCGGCGGCCCGGTGCAGGGACGGCTCTTCCGAGCAGCCCAAGGGGCCGGCCAGCAGCAAGGCCGTCAATCCAACCCGCCACCTGCTCATATGCAACTCCTATCGTCCTCGCAGGGGGAACGTCTTCCGACTCCGGCGAGACGCATAAGCGGCTTGCCCTATTCTAACTGGCACCGAGCGCAGAAGTCAAACCCCGGAAACCGACTGGCGGCAGCGTGGCGGCCTCGGCAGGCGGCGGTCAGTCGCCCGCTTCCAGCGTCCACATTCCGTCGGTGATTTCTTCCGGGCGGAGTGTCCTGACGTGGCCGTCGCCGAACAGGACGTTGATCCGGTCGCTGTGGCGCGGGGCGAGATTGCTCGGGTCGTCGTCGGGGTGGATGGCCCAATGTTCCGAGTCGGCCGCGATGAGGGTGTCGGCGGCGGGGGAGCGCCGGCTCTCGCCGAGCAGCATGCTGTAGCCGTAGCTGCATCGGCCCTCGGTGGGCGTCATCTCCCAGTGGCCCTCATAGGCGGCCTCCGTGGCCATGCAGGCGAGGGCGGTGGAGTAGACGTCGCCGCCGTAGCTGCCCCACTCAGAGATCCCCTTGGGCCAATGGCCGTCGGCCTGCTGAAGTTCGAGCAGTTCTTCGGGGTAGACCTGGTCCTCCCACTCCTGCCAGTACTCGCCGCCCAGGAGCGAGTTGGCCAGGGTCATGTAGTAGTAAAAGTATAACAGGCGGGTGCTCCGGCGGGCGTGGGTAAGGTGCTGGTTGCCGGAGCGGAGCCAGTTGAGCTGACCGCGGCAGCGGCCCCCCTTTGTGGCGTAGCTGGGCGCAGCCGCGGGGCGGTGGCCCATCAGCAGGCGGACTGTGAGCGAGATCGCGCTCGCCGACCGCGTGCGGTACTCGTCTCGTACATCTTCGGCCCCCGGCCGGTAGCGGTACCCCGTCCGGTACGTGCCGTCGGTGTAGATCATCGCCTGCAAGCAGGCTTCGACGCGGTTGCGGGAGGCCTGGGGGACACTGAGCCCGGCCGAGCTGCACGCCCAGATGGCCTGCATGGCCCAGCCGGTGACCGAGATGTCGTCGTGGTCGTTGTCGTAGCCGAACCCGCCGTGGCCGTGGGTGACGTCCTGCCGAGAGAGGAGGAAGTCCAGCCCATTCTGTGCCGCCTGCTTGCACTGTGGATCGTCCGTGGCGACGTACGCCTGGGCCATGGCCATCACGCAGATCGAGTGCTCGTAGCCGATGATCTCAGTGTACGGAGTGCGGTTCCCGTACCACCAGCCGGGGTAGCTCTCGCCCGGTTTGCGCTGCTCGTCGATCAGGTAGTTGATGGCCTTGCCGACGGTGCCGGCGAACTCCTCGGGGTACTTGTCCGTGCATCCGTAGCCGAGGAAGGCCATCAGTGCTAGCGCGGTGATGCCGTTGTCCGAATTTCCCCGGTTGCCTCCCGTGTTGCTCACGTCCCAGCGGCCGTCGGGCTCCTGCTTGGACTTGAGCCACCGCAGGGCCTGGAGCATGTCTTCGGCATGCTCGGGGGCGGGGGGCGGCCCGGCCTCGAGCTCTCGCATCTCGATCTCGCCCGCGCTGGGGCAACCGAGCACGTTCACGTTGGCGAGGTAGGGACGGGCGAGGGTCTCGTACCAGCGGCGCCGGCTGTACATGTCCCACGCCTTCGGATAGACCCCGTCGCTCTGCGACGCGTACATGTGGCACGCCTGCCCGATCTGTTCCAGGCGGTGCTGGCATTTCAGGCACATGGCGGACGCGTAGATTTGCTCCACGCCGACGATCAAGACCGATATGAGGATGAGGATGACGGCCACGACGACCAGCAGCTCGGTGAGTGAGAAGCCTCTGGTACTTGCCCGAACTCTCACGGGTTTGGCGCCCTCTCCACAGCAGGTGCAGTTGCTCGGTGCTGCTCGGGCCGGTAAGACCTATGTGTACATAATTCTATACGTGTCGGTTCCGAATGTCAAATTACGTAACAAAATCGGTGCCAACGGCCCCGGATTGCTCAATCGCCGCGGGTGCCCCAGCACGGGATCATCACCTCACGTGTCCGAAAGGCAGCCCTTCTACCACGGAATCCCGACCGGATACACGGCCTTTCCCCGGATGCCGGTGGAGACGAAGCGCCCCCGCTCGGCGTCCGGCTCAATGGGCGACACCGCGTCATATGCTTGACCCACGCGGAGGCCGTCCTTGATGAAAGACCATCTGCCCTGCGACCTGCCCCAGAACGCCAGGCGGCGGCCGTCCGAACTGAACACCGGGCTGCTTATCGCGTCGTACCCGCCGTCTGTCGGGGCGCCATCCCTGATGAGCGACCACTGGTCGCCCACGATCGCGGCGAACACCAGTGAACGCCCGTCGGGACTAAACACCGGCTCGCCGATGTCGGGGTATTCCCCGGCGACGCGGACGCCATCCTTGACCACGAAATACTTGTCGTCCATCCGTACGCCGTGCGCGAGCGACTGTCCGTCGGGGCTGAAGACGGGCCGACGGACCTCGCCCATGCCGGCCGTCTCGTACTCGTTGCCGGATACAGCGCCGTCCTTGACGATGAACCACTTGTCGCCGGACCGCGCTACGAACGCCACCGACCGGCCGTCGGGGCTGAACACCGGCTGCCCCGCCCAGTCGTATTCTTCCCCGACCCGGGCGCCGTCCCGGATCGCGAACCATTTGCCGCCCATGCTGGCCGAAAAGGCCAGCGACCGGCCGTCCGGGCTGAACACCGGCGCTCCGGCCTCTTCGTATGGCCGGCTGGCGCGGGCGCCGTCTTTCACGATGAACCATTCGCTGCCCGACCACGCGTTGAATGCCAGCGACCGGCCGTCGGGACTGAAGGCCATTCTCCCGATCCCGTCGTACTCCCCCTTGGTTCGGGCGCCATCCTTGACAATGAACCACTTGTTGCCGGACGCCGCCACGAACACGAGGGAGTTCTGGCCCGGACTAAACCTCGGCCGAGACACGTGATCATATTCCTCGCCCACCCGGGCGCCGTCCCGAACGACAAACTGCTTGCCGTCCCGGTTCCCGGTCACCGCGATGCTCTTGGTGCCTTTGGCGACGGTCGGCTCATGGAGTCTGTCGGCGCGGACGGAAAAGGATGCCCCCTCGCCCGCTCCGTCCTCGCCGCACCCGGTGGCAAGTCCCGCCGCGGCGAGCAGGGCAATCAGGAAGAGCGCTTGTGTCCGGCACATTGCAGCGTTCTCCTATCCCTCAAGGCTGGTACGTCTATTCTTTCGCACCGTGCTGGCGGAGCAGCTCTTTCACTTTGTCGGCTGCGACGGCCAGGGGCGTTTCGCCGTTCTTGTCGCGCGCGGTGATGTCGGCGCCTTTGGTAATCAGCAGTTCTACGATGTCCTTGTGCCCGTCGCGGGCCGCGAAGTGGAGTGGGGTGAATCCGTCCGCCAGCTTGGCGTTGATCTGCGCCCCCTTCAGCAGGAGCAGCTCGACCACGTCCTTGTGGCCCTTGACGGCCGCCCAGTGGAGCGGCCTGTAGTCATCCTGCATTTTGGCGGCGATGTCCGCCCCTCTGGCGAGCAGCAATTCCACCACTTCGACGCGGCCGTTCATGGCGGCCCAGTGCAGGGGGGTCGCGTTGAGCTTGTCCCGCGCGTCGACCTCGGCACCCTTGCCGAGGAACAGCCTGGCGACGTCCGGGTTCCCGCCGACCGCCGCCTCGTGCAGCGGCGTCGCGCCGTCTTTCTTGCGCGCCTTGAGATCCGCGCCGTTCGCAAGCAGCAGCTCCGTCATGTCCTTGTGGCCGCGGTTCGCCGCGACGTGGAGCGGGGTGGCGCCGTCCGGCATCTTGGCATTGACGTTGGCCTTCTTTTTCAGGTCCTTCTGCAGCAGCAGCTTCGCCAGCTCCGTGTCGGCCCGTTCGGCGGCGAAGTGCAGCACGGTGGAGCCTTGCAGTACGGTGGTGTTGGGGTCCGCCCCTTTCTCCAGCAGGAGCTTTACCACTTCCTTGTGGCCGTTGACCGCCGCCAGGTACAGCGGGGTATCTCCCTCTTTGTGCGCTCTGGCCTCCAGGTCTGCACCCTTGTCGGCGAGCAGTCCCACCACGGCCTTGTGGCCTCTTTGTACCGCCACGTGCAGGGGGGTCTCCCCGTTCTTCAGCTTTCTGTCGACGGCAGCCCCCCTGCTGATGAGGAAGCTCGCGACGCCCGCATGGCCGCCGCTGGCAGCCATGTGGAGCGGCGTCGCGTCGTTCTCGTCTTTTGCGTTCACATCCGCTCCGCTCTCCAGGAGCATGGTGGCCACGTTCACGTATCCCCCCCCGGCCGCAACGTGAAGCGCAGTCTGGCCGTTCTTTGCCTGGGCGTCGGCCTTGGCTCCCTTGGCGAGCAGCAGCCTGGCGATACCGTCGTGGCCCTTTTTGGCGGCGAGGTGCAGCAACGGATCGCCCCACTTCGTTACGGCGTTGACGTCCGCGCCCTTGTCGACGAGCAACTTCGCCACGTCCGCGTGGCCGTTGGGTATCGCCAGTTGCAGGGGGGTGGCGCCCTTCTCCGTCCGGGCATCGACTTCCGCGCCCTTCCCGAGCAGGAGGGCGACGACCTCGGTGCGGCCTTCGCGCGCCGCCAGATGCAGGGGTGTCGTGCCGTCCTTCATCTTGGCGCCGAAATCGGCCCCACGGTCGAGGAGAAGCTTCACCCCTTCCACGTGGCCCCAGCCCGATGCGAAATGCAGCGCGGTTCGTCCCGCGTTGGTGGCCGCGTTGACCTCCGCCTTCTTGTCCAGCAGCAGTTGAAGCAGGCCTTTCTCGCCCTTGATCGCGGCCGAGTGCAGCGGGGCCGACGCGGAGCGGTCCTTCGCATTCACGTTGGCGCCCTTGGCGATCAGCAACTCCACAATACCCATGTCACCGGTGAACGCCGCGCAGTGGAGAGGCGTCCGCTGATCGTTGGCCTCGGCGTTGACGTCGGCGCCTTCGTCCAGGAGCAGTTCCACCACGGGCCTGTGCGCTTTGAGCGCCGCCCAGTGCAAGGCCGTGCAGCCGCCCTTGTCTCGGGCATCGACGGCCACGCCCCGGCGAAGAAAGCGCCTCACGCCGCTCGTGTTCCCCTTGGCGGCGGCTTCGTGGATGCTCGCATCGCGCGAACACCCGCACAGCCCAAGCACGGCCAGCGCCACGAGTCCACACCACCATTTTCCCATTCGCTTCAATGCACGCTCCTCTCCAGGGATTTCGTTTGTGTTTTGCGCGGCCCTGACACTCGACACCTTTTGCCGCACTATCTCTCCGCGTTCCAGAGCCTCCAGTTGTCCTTCTTGATCTCCTCCAGGGTGAGGGCCTCGACCCGGCCGTCCATGAAGAGCACGTTGGCCCGGCCGCCGTGCCGCAGCGCGATGTAATACTCGGGATCGTCCGCGCCGGCGCTGGGGAGCCCGTCGTGGTCGGCGACGAATTCCTCGTAGTCGAGAATGCGGATGACCTGCGACAGTTTCGCCGGGCGCGGCCGGGTGAGTCCGGTCTGCGGATCCCGCGCTGCGATCTGATTGTTGTAGCCGTAAGAAATCTCATCCCCCCCGCCGGACCGCTCCAGCAGCCAGTTGTAGCTGTTCTGCACGTATCGGAAGTGGTCGTCCTTCCAGGCGCCGCCGTAGGACCACCCGGGGCTGGCGAACTTGGTCCAGTTGGCCTCCATCACCAGGCGCACCTTGCCGTCGTCCATCGTCCCGGTGATGGCATCGGGGGGCGGGCCGGAGTAGAGGCCGCTGAATAGGACGAGGTTGGCGTACTGGTTCTGCTTCGCCGGCTCGGTGGCGAGCTGGATGCGGCCCTCGCTGTCGTAGCCTCGGAACAGCTCGATCCCTGCACCGATGGGATGGTCGCAAACGGGCTGGTAGGGCTGGCCGTTGTTGCCGCGGTTCACAGACGCCAGGTTGTACAGCCCCCACCCGCAGTAGTCGGCGAGCTGGTTGTTGACCTGTGTAAAATCCGGGTAATGGTCGGCCGAGATGAATATGCTACGGGACTGCCCCTGAAACTTCTTCACGGCCTCCAATTCGTCGGCGGTGAACTGCTTGCCGTACCACGCGTCGACGTACGTGAATATGCCGTAGTCTTGTATTATGTTCGTGATGGGATTGAACACGCCGCTCTCGGTGACCGGGTGTCTCTCCAGCATGTGGATGGTCCCCGGCCAGCCGGCGGCCCGCAGATCCTCCACAACGCCGATGAAGTCGAACCACGACCGGTACCGGTCATAAGAGAAGAGGATGTCGGGGCCTCCGCCCCACTCGTATTGTGTGTCGTCTTGCCCGACTCCGCCCAGGTGGCCCGAGACAAGCGGGCAGTTGAGAACAAGGCTGGCCTCCGCCACCGAGCCCGCCGGCGAGAGGTAGGGCAGCAGCGCCTTGTACCACAGATTTGACCGGCCGCCGTAGTTCCCTATTGCCGCGAGCTCCTTCTCTTTGTGCTCGTTCAGCCACATCTGATGGGCGTGGCTCAACTCCTTCAGGTTGTTCTGACACCGTATCCGCTGGGCCAGCATGTGGAACTCGCCAATTCCGACCACAAGCAGGCTGCTGAGTATCAGAATGATGGATATGACGACCAGCAGCTCGGTCAGACTGAACGCACGGGTCGGTCGGGCGTTCATTATCCGCCTCCTTTCGACCCCGTATGCGGCGATGGCGCCCACGGGGGCCGTTTCGACGCCGCCTCGATTGCGTCCGCCAACATCCGGGACACGATCTCGCTGATCTCGTGCTTCTTGAACTGCGGCCGCTCGTAGTCGGTCCCCCTGAGCGGGTTCCCCTCGAGCTGCTTCAGGCGCGGGACGCATCGTTGCGTGCCCACCTTGATGAGCGAACGGATGGTCCGCCACCGGATCCACGCCGAGCGAGTGTCCAAGAGCTTGATGAGCACGTCCTCCGACTCGTTCGTCTGGAACGAGGGGAGCGCCACGGTGACCATCACGGTCTTGTGTTCGTCCTTCTCGTCGATTGCGCCGACCAGCGCGTCAAACGCCTCCTTGCCCGCGACCTTGCCCAGCGCCTGGACGGCTGCGTCGGACACCCGCGTGTCTTTGTCGTTCAGCGCCGACTTGAGCAGGGGGACGTGCTGTTTGCTCTTCACCGTGCCCAGGCACTCCGCTGCCACCGCGCGCACAAATCCGCTTTCGTCGCTCCGCAGCGCCGTGGTGATGGCTTCGATCCCCTCGCGGTCGTTCCGGCGCGCGAGCTGTCGGAACGCCTGGGCCTTGATGCGGCTCTCGGGACTGGAGGTGCGCCGCCGCCAGAACGCCGCATCCCGCCGCGGGGGCACGTACGGTCCGCGGGTCTGGGACGTCCACACCCAGAAGAGAGCGGCCGCCGCCAGCACAGCCAAGCCTGCCACCACAAACCGGCGCCGGGTAGCTCTCATCCTGGGTCTCCCTTCCGATGGCGACCCGCCACCGTCAGATCACCCACCCAATGGCATCGTTCTGATCCTGCGCTCAGGAACCTCATCCGGAATCCCGCTCCTCTCCTCTCCGAAAGGAAGCGCCTTCCACGGCCGGCCCGCTGCGCCCGCCGGGTCAGCTAGAAGGACTCGATGAGTTGTTGCCTGTCGCCGCCGATGTCCATCACTCTGTTCAGATGGACAAGCTTCATCGTATAAGCGGGGCGTTCACCGGTGACGCAGATCTTGAAGTCGCCGGATTTCGCTTGTGCCCGCTCGTGGAGGTAGACGAGATGTCCGATGAGCGCGGAACAGATGAACTGCACGCGGCTTAGATCCAGCAGTACCTTGGGCCGGTCTGCGGATCGTATCCCGCCTTTGACGGCGTGGGCGATCTCCTTGGCTTGCTTGGGATAGATGTTGTCGTTGTCGACGACGAACACCATCACCTCGCCGACATCTTCGCGCCGCACGTGAGCGACATCGCCTTTCAGATTCATGTGAAGGGGATCACCGGACGGGCTGGCATCGTCTGGCATCGGCAGGGCCCACCGCAACGGAAAAGGTGGTGGGTAGGGGCGGATTTGAACCGCCGACACCGGGATTTTCAGTCCCGTGCTCTACCCCTGAGCTACCTACCCCCAATCTGACGAATTATAGGAGCGTGCGCTTGACCCGTCAACAACAAACCCCGCATCAGGCCGGCGCGCCGAGCATGTCGGGCAAAGGCGCCCGGCAACACTTCCGCCAGGGTCGAGTCATTCATTGACTGCGCCGCGAGGATCCAGTTCAATGTGCCGGACGGCACAGAACCGGACGCACCTCTCCGTGTCAAGAAAGGGGGAATCAAGCTGGGCGCGAAGCTCCTGCTCACCGGGCGGCCCGGATGCGGGAAGACGACGGTCATCGAGAAAACGGTGGGCCGACTCGGCCGGATCGCGGGTGGGTTCTCGACGCGAGAGATCCGCGTGAAGGGCCGACGCGTCGGCTTTCTGGTGACGGACCTCCATACCGGAAAGGAAGGGGTGCTCGCCCACGTCAATCGCAAGGGTCCGCCCCGGGTGAGCAAATACGGCGTCGACCTTTCGGAGTTCGAACGCATCGGGGTCGAGGCGCTGCACGACGCCCTCCGCCGCGATGGATGCATCGTCATCGACGAAATCGGCAAGATGGAGTTGTTCTCCCAGGCGTTCCAGCACGCGGTTACGGGGGTAATTGACTCCGACCATCCCGTGCTGGGCACCATCGCCAGCTTCAGGCACCCCTTCCTGTCCACGCTGCGCCGCCGGGACGACGTCGAAATCATCGAAGTCACCACGTCGAACCGCGACGGGCTGCCCGATCAACTGCTCGCCATGTCCGGCTTCAGCGGGTGAACGGATCGCGCAGGAAGGGGCAGCTTCGCAGGAACGACCTCGCCTGCCCGCCCCCGCGAGACGGATACCGTCTACCTTGCTGACCCCGCGCACTCGGTGCCGCTCAGTTGACAAAGCCGGCGACATATCGTATCGTGTAATCCGTTGAGTTCTTCCTCGGTAGCTCAATTGGTAGAGCGGGCGGCTGTTAACCGCTAGGTTGTAGGTTCGAGTC
>CAZDHT010000160.1:0-12476 GCA_964505325.1 uncultured Planctomycetota bacterium | reverse complement strand
CTTTTGGAGCAATCACGTCTCGACCGTCAAGTGTCTTTATCGCACTGCCTCAGACTTTGGGAGGAACCGGGGTCACGGCAAGATGAAGACGGGCGTTTGATCCTTGCATGGTGCAATCTCGGCTGCCTCGTTGAGGGGATGATGAAACTGCTGCTGTCGATCTACTACGACCAGTACCTGAACGATCCGGTTCGGAACAGCCGGGGCCAGATCATCAATGCTGACGAGCTGACACTTGAGCAGCTCCGGCAGTTCTTCAGAGAGCACGTCTGGCTGGATGATAGCCGTGACGAGTGGGACAGTTGGGTCCAGCATGTCCAGCAGCGGCGCAACGCGGTTCATGCGTACAGAGATCGTGAGATCGGTACGTTCGAGGGATTCTTCGAGGCCGCAAGGCGGTATAGGGATTTCATCTCGGAACTTGACCGTGCGCCATACTCGCTGATCGAGGCCGCCTCTATTTATTATCACTTCAGCCAAGTGAAGAGATGATGTGGCAACGCTTCAAATGGCTGAGGTGCTGCGGAATTCACAAGACATCCGCTCGCGGCGAAGGCGGCCTCCGGAACAGGGCCACCTTCATCCCCCCGTAGCGCCGCCGGTCCACCTGGGTCAGCGGGCCGGCGTGTCCGGCCACCCGGACGTCGGCGGGGAACCGCAGCACGACCGTGCCGCCCTCGGCCAGCAGGTCGTTCTCTCCGGCCCGCGCGACCAGGCCTTCGACCCGCTCGAAATTGCGCCGGCCACGGAGCAGCCGGTACGGCGGATCGATGAAGATCAGATCGAACGGGCCGTCCTCGGCGAGCATATCCGCGGCGCGGAAGGCGTCCGCCCGGACGGCGCGGGTCGCCGCTTCCAGCCGCGCCCGGCGGATGTTCTCCCGGATCGTCGCGATGCACGTCTGGTCGCGCTCGATGAACGTGCAGAACTCCGCGCCCCGGCTCAGCGCCTCCAGCCCGATCACCCCCGTCCCCGCAAACAGGTCCGCCACCCGGGCGCCGGGCACTTCGTCCCGGAGGATGCCGAACAGCGACTCGCGGACCCGGCCGAGGATGGGCCTGACCTCGCGCCCTCGCGGCGTCGCCAGCTTCAACCCGCCGTGATGTCCGCCGATGATCCTCATCCGCTCAGCGCTCCGGCGGTCATCCCGCGCACGATGTGCCGCTGCGCCACGAAGTACACCACCAGCCCGGGCACCACGCCCACCGTCAGGCCGGCGGTGACGGCGGGGATGTCTGTGCCGAAGTTGCTCGACACGTGCCAGATGCCCACCGGCAGGGTGGCCGACCCGCCGCCGGTCAGCACCAGGGCAAACGCGAACTCGTTCCACATGTTCACGAAGTTGAGGATGAACACGGTGGCCAGCGCCGGCGCCGACAGCGGCAGCGCCACCCGCCAGAACGCGCCAAACACCCCGCACCCGTCCAGCCGCGCAGCGTCCTCCATGTCCCGCGGCAGCGCCTCGAAGAACGCCCGCAATATGAACACCGAGATGGGCAACGCGAACGCGACATACGGCCCCACCAGCGCCGGCACCGTGCCCCGCAGCCCCAGCCAGTCCATCAGCGTATACAGCGGCACCAGCGTCACGTGGACGGGGATCATCATCCCGCCCAGCAGCAGGAGGAACAGCGCCTCCTTTCCGCGGAACCGCATCCGGGCGAAGGCATAGGCCGCCGCCGACGCCGCCAGGCACACGATCAGGACCGATGCCCCGCACGCCGCCGCGCTGTTCAGGTAGTACCGGGCGAAATCGCCCTCCTCAAACCGGAACACCTTCTCGTAGTTGCCGGTGTGAAATCCGGACGGCGGCGACCATCCGCTCGCCTCGACCTCTGCCTGCGTCTTCAGGCTCGTAAGTCCCATCCACAGAAGAGGATAGCCGAACAGCACC
This sequence comes from uncultured Planctomycetota bacterium, assembly GCA_964505325.1. Lineage (GTDB taxonomy): Bacteria > Planctomycetota > PUPC01 > PUPC01 > PUPC01 > CAZDHT01. The sequence continues at coordinate 10,582 of CAZDHT010000160.1, read as the reverse complement.
GCCAGGGCGACGGCGATCGACAGTCTGACGGCGGTCCGTACGCTCAACTCTCCCTCCTCCCGTGCAACAGCCGCATCGCCGGAATCGACACCGCGACGGTCACCACCAGCAGCGCCACCGCCAGCGCGCTCGCATAGCCGGGCTGGCCCGCGTCGAACGCCTGGCGATACACGTACGTCGTCACCAGCTCGGTCGACCCCTGCGTCCCGCCGCCCCGCGACATAATGAAAAAGATGTCGAAATATTTCAGCGAGCCGATGATCGACAGCGTCGCCGAGATGGCGATGACCCGCCGCATCATCGGCAGCGTGATGTCACGGAACGCCTGCCACTCGGAGGCGCCGTCGATCCGCGCCGCCTCGTAGATCTCGCCCGGAATCGATTCGAGCCCGGCCATGAAGATGACCGTGTGGAAGCCGATGTACCGCCACGATACGGTCACGATAATCGCGAAGATGTCCGTGCCCGAATTGCCCAGCCAATCGAACGCGCCCAGGCCGACCGCGTCGAGCAGCTCGTTCAGCAGCCCGTGTTGTTGGAGCGGCGCGTAGATGAATTGCCACAGGAACCCGATCGCCGCGGTGGGCACGATCATCGGCGCGAAGTACACCGTGCGCAGCAGCCCCCGCCCGGGCAGTCTCCCCGTGAGCAGCAGCGCCAGCCCCATCGCCAGCGGGAGCTGGACCACCAGCGACATCACCACCAGCAGGCCGTTGTTGGTCAGCGCCTTGTAGAACCGCTCGTCGCCGAGCAGGCGCGCAAAATGCCCGCCCGCGGGCGCGCCCTCACCGAACGCGCCCAGCGCCACGGTGTGCACGATCGGCCACAGCACAAACACCGCGTAGAACAGGCACGCGGGCAACACGAACATCCACGCGGTGCGCGGTCTGGTGGCGGTCACGCGAGAGTCCCTTCCGGCTCCGGCCGCCGCGACACGTCGGCGAGACATCGCACCCGACCTGCCGGCCGACCGACCCCTGCCATTCTACCACACCCGCGCCCGCCCCCGAAAGCCCTGCCCCGATCCACTCACCACGAACCGCACGAAGAACACGAAAGACCGACCACGGCCCGGGGCCGATTGGTGTCCCACCTGCGACAAAAGCGATCCAACGGCCCGGCCTTGCAATTCACCACCAGCCCGCGCGATAATACGGGGGAAGGAGGACCCTCGAATGGAGAATCAATTCACGGCCATTTATGAGCGGGACGGGGAGTGGTACATCGCCTACTGCCCCGAGGTCCCCGGCGCCAACGGACAGGGCAAGACGAAGGAGGAATGCCGTCAGAACCTGGCCGATGCGATCGCTTTGATTCTTCATGACCGGCGGGAGGACGGTCTCAAGGGGATGCCTCCCGAAGCCATCCGGGAAACCATCACCGTCAAATGAAACGTACCGTCCTGCTCAGGCATCTCAGGAAGCACGGGTGCTTCCTGAAGCGTGAAGGCCGCTCCCACTCTTTGTGGTGCAATCCCCTCACGGGTCATACAGAAGCTATCCCCAGACATGCGGAGATCGCGGACCGCCTCGTCCGGAAGATCTGCCGCAGCCTATCGATCCCTGACATCTGATGCAGATCGGAATGGCCCGGCCTTCGTAACCATCCCTTCCGCGACACGTCACACCTCCGAAAGGTGAGAGACACCTTGCTTGCCACTTTGATCCACTCACCACGAAGGGCACGAAGAACACGAAGGACCGGCCACGGCCTGCCCTGAGTGAGCGAGTCGAATCGAGGCAAGCGAGTCGAAGGGATGAACACGGATAATCGCGGATAATCGCCCTCAGGACGATGTGGGTCGCGAAGAAGGTCTGGCTCTGCAAACACGACGCCTTGGCCGGTGAAGGCCGGACCGGGGCCTTGACCGAGGGCGCTGTCGGGCGCTGATGGTTCATCGCGTGCCTGGCGCCCTTCTTGAATCGCCCTCTCGCAGGGCTTTGGGAGTACCTTTGTGGATATTCCGCGCGCACGGGTGCGGGTTCATGGCAGTGGACGTAGAGCAGCGTTTTATGTTGACAGCCGCCCCAAGTAGAGGTAGTTTACCCGTAGGTTTCAATCAGGGGTGGCTGTCCGGCTCGCAGGCCACCGAACTGGCTGATGGGGGCAACGGTCTCCGAACACATATCTCCGCACCGCCCGGAAAGCAGTTGGCATGATGAAGAACCTGAATCGATGGATTGGCGGAATGGTGGCTTGTGTGATTCTGATCGGCACGAGTCAGGCCTTTGCTCAGGACTGGCCTCAGTGGCGCGGGGCCAACCGCGACGGCAAGGTGACCGGGTTCACCGCGCCCCAGATCTGGCCGAAGGCGCTGACGCAGAAGTGGAAGAAGACTGTGGGCTCGGGCGATGCGACGCCTGCTCTGGTGGGGGACAAGCTGTATGTCTTCGCGCGGCAGGGCGCAGACGAGGTTACCCTGTGCCTGGAGGCAGACACGGGAAAGGAGCTGTGGAAGGACAAGTACGCCGCGCAGGGGGTGACCGGACCGGCCCGCCGGCACCCGGGGCCGCGAAGCTCGCCCGCCGTGGCGGATGGGAAGGTCGTCACCCTCGGCGTGGCCGGGGTGCTCTCCTGCCTGGACGCTGCCACCGGCAAGGTCACGTGGCGCAAGGACCCGTTCCCCAAGGTGGTGCCCAGGTTCTTCACGGGCATGTCGCCCATCATCGTCGACGGGATGGCCATCGCGCATCTCGGTGGCGCAGGGAAGGGGGCCATCATCGCGTTTGACCTGGCCCGCGGCGACGAGAAGTGGCGATGGGGCGCCGAAGGCCCGGCGTATGCCTCGCCCGCCCTGATGACGGCAGAAGGCACGAACCAGATTGTGACCATGACGGAAAAAAGCGTCGTGGGCATCGGCGTCGCAGATGGAAAGCTCCTGTGGCAGATCGCGTTCATACCCCGAGGACGGGCCTACAACGCTGCCACCCCGATCGTTGACGGCCAGACGGTCATCTACACCGGAAGCGGCCGCGGCACCAAAGCCGTGAAGATCGAGAAGCAGGGCGATGGCTTCGCCGCCAAAGAGCTGTGGAGCAACCCACAGGTCACCACGCAGTTCAACACGCCGGTGCTCAAGAGCGGCCTGCTGTTCGGCCTCTCCGGCCGCAGCAACCTTTTCTGCATCGATGCCAAGACCGGCAAGACGCTCTGGACCGACGCCACCTCGCGCGGCCGCGGGGGGTTCGGTGCCATTGCGGACGCCGGCCCGGTGATGCTGGCGCTGGCCAGCAACTCCGAACTGATCGCGTTCAAGCCTGTCGCCACAGGGTACGCGGAGCTGGCGCGGATCAAGGTCGCCGACACGCCGACCTACGCCTACCCGGTGATCGCAGGGAAGAGCGTCTTCGTGAAGGACTGGGATTCGGTAGCGATGTGGACATTGGAGTAAGAAACGTCCGGCCATTCACAAGGAGGCAAGAGTATCAAGAGTATAGAACGGTAGCCTGTGCAGCAGTGAAGCGTGGATGGTCCCGAGAGGACCCATTAAGAAGGAGCCTTGGCATGTCACGGAGCAAGTTTGTATGTGCGTTGTTGGCAGTGGCGGTCATGGTCTTGGGTGTTGCCGGCCAGGCCCGCTCTCAAGAGAGACGCCGGCCGCGTAACGCGGCGGAGCGGCGCAAGCAGATGGAGCAGCGAATGAAGACGGCCCTGGGGGCCACCGACGAGCAGTGGAAGGACCTCAAGCCCAAGGTTGAGAAGGTCCAGACCCTCGCTCGCCAAGCGGGAGGCGGCTCGATGTTCCGCCGCCGGACCACGACGGGCGAGCAGACGGACGTGGAGAAGAAGCTGGCAGAGCTGCGGAAGGTCCTCGAGAACAAGGAGGCCACGCCCGAAGAGATCACCGCTGCTCTCACCCCGTACCGCGAAGCGCTGGCGAAGGTCAGGGAAGAGTTGGAGAAGGCTCAGAAGGAGCTGGCAGAGGGATTGACGCCACGCCAGGTGGCGGCGCTGGTCAGTCTGGGCTTGCTGAACTGACGCGTTCGACGAATCGTATCGCGCGCATGCCGCTCGTTCGGCAGTGCGCTGCGGCCGGCGAAAAACGGGGACTGGCGCAGCGTTGCTCGTCCCCGCTTTTCGCAATACAGATGCCGTGTCGGCACCCCACTTGGCTGAAGTGTTACGGAATATCAACTCCCGATCCACTCACCACGAACGGCATCAAGAACCCGAAGGACCGGCCGCTGCCGTCGCCTCGTGTGGCACGGCCATCCCTTCGGCTCCGCTCCCGGCTTCGCCTGTGGCTTCGCCGGACAGGCAGGGCAGGCTTGGCCGTGTTTTCACGGGCGGGACGCCCGTGCCACAAAATGCCGCAGCCTATCGATCCCTGACATCTGATGCGAATCGGAATGGCCGCACCATTCCGCTCCTTCAACTGGGATCGGCTATTTCCTCGTCGCGCGCCGCTGCCATTCGAAGATGGACGGCACCTTCGGCTTCGGCCGCGCGGCATCCTTCTCGTAGGCCGCGAACGCGTTGTCCTTCTCGATCAGCGGCTTGCCCTTGCCGGCGACAAGCGTCCCGCTGCCGCCGAAGATGCGGTTGCCGATGACCTCGACGCCGACACAGTCCGCCGTCCTCAACTCAATGGCCGGGTGCTTCCGCTCCAGCACGAACACGTTGCCTCTGATGATGTGATCGAACGACGCGGTCTTGGCGAACACCGCCGGCCCGTTCCCCACGCGGAACCGGTTGTGCAGGATCAGCCAGTTCTCGTTCATCCCGCCCATCCACAGCCCCGTCCGGGGCGAGCGGATGTCGCAGCCGTAGACCACGTTCCGCGGGCCGTTGGGGCCGTGGGCGGTGTCCTCCGGCGGCGAGGCCCACGCCCCGTAGCCGTACGTCCCTGACCGTCCGTAGCCGTCGACCACGCAGTTCTCGAACAGGTTCTCGTTGGTCCAGCCGGCGTGCCATTGCATGTCGCTGCCGTGGAACGTGCTGTTGCGGATGACGTTGCCGGACGACGCCCACTGCACGCACGGCGCGTGCCGCATCCTGGTCGTGGTGACGTTGTCCATCAGGCAATCCCAGGCGTGCTGCCAGCCGACGTAGGCAGTCCCGCCGCCGCCGTGGTACCACGCGTCATTCGCCGTGCAATCGCGAATCTCACACCACTTGGCGTTCACGGCGTGGAGCGGGAACCGGCCGGCTTTGTTGACCGTCACCCCCCGCGTCCAGCACTCCCACCCGCCGATGAACGCGACGCCGTCCGTCCACAGCTTCTTCGTCTGGACCAACGTGAGGTCTTCCACGCCGCACCGGCGGATCGGGTGGAACTTGCGCGCGGTCGAGCCGTCGACCGTCGGGAAGTCGTACCGCAGCGGCTGGTTGAGCCGGACGGTCTTGCCCTCCACGCCCTCGATGCGGAACTGGTACTCGCGGTACGAGCCCCATCGACAGCGGTTGCGCACGAGGCGGTTCCATCGCTTGGTCGCCGGCGCGTTGAGCACGATGGCGTCGCCCTTGCTCAGGCCCCGGGCGTCGACGAGCTCGACGGTCATGTCGCCGCGCCTCCCGTCCCTGGCGAGCTTGACCGGGCTGTGGCCGTACAGGTCGCCGACGAACGTGAAGGCCCCGAGGGCGCCGTAAGGACGCCGCCGCCGGCCGGGCGGGAGCGAGAGCTTGGGGTCGATGCTCACGCGGAGCGTGGCTTCCGCCTTGCGGCCGCCGTCCCACTCCGCGACCGCCTTGAGCGTGTGCTCGCCGGCGCCCAGCTCGCCGACCAGCTTCCACGTGGTGGCCATCAGGCGGAACGTGCCGCCCCAGTGCGCCGCGCGGGCGCGTTCGGCGAGCACCTTGCCCCCGCTCTCGAGGCGCAGGCGCTTCAGCCCGTCCGGCGAGGCGTGCAGGTCGATCCACGAGCCATAGCCGAAGGCCGCACCGGGCTTCGGATGGAAGAACACCACCTTGCCCTTGGGAATGCCGTAGCGGAACACGACCTTCGTCTGCCTGGCGCCCTGGCCGCGGATGACCACGTTGTCGTCCATGATAATGACCGGCCGGTCGAGGTGGTAGCTGCCCTTGCCGAGCACGAGCGCCCCGCCGCCCTTCTTCGCAACGGCGGCGGCGCCGGCCTCGAACGCGTCGGCGTCGTCCTTGCCGTCGTCCGCCGCACCGCCGAAGTCTTCGATCTTCGCCTTCTCCGCGACGTCGGGGATACCGCCGGGCACGCCGGCGTGACGCCAGTCGGGATACACGATGCCGTCCGGCCCGACCACGTCGGCCGCGGTGAGGCGCGCCTTCTCGTCGGGGCGAATCTTATACTGCGGCGGCCAGGGGCGCGTCGCCCCCGCGAGCGGGGCTGCGAGCCAGGCGGTCAGAAGGACGGCGAGGGCTGCTCTGCGCACCGGTTGGTCCCTCCTCCCGTGGGCGTTGAGACTGTGGCCGGGCGCCCAGTATAGGACGGGCCGCGACGCCGTCAACCGCCTTCTTGCCCCAGATTTCCCGGATAGGCTCTGGCCCATGGCCGCTGGCAAATCTGGATATTCACGACAGCCATGCTCTGTTGAAAACCTATTGGCGCGCGGGCCTCCGTGCTGTAGCCGGCCTCGATGAGGCCGGAATTCCGGGGCCAGCGGCCTTATCTTTGCCCACATCTCCGTGGTGCTGCCCGGACGGAGCAGCCAACTACTCAGCGTCAAATCTCATGTACCACGTGGTACATGAAACTTACCCCGCAGATGAGCCGCGCACGCCGCGTTACATCTCATGTACCACGTGGTACATGAAATTTACCCCGAGGAGCAGCCGGACGCGCGACGGAGCGGCGTGGAACACCCAGTACGCCGATCAACGTCTGGCCGGTCTGTGGACTGCGGCGATTCTATCGCCGCTTTCAGGCCGTCGTTTGAAACGACGGGCCCAGAGCGGCGTTGAAAACGTCGCACTCCACACCGCGCCGTCGCCCCGCCGACTTGTGGGCTAAGATGAGGCCAGCCGCCCCGGCTACAGATCGCCCAGGGCGTCTTTCGATGTCCAGCGCGGGGTTGTCAACAGAGCAGCACGGGCACCAATGGCGCTAACTCAGGCGGGCCTGGCCTGCATCGCAGCGCTTCGCTCGTACTCGTAATCTTGCTCCTAATCCTAATCGGTTCTTCGTAACTTCATCCATCGGGTAGGATTACGATTATGATCGCGATTACGACAAAGACCGCGTCGAGCGCCTTATCGTCTCTGGTAGCCGAGGGGTTGAAGGGCGGCCAGGCGACGCCGCATTGATCCCGCGCGGCCTACGACGAAGTCACCCCAGTGCAGCGACGAGCACCGACTGAGAGGAAAGCTGAATTAAGTAGGGCGTCAGTGACACTTTTGGAATTCATGGGTGCCCGAGGTCGGGAGCGAGCGCGTGCGTCCAGACGTGGGACCGTTGAGCGACGATCGTCACTGCGAAGCGGCGGCGCGCTACGTATCCCACGCCTTGAAGCAACTTGAAAGCTTGAGTTCCTGTTGCTCGTATTGCTCCTTGGCTGGCAAGTGGTCGGGTTCTGGCACCGACTTGGACATCCTTCGGAAACTCACTTTGCCCAACTGTAGGCCGTCTCGGAGAATCGTAGGGATATTGTGTCCGCGGACCTCGAAAATAATGGGGGTTCCCTGTCCACGGGTTGAGCCGAACCAAGGATGCGCGAACCCTGCATATTCAATACGCCACTCGCCCAAAGTCTCGGTATAGGCCTGACACTCAACCGCCAGATGTCCGGGCAACTTCAACCGCTCTTTGGACCGCAGGATATACAACCGGTCGGTCTCCAGCAACACGGAAGGGTCGCCACTCTCCACTGCTTCCCAGAATTGATGCGGGTCGTAGTGATCCCTGAGTTCCGGGTCGATAGGTTCTGGGGGATCGTCCCTTGCAACGAAACCGCGAATTCCGGTCTCGGCGTCCGGTGTCAGCTCCAACGAGAAAGGGAAAGTCGTATGCCTGCCGCCGCCATTGGCGGGGGAGACACGAGCTCCGTCACCGTTCACCACGGGAAAGGGAGCCTCGTACCCCAGCTCGTCCATTGTCAGGGTAAACAGGTCTTCGTCCCCACGAAAGAGCCTCAACTGTGATAGGCACGTCCCCGGGCTGACCAAGACGTTGAACGTGATCGGCGCGACCTCGACGTACAGAGCTCCCTTTGCGCATTCAGGGACTTGGTCAAACTCGCTGCTTCCATCGATGAGAAGACGAACAAGGACATCAAGGCGGCCTATCGAACTTCTACCTGTCGATTTCCCCCTGATACGCTTGTCCGTCAAAGCGAGTTCCAGATCAACTTTCACCAAGTACACGTGCCCCTTCTCTAGAACGGTGTTTTCCGTGAGGGTTCGCGGCCCGTTGGGCGCATACAAGCGCAGGAGATCCGCTACGCTCAGATCTTTTCCGCTCCGGCAACTCCCGAGCATCACCCAATACTCAGTCCCCAGCGGCAAGTCTACGGAGGAGAAGCCAATGATGTCGTTAACGTCGGCGCCGGAGGGGCGGTGCAGGCCATGGCGGCCGCCGTCCGGGAGAAGCTCATCGCGGATTTCGTCAGGAGAAAGGATTCCAACGCTCATTGGGAGGCCCCCCCTCGTTAACTCCAACGGCTTCGCTCCACAGACTCACGAGCGACGGCGCGTGTTCCAACCTCTTGAAAGACTGTGGCGGCTTCAGCTCGGGACAAGCGGACAACGCGCTTGAGAGGTCAAGGGGCTGTGGTAAGGGTTCCACTTCACTGAGACAGAGCGCATATCCTGCATCCCTGCCCTGGAAGTAGGCGTCAAATGTTGCCTTGTCGACGCCCCCCTCATCCTGAAAAGCGTCCCACAGTTCATCCGTAGTTCCGTAAGCCACATCACTGATGTGGGCGGTGAATTCGAACGACCGCGCGGGCCTCGAAACGTAGAAAAGCACTCGAGCGCCAATATGCTTGCGCGAGAAGCGGCGACGAAACTCAACTGTCTTGCGCCCTTGCAAGATCAAGCTGGAGAACCGAGGCTTCAGTGACATCAACATCGTTGGCAACTTGTGCAGCGCCGGTTCCGGGAATCGGGCGCACGCGCCGTTACGCTGCGGCTCTTCATCCAGAAAGGCGAGCAACTCTTGGCGCGGCCAGCGATAGACCAACTCGTCAACCCCGTGCACGTACTTGTTTCTAACGCGGCCGCATAGATCGAACCCCAGGCGCCTGAAAAAGTCGTGGCCGCTGTCGTCGACCAACTCACTCACCGTGACATAAGCTTCGCGCGCACCCTCTCGCGCAAGCTGTTCGGCAGCGCGCCTCAGCAGTTCAGTGCCCCACCCTTGGTTTTTGAGATCGTCTGCAATTCTCAGACAGCAAAGCTTGGCCCTGGGGCCGCGCTTGGCGATGACTAACCCGTCGATGCGCTGCTCAGCGTCGATCAGGAACCCCACACGCTCGCCGGTCTTCAGTCCAGGGAGCGCCTTCTTGTCAATCCAGCGGTCGATGTCCGGATAGAGGTAGGCGCTCTTCAGCAGGAACTCACGAACGGCCTCGTGATCCCCCGGGTGCATTACTCGGACCGTTGGCATGTAGAACCTCGCCCCGCTGCTCCCCAGTCGGGAGACAACACCCAATAAAGTCTACCAACCCCGCGCCGCCAACACAACAGACAGTTGCTCAGGCCGTGGGATTCGGACACCGCGCGCATCCGGCGCCCGATGTGATCCACTGGAGCCGCAGCCCGGGCAAAACGGGCCCAGAAATACAGAAACACCCACCATGCAGCACCTGCCAACTCCAGGCGGTCACGCGGTAATGTAGAAGGGTTTCTGCTCCTTGTCAAATGCTTTCCGCGCTGCCGGTGCCGCGCGGGTGCGCCTGACCATTATGGTTATCCGTAAATCTGGGGCCGTCATATCTGTTTCGGGCCGCCCGTGAGTGAGCGCAACGCGCGGCGAAGTGATGTGAAATCCCCAGGGTGTTGGCGCCGCTTGTGACTTCGCCTATTCTGGCTCTCGGTTCCCGCGCTGTCAATTCCTTTTCGGGCGAGACGGCGGGGCCCATTGAATCTCGGATGAGAAAAGGAAAAACGGGAAAAGGGGAAAATGGGAAAGGGACTGCTCTGTTGAAAACCCCGGTGAGGGGTCTTGGAGAGATTCTTCGCTTCGCTCAGAATGACAGTCTAGAGCAGCCTACTGTGTTCATGTCATCCTGAGCCCTTCGGCTTCGCCGTTCGGCCCCGAGCGGCTCACGGCCGAGGGGCTCAGGACAGGCTGCGCGAAGGGTCTCGGTTTTCAACAGAGCAGGAAAGGAGCCGGTTTGATGCCCTTTGAGCAGCCTTAGAAGCTGTTTCAGAACTCACAACGAGAGATCTGGGTTCTTGGTGGGGCAGGCATTCTTGCCTGCCAACGGGCAGACAGGAATGTCTGCCCCACCGTTTTGAAACAGCTTCTTGGAGCTCTCCTTCCCGGTTTCCCACTTTCCCACTTTTCCTTGGCCGGCTTCCATTTCTTTTCGCGTCGCAAATCACTGGAACCCAATATGATACATTGATATGCCACTTCTGCGAGTGGATAAAATGCGCGTCAGGGCTTGACAACGGGGCGATTGTGTGATATAATTCTGGCATACGGGGTGTTGTTACTCATCCGGCA
>CAZDHT010000159.1:0-12478 GCA_964505325.1 uncultured Planctomycetota bacterium | reverse complement strand
TCAGGCTGTCAAGGGAAGGAGAAGCGCAGAGCCAGGTCCGGGGAGGACCCCTCAGGCAGCCGCGACCGGCTTAGCGGTCTTGTGCAGCGCCTGCGCCGAGATGGTGCTATTGCAGTTGGGACAATGCCACAACTCGATCGGCGGCAAAGAGCCCAGCCGCTGCATCGAATGAAACCGGGCGTTCTCGTGATTGCAGGCCTGTCTGGGAGCCATTGGTCCTTTCCTCAGTGTCGGCATCCCGTTGCGGCAACCCTGTTCTCGGACGCATCTCGTCCGGGAACCTCTCGAATCCACGCGGCTACAGAGCAAAATCCGTGCCAGTCCGGGAAAAATCAGCGGGCAAGGCCGTTACCTCTTGCGCTGCAAGAAGATACATTGTCGCGCCGGCAGCGGAGCCGAACGAGCTGGTCTTGCATCATGTGGCCAAAACGCGACATGAAATCCATGTGGCGCGCTAACTCACCGAAATACAAAGGCTTACGTCTGGTGCCGAATTGCACCACTGACCGATGCCGTTGCGCCACTTTGGCACCCCGGGCTTCTGGCGTGGCGTGAGGGCGTAAGACTATGGAAAAGCGTGAGTTGCGTATGTTCCGGCCAGTCGAAGGGACGCGACCTCAGCCACTAAGGAACCGGCTGAGGCGCGAGATGGCTTCGTCGATGTCCTGGCGCGAGACATCAAGATGCGTCACCATCCGGCAGCGCTGTGGGCCAATCGCGAAGAACGCGACCCCCAGCCCGCCCATCGCCTGGGCGAACTGAGCGGCGGTGAGCCCCGGCTTCGAGACTTCGAAGATCACGAGGTTCGTTTCGACCGTCGCGGGGTCGAGCTCGACGCCGGGCATCTCGGCGAGCGCCTTCGCGAGGCGCTTCGCGTTGGCGTGGTCGTCCGCGAGACGCTCGACGTTATGATCGAGCGCGTAAATGCCGGCGGCGGCGATGATCCCCACCTGGCGCATGCCGCCCCCGAACATCTTGCGATAGCGCCGCGCCGTCTCGATGTACTCCCTGTCGCCTGCCACGACCGAGCCGATGGGCGCACCGAGGCCCTTCGACAGGCACAGCGTGCAAGAGGCCAGGTGCGGCGTGTAGTCGCTCGGCTCCACGTCGAGCGCCGCGCAAGCGTTGAGCAGGCGGGCGCCGTCCATGTGCACGGCGACGTTGTGCTCGCGCGCGATTCTGGCTATCTCGGCGACCACGTACACGGGATAGACCGAGCCGCCTCCCCGGTTGTGGGTGTTTTCCACTACGACCAGCCGCGTGACGGGGAGATGGATGTTGCTTCCGCGAATCGCCGGCTCTATCTGCTCGGGAGCGAGGATCCCGCGGTCTGCCGGCAGCATCCTGAGCTGCACCCCCGAGACCGCGGCATGCGCGGCGACCTCGAACTGGACGATGTGCGAGGTCTCTTCGCAAATGACCTCGTCGCCGTGGTGAGTCTGTGCCCGAATGGCCACCAGGTTGGCCATGGTCCCCGACGGCACAAACACGGCGGCCTCCTTGCCGAGCAACTCGGCCGCCTTCTCCTCCAGCTTGATCGCGGTGGGGTCGTCTCCGAGGACGTCGTCGCCGACCTCCGCCTCGGCCATTGCTTTTCGCATGCCGGGGGAGGGGCGGGTGACGGTATCGCTGCGAAGGTCAATCATCGGAAGAACCGGTGCAGGCAGACAGTCTAACGCTTGGAGAACTGGAACCCGGCCCGGGCGCCGCGCTGTCCGTATTTCTTGCGCTCTTTTTCGCGCGGGTCGCGGGTCAGCAGTCCTTCGTCTCTGAGCTTCGCTTCGAGCGAGTTGTCGGCCTTCAGCAGGGCGCGGGCGATGCCGAGTCGGAGCGCTCCCGCCTGGCCGTTGAACCCGCCGCCGTTGCAGCGCACGATGACATCGTACTTGGTTACCATCTTAGTGGCGTGGAGCGGAGCGACAGCGTGATGATAGGAGCGTTCGTGCGGGAAGTAGCTAACCGCATCCGTTCCGTTGATCTTGATGTTTCCCGTGCCGCGCATCAGCCGGACGCGCGCGACGGAACTCTTTCGCCGCCCGGTGCCGATGTAAACAGGACCGTGTGCCACGCCGTTCCTCCGACAGTTATACCTTCAGCGGCTCGGGCTGCTGCGCCGCGTGAGGATGCTCCGGCCCCGCGTACACCTTGAGCTTGGTGAACATTGCCCGGCCGAGTTTGGTCTTGGGCAGCATCCGCTTGACCGCCAAACTGAACGCTTCCGTGGGCTTCTTCACCAGAAGCTCCTGGAGCGGGGTCTCCGTGAGCCCGCCGGGATAGCCCGACGCGTGATAGTACATCTTGTTCTTCATCTTTCGGCCGGTGACCACGAACTTCTCCGCGTTGATCACGATCACGAAGTCCCCGGTGTCGACGTGGGGCGTGTACGTGGGCTTATGCTTGCCCTGAAGCACACGCGCGATCTTGGCGGCCAGCCGGCCGAGAATCTGCCCCTCGGCATCCACCACGTGCCATTTGGCCTCTATGTCGGACCGCTTCGCCATGTACGTCTTCGTCATCGCTGCTTCGCCTGCCATCGGCTCATCAGGGCTCAGAACCGAGGATTATAGCCATCGCTCGCAGCTAAGTCAATCAAAATGTGCCCAGCGGGACGGCCGCTCGTCACAAGAAGACGAACGTAGCGACGAGAACTCGGCGTTCCGGCCATCAATCGCGGCCCTTCTGCGCGCGGACGCGGGCGGTCACTTGTCGCCGGGCTTCTCCTGGGGCGACGTGCTTCGCTTGGCGGCATCTTCGACGGCCTTCCTGAGGTCCTTGATTGCGGCATCGAGCGATTTTGATGTCTTCTGCAGATTCGCTTCCAGCGCCTTGATGCTCGCCGTCACCTTAGCCTCGAGCTTCGCCAGATCCGCCTGTTGCGCGGCGAGTCGCTTGTCGATCGATTGCTTCTCGGCAACGAACCGCTTGTCAGTTGTCCGTTTCAGCTCCACGAGCCTGTCCGCTGAACTCTTCAACTCGGCGGCCCGCTTGCCCGCCGCCTGCTTGAGGGCGGTGAGCTCGGTGTCGGTGGATTGCTGTAGGGACTTGAGCCGCCCATCGGTGGAGCCTTTCAGCGCGGCCAGTTCCCGATCGACGGACTGCTTCAGGGCCTTGAGTTGCGTGTTCGTGGAGGCCCTCAACATGGCCACGTCCTTGACCAGTCTGTCGGTGGCGGCCTTGAGTTGTGTCAGGCGCTGTTCCTGGCTCTTGAGCAGGCCCGTTGCCGCTTTGACTTCCTGACGGACGACCTCAGACTGGCTCTTCAACTGGCTGTCGAGCCCGGAGATCGCCGCATTGACGCGGAGCTTCATGTTGGCGAACTCGGCGTCGAGCGGGCCGAACTTGCCGGCCTCGCCCTCGGCCTTGCTCAGCCGGGCCTCGACCTGCTCTCTGTGCTTGGCCTGCTGGGCGGCAATCTCGTCGATCTGCGTCGTGAGACGGTCGACGTCCGACTGCGACGCGCAGCCGGCCGCGAGGAGCATCCCGACCGAGATCAGGTACCGAAGTATTCTGCTTCGCATTGTTCGCATTTCTTCTCTTAGGATGACCAGGAAAACGGCGTCGACCGGCCGGTGCCGCGAGTGAACGAGGGCACGCGCCCCGACTTGGTTTTTCAGGGAGAAAGCCATAAGCGACCGCATTTCCACAAAGCGTGACGTACTTGGCACGCGGAGGCCGGGTACGTTATGTGATATGGACGAGTCACTTGGCTACTGCCGCAGAACACGCTAATCTGTATTATCCACATCCGGCGCAGAAAAACAAGCCCTCACGTTCGGCGGGGCGTTCATCTCCTCACCGCGTGTTCCCCACAACCAGGATGCCCACTCCCTGCGGTGTACAAGGTGGTAGGACCCTTTTTCGGGCGACACGGTGCGATTAGATCCTGAGTTGTGCCCGAAAAAGGATCCTGCCGATAAAGTCGCCAGGACTAAGAGGGGGCGGTGCGGTGGCGAGCGGCGCGAGCCCCGTGAAAGTCCCAGGGGGAGTGGCCAGGACTTTCGGGGATGGGGCTACATCCACGCAAGCCAACGGACCCAAAGATCGCGAATCCGAAAGGTTTAGGGCGGCCCGTCGGCCTGCGGGCGGCGAACCACCGCACCGGCTATTGGCATAGCACATTGCGTGCCAGAGGAAGGCAGATTCTCGCCCAGATCTGGCCGTTTCCATAAGCCGGCCAGCAGGTATGACTTATCTTGCCGACCGCGCCTCCCTGCCGTTGAGACCGGAGCGAAACCGTAATCAGAAGCGGAACATTTTGCAGAGCGGGTGTGGAATTCTTCCATACCCTCTGGCGGCCCGCCACATTTTCCTTGCTTCGCGGCGGACTCGATCGTATAATCCACCGACAGCTTGGGGAATAGTGCAATGGTAGCACGCCTGACTCTGGATCAGGTAGTCGAGGTTCGAATCCTCGTTCCCCAGCCAGTGTGAGCACCGGCCGCTTCGGAGAAGATCCTGAGCGGCTCCCGCCAAGTGGCTGAAGTGTTACCGAAAGGCAATGAAACCGGGGGCTGCATGAGGAGAAAAGACAAGCAGATAACGGACCAAGCGGCCATCGAGTCGATCGTGCGCCGAGCCCGGGTCTGCCGATTGGCTGTCTCGGACGACGGTTGGCCCTACGTGGTGCCCTTGTGCTTCGGGTACAAAGATGGCGCCCTGTACTTCCACGGCGCCGGGGAAGGCAGGAAGATCGACATCCTCCGGAGGAACAGCCGCGTGTGTGTCGAGTTCGATATCGACACCGAACTCGTGACGAACGAGCAAGCATGTCAGTGCACGATGAGATACCGGAGCGTCATCGCGTTCGGGAAGGCGTCGTTCGTGGAAGACGTCGAATCGAAACGCGAGGCGTTGGACATCCTGATGAGCCAGTACTCGGACCGGTCCGGGGCGTACAGCGACGAAGCGGTCGGCAAGCTGGCCATCATCCGAGTTGACATCGAGAGCATGACCGGAAAGCAATCGGGCTACTGATGCTCGCCCCGCTGGGGAAGCGGTCGCCGGTTCAACGGTGTGGCTTCGGCCACTGGGCTTGCTCGATGCCGGTAATGACGTCACCCCGCCGACCCTGCCAGTGCCAGTCGACCACGTCGAAGCGGAACCCCCAGTAAGCCGTGATCTGGGCGACCTTGACCACGACGGGGTTCGGCCCCCACCCCAATGTGCCCGAGCTCCATAGCCGGTTCGCCTCGCGCGGCAGGTCGACCGGCAACGTGGCGATGGTGCGCCCGTTCACCCACAGCCACCCCGAGTCGTCGACCTGGAAGTTGAACGACCGGTGCGACAGATCCCGCTCGGCCCGGATCCAGGTGACGGCGTAGGCGAAAGCGGGGCCGGTCGCGCCGTACACGTTCCGCAAGTCGACCGAGCCCGTCCAGTCGTAGCACGAGCCGTCGGAAATGACCTTCCAGCTCCTGTCGCGACGACCCCTCGCCAGCGGAACGGCGTCCAGCCCGAGAGAAGCGGCGTCGGCGAGGTGCGCGATCTTCACGGGGTCCTTGTCGCAGGGCATCTCCAGCTTGACGATGCTGCCCGTCCCGCGCGGCGCGATTCGGCGGTAGCCCCGGCCGGCGCGATGGGCGATGCTTCGGAACGGACCCAGGAATGCCCACACGCAGCCCTTCTGGAATCGGATCGCGTCGTGGAACACCGCGGCGCCGGCCTTGTCCCGAACGCTCAGCCGGACGTAGTGGAAGCGACGGGTCGCGCGGTCGGGAAAACGCAGCCTCACGATGTTCTTTGCGAACGGCTTGTCGGGCCCGCACGAGATCTCTTTGACGCCGCTCACCGTCAGGCCGGGCGCCGTCGGGCATCCGACTTCGATCGTGCCGGTGAAGCCGCCGCCCGCCCGCCCCTGCCACGACGCGATGACGGTTATCTCGTTGACGTGCCCCTTGCCGATGACGAGCGAGCGGGTCGGCAGGCTGGATATCTCGACGTCCTTGACCGGGTGCTGCGGGTCGACAGACGGCGCCTCGCCGGCAAGGCGGGTGAATTCGGTCGGCTGGATGCGGTCGAAGAACTGCGAGGAGCGGCTATCGCCCGCCCGGGCGACGACCACCCTGTCCATCACCGGCCCGTCTTCGCGAAGTTCCACCTGGAGCCAATGAACGCCCGGCGCAAGCTCGACATCCGGCCCACGCTCCCAGAACCAGGTTGAGATTTGTTGCTTCCTCCCGATGACCTCGAGCGGCGCATCGTCGATGCCGGCAAACCAACTGTCACTGCAGCCAACGTGCCCGACACCGTCGCTGGTCCACCGGACGCGGAATAATGTCTGGTATCGGCCCGCATCCTGTCGGCCCGGATCCTTGACACGAAAAGCATACAGTGCGGCGCCCGAGCCGGGGGTCTGGATCTCGTTCACCCCTTGGCGGGCGCGGAGGCACACGCGCGGGTCCGTCGCGTCCAGGCTGATGTCCGGCCCGATGTCCAACGGCCAACTGATTCGTATCGGCTTGGTGACGTCGATGGCGAACGGAACGGCGGGGGCCGACACATCGGCCGCAGGCGCGGTCTTGATCGCCGGGGGCGGCCCGGCCGGCTCAGTGGTCGGCGGGTCCTTCCAGACCGCCGGCACGGATGAAGTCGGCTCGGGCGACTCCGCAAGGCGCGTGTCCCGATAGAACGCCCTGTCCACGCCAATTCTGTAACCCACATAGAACGCGGCCGCGCCGGTCCCGGCCACGATAAGCACGGCGAGGAGAATCAGCCAGCCGTATGGTCTCTTCTCCATGAGGGGCTCCGGGGGTTCACACTCTCCAACCGCCGGCATCGAGTTCGTCGGCGCACACCACTTCAGACCATTGTACCAGCATCTGCGGCCGACTCAACCCGCCTCGCCGCGAACCGAGGCGGTTCCTCTGTGCGGAAGGGCTTCAGCGATAGGGGGATGTTGCGCAAGGGAAAAGCGTCTTCCCCGCAGTCGGTTTGCGGAGCGGGGCGACGGCGGCAAATCGGGAGCCCACGCGCGGATTTTTCGACCAGAAGGAACGGCCTGCGGGGAGACGTTGCCGTGCTATGGGATCCCGCAGCGCCGCGCCTCGCAACGACAGCCGGTTGGGCGCGGCCTTGTGGCAACGGAGCAGGGTGTTCGCCTGCACGTGCAGGCGAACACCCTGCGCATACGATACTACATAGCACCGATGCCTGTGGTCGGGTGCACGCCGACGAAGCGCACATGTTCGCGTGCACGTGCAGACGAACACGTTTGCGTGTCTCCCGCCGCGCTGCGTACTGCAACCGCGCCCGTGTGCTCGCGCCGTGAGCCGACTCGCTTGGCGGTCGAACAACCACGCGTCACATCCCGCCCGACACGGGAGTGGCCACATCCCTGGTTCCGCCTTCCCTGAAGCTGCGGCGGGTGAGCTTTTCCGCCGGTGTCAGTTGTCCTTTCCGCTGTAGTGGCGGGTCGCGAACCGCCCCGACGTGAATCAGCATGTCGCGGGGCTTTGTGAATCGGCTGAGAATCGGCGTCCAGGCCTTCTACTGGATCGACTCCCTCGACATCTCGCCTGGGAACGCAACCGTCTCGTCGCGAAGCGCGAGGGTATGATCACAGACTGCGGGAACCCGCCCCGGGCGATTTGACGAGCCTCGGCTGCATCCGGCCGGACATGGAGTCTGAACGTCCTTATTTCACGGGCTTTGATGTGCTATACTCGCGCATTCGTGAGGATGCCGTTCCGCCTGGGCCACGATCGCCCGAGGTGACGATGAGCGAGCCGGCCTGTCCCACCGACAATCTCCCGGATCGCCGCAACGGGCGCGATCGCTGCGCCTATTGCGGCGCGCCGCTCGACCCCGGCTATTACTTCTGCTCCACCTGCGCCACACCGTACAAGGATGTGGAGCATGTGCTGCCGCCGGTGCGCCCGGAGCTGCTGACCGAGGGCGTCCTGATCGCCAAGAAGGCCCCACACGTGGCGCCCCTGTTCTGGACCTATTTCGCGGTCGTGTTGGGAACAGCCGTCGTTTGTTTTCTGCTTTTCCAGGGCGATGCGCCTGCCGCCGCCCTACTTGTCCAGTCCGCTGCGCTGTTGGTGACGACGTGCGTCTTTGCGGCGATGTACTGGCCGTCGCTGGCGGTGCAGTTCAAGCGGATCGGCTTCTTGCGCCCGGCGGCGCTGGCCGGGCTGCTGGCGCTGGGTCCGCTGCTGGCGGTCAACTACTACTACCACGGCTGGATACTGCGGGCGCTGGGCCGGGAGAGGACCCCGCTCGCCGAGCGACTGCTGGAATCCGGCCTGGGAAAGCCGGCTCTCATCGTGCTGATCTGTGTGCTCCCCGCGGTGATCGAAGAGATCGCGTTCCGCGGATTGGTGCAGCATTGGCTCCACATCGCCGTCCGCCCGGCCACCGCGCTGATGCTGGCGTCGGCCCTCTTCACGCTGCTGCACTTCTCCGCCGTCAGCGCGCCCTACCTGTTCGCCGTAGGCATGCTCCTGGGCTGGACGAAGTGGAAGACCGGGAGTCTCTATCCTTCGATGCTGATCCACTTCCTCCACAACTTCGTGGTGCTCGAGTTCTTCTGGCGCTGACGCGGCGCATTCGCGGAAACATTCGCCCGTTGCAATTTCGGTCCGGCCGTACTATATTGGAGGCGGATCGGGGGATGCGCTATGGAACTGCTGATCATCGTCATCCTCGTTCGGGTGTTCTTCGGCGCGATTGCCGCCCTCATCGCTTCGAAGAAAGGCCGAAACACCGTCGCGTGGTTCTTCGGCGGCTTCCTGATTGACGTCATCGGCATCATCATCGTGGCGTGCCTGCCCAACCTGAAACAGCAACACGCACACCAACTGCGGACCGAGCGCGAGCGGCGCCGGCTGCGCGAGCAGTTGAGACAGGAACGGCTCAAGAGCGAGGCGTTCCGCAAGTATTCCGCGGCGCGGCTCGACACCCATGACCAGGCGCTCGGGATCGACTCGCGATCGCCGCAGGCGGCCCTGCCCGGCGCCGAGCCCGCGTCGCCCTACCTGACCGGCGGCCGGGCGCCGCCCGCGCCGAATCCACCCGCAGCGCTTTGGTACTATGAAGTCAGCGGCGACGCCAAGGGCCCTGTGCCGCAGACGGTCGTCGCGGACATGCTGCGCTCGGGGGCTATTGGTCCGACCACGCTGCTGTGGACGGAGGGACTGGCGGAATGGACCCCCGCGAACCGGATTGAGACGTTCCGCGCCGAGGTGGGTCTATGAGCGAGAAGACCGAGGGCACCCTGGTTCTTGACGGCTTGATTGAAGGCAAGCTCCCCGACGACCCGGGGGCCGAGGACATCCTGCGAGAGTGGCTCGACTTCGCCGAGTCGTTGAAGCTGAGCTTCAACCTGGAGATCGACGGCAACTCGTTCAGCATTCTCGCCGACGACAAGCCGATCCGGTCGGAGGACCTGGGGCCGCGCCCGGAGGAGAGAATCGCCGACGCGCTGGGCCAGCTCGTGAAGGCCGTTCCGGCGCAGAAGGGGCAGCGTATCTTCTCGACCATCCGCAGCACCGAGTACCTTCCCGGCTCCGAGGTACAGACCATCTATGCTGTGGGCCCGGACGGAACGATTCAGACGAGCGAGAGAACGCTCGAAGCGGAGACCACGCCTCCACCCCGCCAGCTCACGCGCCGCGAGAAAGTCCGCCGAGCGGCCATCGGCGTCGTGGTCGCCACGGTCATTCTGGGCGTTTCTTCGCTCTTCATCCCGTACGGAAGGGTCTACGACTACACCGTTGGCAGGATCGTACCGTCCAGCGTGGACGCGTTGAAGGTAGAGACGGGGAGCTTCAAGGACTACTTCACCGTGGAGAAGAAGGCGGCCTCCGGCTGGAAGCGGGTGGTGGTCGTCACCCTCAAGCGCACCCGGGCGTTCCCGCTGAACGAGTCGGACCTCGAGAAACTGCTCGCCCGAGCGGGGCAATCTGTCTCGGCGCGGTTGACCGTCGAAGCACTGGCGCGCGGCTACGTCCGGTGCGAATACTTCGATCACAAGGACGAGTTTGTGGACTCCTCCGTTCACAGGATCTCCGGACTGCGGGAGAAGGAGACCATCGAGCTGACCCTGCCCATGCCCGGCCCCCGCCTGGCTCGCATCGGCATCACCTACTGACCCGCCACCCCGCGACAGTATCGCCATCGCCTGTGAGTCATTCCCGGTTTTCGTAGGCTTTTGGCTAAGCAGCGTTTACGCTGCTTTCCGAGCCCGCCGCAGGCGGGCGAGAATAGGCCCCCGCTTCAGCGGGGGTCGGTTGGCGTCCCGCCCTCCTTCCAGGCCCAGCCCCGTTCACGGGGCTTCCCGAGGATCGGCTGAAGCCCTGTGAAAAGCCCCGTGAACGGGGCTTCAGCCCAAAGACAGGGCCCGGCCGGTACGACCCCGCCTGAAGGCGGGGCCTATTCTCGGAGCTGTCGCTCCTCGCCGCCCAGCTAAAACTGGAATGACTCAGCCATCGCCTCACTTGACAGCGCCCCGCCCGGCACTATGATTTGGCCTATGCCCAAGGCGAAAGCGACCCAGTTTGTCGAACCGGGGCGGGTGGAGTTGGTCCGGATCGAAGTTCCGCCGCCGGGGCCGGGGCAGGCGGCGGTGCGTATGCTCGCCAGCTCGCTGTGCAATCATCCCGAGCTTCGGAGTTACCGTGGCGGCCAGCCCGGGGGATACGGCTCGCGGTATCCGATGGAGCCCGGCGAGCCCGGGCACGAGGGGGTCGGCGAGGTCGCGGACGTCGGCGACGGTGTCACGGACGTCGCGGTGGGTGACATCGTGGCGATGACGGGCCACGGCGGCGACCCGACGCATCGGTCGCACGTGGTGAAGCGGGCCGATACCCTCGCGGTGATCCGGCCCGACGGCCACGACCCGAGAGCGGCGA
The DNA here is from genome assembly GCA_964505325.1 of uncultured Planctomycetota bacterium. Taxonomy (GTDB): domain Bacteria; phylum Planctomycetota; class PUPC01; order PUPC01; family PUPC01; genus CAZDHT01. The sequence continues at coordinate 1,625 of CAZDHT010000159.1, read as the reverse complement.
GCTGCCTCGAGATGTTCGGCTGCGCGTACCACTGCCTCCGCGTCGGCTGGCAGGAACCGGGCGGCTTCGACCACGCCAGCGTCGCGGTGATCGGTGCCGGGGCGATCGGCCTGTGCAGCATCCAGATCCTCCGGTTGTGGCCGGTCGGCCGCGTCACGGCGCTCGACGTTCGCGCGGACAAGCTCGGTCTGGCCGCCCAACTCGGGGCGACCGACACGGTGGAGGTGCCCGACGGCGTTGAGCCCGAAAACCTCGCCAGGTCGCTCGCCGGCTTCGATATCGCGGTCGAATGCTCCGGGCATCCAAACGGGCACCTGTTGGCGAACGCGCTGGCACGGCGGGCGATCATCAACGTCAGCCACTGCCCCGAGCCTTACCTCGTGAATCAGGCGCGGTGGTTCGCGCGCGGCACGACGATCTATAACCCCGGCGTCCTGGCCAGTTCCGAGCTCCGGGCGGTGGCGGACCTGTACAACCGCCGGCTGATCGATCCGGAGCCAATGGTCTCGTGCCGCATCGCCCCGGACCCCGAGGAGTACCTGTACGCGATCCGGGCGATCGAACGCGGTGAGATCGTCAAGGCCCTGATCGACTGGGACGCGTCGTGAAGCTCGCCATCGATTCGTTCAGCCATCACCTGCACCTCGGCAAGCACTGGTTTCGGCCGACCCGGCCGCGTGACCTGCGCTGGTACTGCGAAACCAGCCGGGCGTTGGGTGCCGACGGCCTGCACATCGATCCCGCCCACGTGGATCTGTCCCGCGATGTGGACTGGCTGGCGGAGTACACCGGGCGGCACGGGCTGTACGTCGAGCTCGGCGCCTGGGGGACATCGCCCGAGCAGCTCGCCGCACCGCTGGCCGCAGCAGAACGGCTCGGGTCGCGCGTGCTGCGGACGTTCATCGGCGGCTCCTGCGCCGACGGGCCGAACGCCACGGCGGAGCGGGCCCGCGCGGCGCGAGACGACTTGGCGCGCAGCGTGGAGCTTGCCGAGCGCCACAACGTCTGCATCGCGGTCGAAAACCACGGCGACGTGTTCCTGCCCGATATGCTGACTCTCCTGGAGCTGGACTCGCTGCACCTGGGCGTCTGCTACGACAGCGGCAACTTCGCGGCCGTGGGCGAGGACCCCGTCGAAGCGCTCGAGGCGCTCCTGGGCCGGGTGGTGTGCACGCACCTGAAGGACGCGTGTCCCGCCGAGCGGTTCCCCGATGCCAAGGCCTTCGGTCCGCCGGGCGCGGGCCTTCACTTCTGCGCCCTGGGCGACGGCGAACTCCCGCTCGCTCGCGTCGTCAAGATGCTCCGGCGGGCCAAGGGCGACGACGCGCACATCACGCTGGAGGTCCATTCTCCCTATCGGCGGTCGCTGGCCGAAGACGAGTTGCTGGCGTTCGAGGCGGACAACGTCGCGCGCAGCGTCACGTACGCCCGCGAAGTGCTGGGAGTGTGCTGACCCGAGTTCAACAGTTGGCGTAGCACTTCAGCCAAGTGAAGCGGACGAGCGGCGACAGTCCCGCCTGCGTCGGGCAGGCAGCGAGTGGCAGTCCCCAATGGCACTAAGATAACGTCGAACTTGTGACCATGCAATACGTTAGGTCCTTCGTCCAATGTGCCAGAGCGCCCAT
>CAZDHT010000158.1:0-12537 GCA_964505325.1 uncultured Planctomycetota bacterium | reverse complement strand
GCTGATGGGCGACAAGCTGGGCACGCTCGGCGGCTACATGACCTGGAAGTACGGGGCAGTGTTCGCGCTCGGAACCGCGCTGTGGTCGATCCTCGCCCTCTCGTCGACGCTCGCCGGCGAGGCCAGCCGCGGCTTTGCCGTCGTGGATGTGAACTACGGAGGCAGTACTGGCTATGGCCGAGACTACCGCGAGCGGCTCCGCGACCAGTGGGGGATCGTCGAGGTGGACGACTGCGTAAACGTCGCGCGGTACCTTGCGGAGCGCGGCGAAGTCGACGGCAACCGTCTGGCTATCCGTGGCGGCAGTGCCGGGGGATGGACCACGCTGTGCGCTCTGACGTTCCGCGACGTGTTCAAGGCGGGGGCGAGTTACTTCGGCGTCAGTGATGCCGAAGCACTGGCTAAGGAGACGCACAAGTTCGAATCGCGGTACCTCGACGGCCTCATCGGCCCGTACCCCGAGCGGAAGGATCTCTACCGCGAGCGTTCGGCGATCCACTACGTCGACCGGCTGTCGTGTCCGCTGATCCTGTTCCAGGGGCTGGAGGACAAGATCGTTCCGCCCAGGCAGGCGGAGACGATGTTCGAGGCGCTCAAGAAGAAGGGCATCCCCGTGGCGTATGTGCCATTCGAGGGCGAGCAGCACGGGTTCCGCATCGCCGCGAACATGAAACGGTCGCTCGACGGAGAACTGTACTTCTACTCCCGCGTGTTCGGCTTTGAGCTTGCCGACCCGGTCGAGCCTGTCCCGATCGAGAACCTCGACTAGCGGATGGTCGCCGGCAGGTGCTGCCCGTGGATGCCGCTCACGGGCTGCGGGTCATTGGCTCCCGGGCTACTTGCCCCCTCCGGTTTCGTCCGGCCAGTTGAACGGGTGCGTCGGAGGTGACGCAGGTTCCGGCCCGTCCCCCAGTGACTCGCGAAGGTCCGCCTCCCGTGCCTGCACGACGACCGCGAACGCATTCTCCCCGGCAAGGCGGGTGACACGAACGACCTTGACGCCTTGGACCTGCCCACGGGTCGCCGAGATCATCTGGTCGGCCTTGGCGGCAAACACGTCCGCCTTTTGTGGCGAGAGAAACGTCCCCGCGTAGCGCGCAATCAGGTCCTTCTGTGCCTCCAGCGCAGCATCCAGCTTCGCCGCTTCGACGGCCTGCTGTTCGGCAATCCCTTTCTTCAGGTACGTCGCGATTGCCGTCTTGCCCGTGCCGATCATCGGTTCGCTCTGGGTGCTTGCACATCCTGCGAGTGAAACGACGAGGACCGGCACGGCCCATCGACACAGTGTCATCTGCCCGCCCCTATTTCTTCTCCTCCGGCTCGACCGGCAGGCCGCCACCAATCGCCGCCAGCCCCGACGGGGTCCCGCGCCGGAAGAGCCGCTGAAGGTCGCGCGGCAGAGCCCGGGTCGGAATGCTCGTATACAGCTTGACCAGCCCCTCGTCGGTGATCTCCACCCGTTGTATGGGCGCCTTCTCGCACAGCCGGTTGATCGCCGTCTTCATCGCCGCCTTGTCCTTCACATACTCGCCAACCGTGAGGCCCGAGCCGAGGCGGATGTTGAACGCCTTTTCTTTCAGGCTGTTCACTGCATCCTTGCGGGCGTTCGTGCGCGCGATCTCGACCTCGTCCGGCCGCAACGTTGTTCCATAGGTGGTCCGATATCCGCCCAGGCGAAGCGGCTGCATCACCCGCTTGCCTGGCAGCGAGACCTTCACCTGGTACGTCGTGCCTCCGACATCGACGCTCTCGCTGAGCAGGTCTGCCCCCAGCAGCGCCCCGTTCAGCTTCGGCCGCAGTTCCGGGTGGAGCATCAGAAACGCCTTGATCGTCACCTCCGTGTCGATCCGAATCGCCTCCACTTTCTTTGCCAGGGCCGTGTAGGCGTTGACCATCGCCTGGCGCCGGGCCTGCTTCTTCGCCAGCGCCGGGTCCCCCCCCTGCGGCGCGGCGGCCTTGCCTTCGGCGTCGATCTTCATCTCGGCCAGCGTCTTCACCTCGTCGTTCACGTCGCCGACTTTCACCCGGGTGGCTTGGGTTGCGGCGTTCACGTCAGCCACACCATCCGCCTGCATGAAGCGGGGCAGCCCGCGGATCTTCTGGCGAAAGCTGTAGGGCAGCGCCGTGGTGTCGAGTTCCGCCGTGACGCGGACCACGCCCGAGTCGTCAAACCGCGGCCCTGCTATCATGTCCGCGCCGCGGAGCGCCGCCTCGACCTGCTCGCGCACCCGCCCGCCCGAGGCCACCAAGTCTCGCACGGTTTGGGTTGCGCTGACCGGCATGTCGTAGAGTACGTTGGTGAGGTTCACGAACGCATCGCTCCGCGCCGCTGCCAGGCCGAGCGCCCGGTCACGCGGCAAGCTCTGTGCGGATACGGACGATGGCGTCAGCAGGAAGATTCCAACAGCGGCCGCAAACGGCAGTACGCGGGCGATTGATCTCATTGGTCTTGACCCTTAGCGAAAATATGGCGGCTCGAGGATTATACTACGGCTGCGCCGGGAAGTGCGCAAGTACATTCTGCCGGCGCGTCGCGGTGAGCGGCAGCGGCTGGTTGGCGGCGCGGTGCGCGGGCTACCCACGCCATCCTGGCAGCTACGTCGTGGCGCGCACCTCGCCCGTCTACGTGAAGTGCGGCCGGACGCGCGCGTTTAACGGCGTCGGCGCCTACCACACCCACGGGCGCGGCGTGACGCCGGGCGATGCGCGATCAGTACATCCCGCCCATTCCGCCGCCGGGCCCGCCGGCGGGCATCTTGGGCTTCTCTTCGGGGATCTCGCTCACGATCGCGGCGGTGGTCAACAGCAGGGTGGCGATGCTCGACGCGTTCTGCAGGGCGCACCGCACCACCTTGGTCGGGTCGACCACGCCGGCCTCGACCAGGTCGCAGTACTTGCTCGCCTGGGCGTCGTAGCCGTAGTTCACGTCGTCGCTCTCGGTGATCTTCTGGACCACGATGGCGCCGTTGACGCCGGCGTTCTCCGCGATCTGGCTGCACGGTGCGGAGAGGGCGCGGCGGACGATGTCCACACCTACTCGCTCGTCACCGGTCGCCTTGATCTTGTCGAGCGCCTTGAGAGCGCGGATCAGGGCGACCCCGCCGCCCGGCAGAATCCCTTCCTCGACGGCGGCGCGGGTCGCGTGGAGCGCGTCCTCGACGCGCGCCTTCTTCTCCTTCATCTCGACCTCGGTCGCCGCGCCGACGTTGACCTGCGCCACACCGCCCGATAGCTTGGCGAGCCGCTCCTCGAGCTTCTCCCGGTCGTAGTCGCTCGTGGTCGTCTCGATCTCGCGCTTGACCTGGTTGATGCGGCCGGTGATCGCGTCGTCGGTTCCGGCGCCCTCGATGATGGTGGTGTTGTCTTTGTCCACGGTGACCTTCTTGGCCTGGCCGAGCTGCTGGAGCGTGACGCTGGAGAGTTCGACACCCAGGTCTTCGAAGATGGGCTCGCCGCCAGTGAGGATGCCGATGTCGGCCATCATCGCCTTGCGGCGGTCGCCGAAGCCGGGGGCCTTGACGGCGCAGCACTGGAAGGTGCCGCGCAGCTTGTTGACGACGAGTGTCGCCAGCGCTTCGCCCTCCACATCTTCTGCGATGATCAGCAGCGGCCGCCCGGCCTTGGCGACGCTCTCGAGCAGCGGAATGAGGTCTTTGATGTTGGAGAGCTTCTTCTCGTGCACAAAGACGTAGGGCTTCTCCAGCACCACCTCCATGTTCTCCAGGTCGTTGACGAAGTGGGGCGAGATGTAGCCCTTGTCGAACTGCATCCCCTCGACCACGTCCACGGAGCTGTCGAGCGCCTGCCCCTCTTCGACGGTGATGACGCCGTCCTTGCCGACCTTGTCCATGGCGTCGGCGATCATCTTGCCGATCTCCGCGTCGTTATTGCCGGCGATGGCGGCGACCTGCGCGATCTCCTTCTTGCCCTTGACCGGCTTGGACATCGACTTCAGCCCCTCGACCAGCGCGGCGACCGCTTTTTCGATGCCGCGCTTGAGGTCCATCGGGCTGGCGCCGGCGGCGACGTTCTTCAGGCCTTCCTCGTAGATGGACTCGGCCAGGATGGTCGCGGTGGTCGTGCCGTCGCCCGCCGTGTCAGACGTCTTGCTGGCGACTTCCTTGACCATCTGCGCGCCCATGTTCTCGTAGTTGTCTTCGAGCTCCACTTCTTTGGCGACGGTCACGCCGTCCTTGGTGACGGTGGGGGAGCCGAAGCTCTTCTCGATGACCACGTTCCGCCCGCGCGGGCCCAGCGTCACCTTGACGGCCTTTGCCAGCTTGCGCACGCCTTCGCGAATCGCTTCGCGTGCTTCCTGATCAAATGCGATTTTTTTCGCTGCCATATTGCTGTTCTCCTCCTGTGTACTCGGGCAGATGACTAGCTGATGACGGCCAGCACGTCCGACTCGGACATGATGAGGTACTCCGTGCCGCCCACGGTCACCTCGGTGCCGGCGTATGAGCCGAACATAATGTTATCGCCCACCTTGACCTGCAATTCCTGCGTCTCGCCGCTGTCCAGCACGTTCCCCGACCCGACCGCCATTACTTCGCCCTTCTTGGGCTTCTCCTTGGCCGAGTCCGGCAGCACGATCCCGCCCTTGGTTGTCTCCTCCGCTTCGAGCCGCTTGACCACGATCCGGTCGCCGAGAGGCTTGATCCCAATTCCTTTCTTCGCCATATCGCACATCTCCTCGAAAAAAAGCCCTTCCCGCATATTCAGCGGGGATCAAACAGATACGCCAAACCCCCAAATGGCCCCATCGAAACGCCACCTATGACACGAAGGCCCGAAAATGGCTTTGTTCTGCCATTCTTTGTCCGAGACTTCGAATCTGCCCCACCTACGGCAGGTTGAACCGCCTGCGGCTTCTCAGGCCGCCGAGCCGTGGCGGCCGCCGGCGGCCGCGCGCGTAATACCTGTCGACCGACCAGTCCACCGCGTGAACGAGCCGCGGCTTATCGACCGGCTTAGGCAATATCGTGATCGCGTTTTCGCTCAGGGCGTCCTGAAGCGATCGCGTGCTCATCTCGAACGCGGTGAAAATGCACGGCAGGAACGTGTCGCGAATGCGTTTGATGGCGTGGTAGATCTCGAGGCCGGAGTAGTCGGGCAGGCGGATGTCCATCACCACCACGTGGACGGGCTCCCGCCGGACGATGTCGATGGCCTCACGGCCCGAGCCGGCTGCCACGACGTCGTAGCCTTCCGGCTCCAGCGTTTCGCGGAACGACTCGCAGCAGTCAACGCTCTCGTCCGCGATCAGGACTGAGAAACTCCTATCCACCATACCGAACCTCGTCCGGCCTGTACAAGTTCCCGGATTACCAGTAGCAAAGCACGTGCCAGAGCGGATACGGGAAACGAGAGAAGCTGGGAAATGTTGTAAGTCTTTTTGATGTAATCGCTTGCGGGGCCGGTCGCGAGGGGCGAATTCTCACACCCGGGCCCGTTCACGCTGATTTGCTGTCACAATGGCAGTCGGGCCTCCCGCGGTCGCCCCGAATTGGCAGGACGGGCCTACGGACTCGCTCGCCGGCTGAACAGCCCACGGTTCCAGTACACGAAGACGAGAGCGAAGACGGCCGCGGCGATGGTGACCACCAGCGTCGTGCCCCACGCGAGCTTGTGGAAGAAGCCCGCGGCATGCTGGCAGCCCGGGGCCGTTGCGGCGAGCGCGCCGGCAAACAACGCCGCGGATATAGCGGCGGTCTGGAGAGTGGTCTTCGTCTTCCCCATCCAATTGGCGCCGACGACCTGCCCCTGGACCGCACCGGCCGCACGGACGCCGTTGACCACGAACTCGCGCGCGACCAGCACGGCCACCATCCACGCGGGTACCACACCCTTGTCCGCCAGGAAGATGAAGAGGGACATCAGCAGCAGCTTGTCGGCCGCCGGGTCGAGGTAGTTCCCCAGCGGCGAACGGTTCGGGTCACGCTTGGCGAGGCGTCCGTCGAACACGTCGGTGAGCATTGCCAGGATGAACAGCCCGAAAGCCGTCCAGGCCGCCCCTGCGCCGGGGGTGTACATCAACAGGACGATCGGTACGGTCAGAAACAGCCTCGACGCGGTAAGCAGGTTCGGCAGGCTCATGACTTGTTCGACATCTGCCGGAGCCACCACAGGACGAGGCATAGGGCCGCCCCGGCAAACAGCAGCACGCTCCAGAACTGCAGGTAGCGCCAGAATCTCTTCATCGGCTCTCGACTCCGGGCGCTTGGCTTCGGTCACGCCACGTTGCCGGTCGGTGCTGCTTTCGTGCCAGCGCTCCGCGGGGATGCTGGGGAATTATAGCGCTGGCGTCCGGCGGTGTCAAAGAAGGCGTTCATCGCCGCCGAGCAGTCTGTTGGCCCGGAGCTTTCCGCCCGCTCCTCTGGGACTTTTGTTTGACGTATTACATTTCATCTATATAACTATGTGACAGGGTGTTTTCCCGGCCGGGACGGGCAGGCCGTTCCGACCGGGCGCCTGCGTGATTCCACGAATTGACCCGAGACAACTCGGCCGCCAAGGTCCGACTACAGCGATGAAAAACGGTCCGCAGAACGAGGCCCCGCCTCCCCCAGAGCCGGATGACCGGGGGAGTTCGGGCCCTGCCGAACCCTCGAACGCGGGGAGAGGGATGCTTCGCGTCCTTGTAGCGGTCGTTGTCGGCCTGATCGGCTCCGTCGCCATCTGGTTTGCCTCGCCCTACAACACCTTCGTAATGCGCAGCCAATACATCGCCGACAGTTATCTGCCCATCAGTGTCCTGTTCCTGACGCTGATCCTGGTCCTCGGTATCAACCCGTTCCTGCGCCTGGTGGCTCGGGTGATAAACCGGGTGCTGCCAACGGTCAGGCCCAAGCTGGCGCTGACCAAGTGGCAGTTGGCGCTGGTGATTGGGATCATGCTGGTCGCCTGTACCATCCCGGCATCGGGGTTGCACCGGATGCTGCCGTACTCGATCGCCCGGGTACCTCTCGAAGTGAAGGACAACCGCGGCCTGGCCAAAGCATACGAGAAGATGAACCTGCCCCCCAGCCTTTTCCCGGCCAAGATCGGCTACAAGGAGGAGGTCCCCGCCGCCGAGCACTACATTCGCGAACTGCCCGAGGGCGAGCCGGTCCCGTGGGATGCGTGGCTGCCTCCGTTGCTTTCCTGGGGCACGTTCATGCTGTTCTGCTGGCTGATGATGATCGGGATGAGCCTGATCGTGCTGCCGCAGTGGCGGCGGAACGAGCGGCTTCCGTTTCCCCTGCTGACGGTTCAGAACTCGCTCATCGAAACGCCCGAGGAGGGGCGCCTGTTGGCCCCGCTGTTCCGGAAGAAATCGTTCTGGATCGCCGCCGGGGTGGTGTTCACGCTGCACCTCCTGGCCGGATTGAAGCAGTACGACCCCGACAGCGTGCCGGCCATCCCGCTCACCTGGAATCTGAGCAGCCTATTTGCGGACACGCCGCTGCGGCACCTGCCGGGCCACATCCGCAGCGCCCGCATCTACTTCATCGTGCTCGGGGTGACGTTCTTCATGCCGAACCGGATCGGGTTCTCCATCTGGTTCTTTGAGTTGGCCTACGGGATGTACTGCGTCATCGGCAGGGAGTACTTCCCACCGTTCTACTACGGGACGATCTATGAGCACCGTGTGGGGGGGATGTTCACGCTGACCCTGTTTGTGTTATGGCTGGGGCGCAAGCACTGGGCGCACGTGTTTCGCTGCATCTTCCGCGCCCGGAACGAAGAGGAGCGCAAAAACCGAAACGCGGGGATCATGTTCTCGGGCGGCTGCGTGGGCATGTACTTCTGGCTGACCTGGGCCGGGGTGCAGCCGGGGTGGGCGCTGTTTTACGTCGGCATCGGCTTCATGGTGTCCTTGCTGATCACCCGCATCGTGGCCGAGACCGGGATGCCCTTCATCCGCATCGACTTCCGCTACAACATCAGCATGGTCAAGCTGGCCCCGTTCTCCTGGCTGGGCCCGGTCTCGCTGTACTTCGCCACGGTGATTGCGATGCTGTTTCCCACCGCGTCGCGGGTCAGTTGCGCCACTATGGCCACCCACGCAATCGGACTGGACGAGGAGGCGAAGCCCCGGCACCAGACGCGCCTGGCCTGGCTGCTGGTGCTGATCCTCATTGCAGGCTTCGTAATTTCCGGCGGCGTGCACGTGTACGCGAACTACCACCACGGCATGAGCGTGGACGGCGTGGACCAGCCGCTCAGCCCGTGGGGCACCCGGCGAATTTCGGACAAGGCGCACGGCGACCTGATCAAGTGGAATGACGGGAAGGTGGACCGGCCGGTGTACAGCCAGTTCGGCCACCTGTGCTTCGGCGCCGCTCTGGCGGGGGTTCTGGAGTGGGCGTGTCTGACCATGCCGCGGTGGCCGTTCCATCCGATCGGGCTGCTGATGAATGCGTCGTACTACGCCAACGTGGCGTGGGCGAGCGTCATGTTCGGGTGGCTGCTGAAGATACTGCTGGTCAAGTACGGCGGGGCGCGGCTTTACCGCGCGGCCCGGCCGCTGTTCCTCGGGATCATCATGGGCGAGGTGTTTGCCGCGGTGTACTGGTCTATCGAGCCGGTGGTGCGCGTGCTTCTTGACATGCCGTACGAGGTGGTGGAAGTGCTGCCGAGGTGAAGGAAGGAACTCGAAATCTCAAGGCCGATTGCCGGCGAGTCGCCGGAGCGGCTCTGGCCGCGCTCCTGGCGATGACGGCGTTCGCGTCGGCGGCCGGCGCCGCCGAGGGGGGTGCCTCGTTCCTGGCCCGGGTGCGCCGCGACACCGAATGGCTGGCGAGCCGTCCCACCCGTGTGGTGGGAACGCAGGACCACGACGAGGTCCTGGGCGAGCTTTCTGACAAGCTCAAGAGCATCCCGGGGGTCGAGGTCACGGTCCAGAAGTTCCCGGTGATCGTGCCACGGACCGTGCTGGCCGGGCTGACGGTGAGCATCGGCTCGTCGCAGGAAACGCATCGGGTCTATCCGGTGTGGCCGGCAAGCGTCCGGCTCAACACGACTCCCCCGGAGGGGATCTACGGCCGCCTCGTGTACATCGGCGAGGGCGAGCCCGGGAGACCTCCCGGCAAGCTGCCCGCACGCAGCCTGCGCGGGCAGATCGCGGTGATGGAAGTGAGCGGCGGCCACCGGTGGCGGCACGCGCATAATGCCGGCGCCACGGCCATCATCTTGCTCGGCTCAGAGGACGAAAGCAACCGGCACCTCCACAGCCACCTGGTTCCCATCCCCATCTGGGTGCCTCGGTTTTACGTGCCCCCGGGCCCTCTGGCCGATGCGTTGCGAAGCGGCCTCGCCTGGGACGGCACGCTGTTCTGCCGAGCCGAGTGGAAAGAGGTCACCGCCACCAACCTGTACGCGCTGGTCAAGCCCAAGAACGGAGGCGGGGAGAAGGCGCTGGCCGTCGGGGTGCCGTTTGACTCGGCGGGCGTGGTGCCCGAGCTCGCCGCCGGTGCGGATGCCGCCGTGGACGTGGCGGTGGCGCTGAACGCGCTGCGTGACCTTGCGCGGAACCGCCCCGGTCGGCCGATCCTGTTCGCGTTCGTCGATGCCTATGGGATCAACCAGCTTGGCCTGCGACAGATGCTGGTGGCGCTGGCCGTCGACCCCAAGAGCAGGACAAAGCGAAGCCACTGGGAAGAGGACCGCAGGCTGTTCGATGACTACGGGGAGCACAGAGAGCTTGCCCAGCACCTAGGCCTGGACCGGACGGCGCTCAGTGGACTCCACCAAGCCAAGTACCGGGCGCTTCACGGCTACGTGAAGGACGAAGTGGCGCGGGAGGTGCTCGAACTCGAACAGAAGATACATCCCCTGCGGCTGAAGAAGCGCTCGATGGAGGTGACAAAGCTCGCGCTGGAGACGAAGCTCGGCGCGGCGGATGTCCCGGCCGGCGGGCAAAGGGCGAAGCTGAAGGAAGAGTTCAGCCGGCTGGATGTGCAGATGCGCGCGCTGACCGAAGAGATCAGAGAGTTGAAAGGGATACGGAAGGCGCATCATGCGGCTCAGGATCAATTGCTCACCGACGCCCCGGTCGCCGAGGACGCCGAATCGCTGAGACTGGCGCAGGAGATATGGCGCCGTGCCCGGCGCCGCGCCCTGAAGCAGTTCGAAGAGTTGAGAGCAATCCGCAGCGCGGTGGCGGCGCGCGACGTGCTTCGGTGCAGGCTTCTCGGCTCGCTCGGGATCACCGACACGAATGAGCGGCCGGTTGCCTTCCTGCTGGGGCTGGACCTGTCCGACGCGGGGACCGCGGCCGGCCCGTGCCTTCAGGACCGTTACCTTCGGGTCAACGAGACTCAGAACGCCGACTCATTCTGCCGCTGGCTCAAGAAGCTCGACAAGGACAAGGGCGAGCAGGTCTGGCCCGGCAGTGTGCGCCGCGCCACCGACCTCAGCCCGATCACCGGCGAGGATTCCCGCGACTCCTACCTGGTGGGCAATCTGGCGCTGTTCAGCTCGCCCGCGCAGAGCTTCGGCATGCCCGCCGCAACCTGGACCACCCTGGGCGCCCCCCGCCCTCGCGTTGACACGCCCTGCGACCGGGCCGACGCCCTCGACTGGACCCGGCTCGGGCCGCAGGTCCGCGCCACGATAGCCTTGCTGAACCAGTTGGCCTCGGACACGGAGTTCGCTCCGTCTTCCAAGGCGTATCCTCTCTGGCACCGGGTGCAAGGAATCATCGTCGACGAAACACCGGGCGAGCCCGTGCCGCGTCTCCCGATGGGCGGCTACCTCACGACGCTGGTCGGCGGGCGAGTCGGAAGCGGTCGCGCCGGCGTCAGCTTCTGGGCCGTGGCCGGGGTCCGGCGGCAGCAGTTCTGTTTCACCGGGATCGACGGCCGGTTCATGTTCGATGCCATCCCGGCCCGGACGGGGGTGACCCGCTTCCACGTCCAGTCGTATCGCCTCGCGCCCGACGGCCGCATCGCGCGCGCCGTCGACATGCTCAAAGTCGGGAAGAGCGTGCGGGTGAACGTTACCCTGTCGGCCACCAGGCCCAAGCCGTTGCGAGCGGTGGTGTTTACGTGCGGCGAACTGACCGCCCTGGAACTGTTTGACCCGCGGTTCCTGGTAAACCTGTCTTCCGGTTCGATCATCGACGCCCGCCGGGGCAGCGCCCCCAAGCGCCTCAACCTCTCCCGATACGGCAGCCTGATGAGCTGTCAATTGGAGCCGGGTACGCGCTGGCAACTCGTTCTGCGCACCGGCATCGCCGGGAACCGCATGGCGCTGCTCAACATGGCCGAGCCGAAGAGGGGCGTGAAGGTGCGGGACGCCATGCGCGGCTTCGCTCTGGGCGAGCCGCTGCCGGAGCATCCCCTGCTGATTGCGGCCCGCGATTTCTACCGCCTGAACCAAAAGCGCCTGGACGACTATGCCGCCGCGGGTATCCGAAGCCAGGCCATCGTCCGGCTCCAGGAGACCACGGCCTCGTATCTCGCGCAGGCCGAACGGGCCATCGCGGACGACGACGGCGCCGTGCTGTTCCAGGCTGCCAGCGGCGCCATGGCCACCGTGGTCCGCGGCTACCAGGGCGTCCGGGATACCGCTAATGACGTGATCCGGGGAGCGATTTTCCTGCTCCTGATGGCGATCCCGTTCGCCTACGCGGTGGAGCGGCTGTTGTTTGCGTCGGCCCACGTGTACCGGCAAATTGCGGGAGTGCTGGTCATATTCACTGTGATGGCGGCTGCCCTGTGGCAGTATCACCCGGCGTTCGAGATCAGCAGCCAGCCGATGATGATCGTGATGGCGTTCGCCATTATCTTCATGAGTCTGATGGTCATCTCGGTCATCTTTTCGAGGTTCGAGTCGGGGCTGGACGAGCTGCGCAGCGGCCGGGCCGAGACGAGCGGCGCGCGGACCTCGCGGATTGGCCTACTGTACACGGCCCTTCGTCTGGGCATCGCCAACATGCGCCGGCGGAAGTTCCGGACGGTGCTGACCGGCGTCACCGTGGTGCTGATCACGTTCGCGATGTTGTGTTTCATGTCGACCAGCAGCTACATCGGGGAGCGCGAATTCACTGTCGGCGACGATGCCCCTTTCACCGGAGTCCTGGTCCGGCAGCCGACATCGCGCGCCATGCCGCCGGCCGCCCTCACCCACTTGCAGCAGATCGCCGGGCCGAGCCGCACCGTCGTGCCACGGTATTGGTGGACCAGCCAGTGGGACAAGAAGTGGCGCGTCCGGATTCAGAACCGCGCCACCGGCAAGTGGTTCTCGGTGCTGGCTGCCCTTGGCCTGGCGCCCGAGGAGGCCGGGCTGACCGGGGCCGACCGCGCCTGTCCCAACTGGGCCCGGTTCGCCGACCAGGGGGGCTGTTATCTGCCCAAAACGGCGGCGGAGGAGCTGGGGGTCAAGCCCGGCGACACGCTGGTCATTGCGGGGCAGGAGGTCGAGCTGATCGGCATTCTCAATTCGGCCGTGTTCAACGAGGAACTCCGCCGCCTGGACGGCGAGTCGATCCTGCCGCTGGACTACGCCAAGATGGGCGACGAAGAGCGCAGCATGCTCACCACGACGAAC
>CAZDHT010000157.1:0-12589 GCA_964505325.1 uncultured Planctomycetota bacterium | reverse complement strand
CCCGGGTCCGCGTCTGATCCTTGTGGTGAGACGTAGTACTCCGCCCCAAGGCAGAGCCCGCACAGGCAACACATCGCCGCCGTCGCTATTCGGGCTTGGACGCGGATCGGTTTTCCCCCTCCTCTGCGCTCGCCTCGACCGGGATCCTGCCGGCTCCGCGGCCCCCTCATTCTTTTGAGCGACGGCGGAGCTGTTCGAGCGCTGCCTCCATCTTCCGCCGGACCCACGGCCATTTCTCCCCGGCGAGCAGTTTCTCGATGACCGGGATGCACTTGGCCGGCTCGCCGGTGCGGGCGAGGGCGGTCGAGGCGACGGCCCGCCAGTCCTCGCTGTATGAACGCAGCTTGAGATGCTCGAGTATCCGGTCGGTGTGGCCCTGGACGCCCGATTTCCCCAGCGCTTCGATGGCCTTTAGCGTGCGGATGGGGTACCTCTTGCTCCGCAGCCAGCGGGCCGCGTTATTGAGTGCCTCCTTGTCGCCGATGCGGCCGGCGGCTTCGCACGAGATGGTGCCGGTGTCGTGGTTGCCGCTCCGGCAGAACCGCCGGATCGCCGGATAGCCGCGCGGGTCATTCAGGCGGCCGAGAGCGCGGACCACCCCCCAGCGCGCGTTCGTGCTGGTCTTCCAGGCGAGGGTGTTCAGCTCGGGCACGAGCTCCTTGAAGCCTGTCACGCCGCACATCGCGGCGATGGTGCCGACGCAGTTCGGGTGGGTCGGCGAGCCGAACTCGCTGTCTTTCTCCGCGAACTTGACCGCCGGATCTTTCGTCAGGATCTTGCGGAGGACGGGGACCGCCTTCTTGCGGTCGGTCCAGAACAGCGCCTGGATGGCGTGCATCTTCGCCTGCGTGGTGTCTTCGAGCGCCACCTGGACCAGTGCGTCCCAGGCCTTGGCCTCGCGGGCGGCGGACAGCGCGGCGGCGGCCATGCGCCGCACGTCATCGTCCTTGCCCGCGAGGTCCTTGACGTATTCTGCGCTGGTCTTGAACTTCGGTGCCGGCTTCGGCCCGATGATCGTCCGCACGTCCGCCGAGGGGAGAGGACCGTCGGGGCGCACGTCGGGCGGAAGGGATTCGTCGACGTGATGGTCGCCGGCACTCGTGGATTTGACGTCTGTGATGATCTTCTTGCAGACGACGTCGTTCCAGTCCTTGCCGGCTGTCCAGATGGTGTAGGTCGCGGGCAGGCGATGGAGGAACGCCGAGTGGGTGCGGTCCTTGCCGGTGGGGTCGTCCCAGAGGTAGATGACCTGGAGGGCGTGGCCCTCGGCAAGCTTGCCGTGGACGGTGATCTTGTTCTCGCCGGCGAGGAGGACGGGCAGCGAGCGGGAGTTGAGTTGGACGATGTTGGCGACGGCGAACTGCGCGACGGTGGCGCCGCCGTTGAGCCGGAGGCGGAGGAGGTAGGCGTAGCGTCCGGGCGGGCCGCCGTTGGTTTTTGTGAGGGCCTGCGCGGCGTAAAAGGCTTCCGGCTTGACGGCGCGCCATGTCTTGCCGTGATCGGTCTCGACAGTGACGTTACCGGTGGCCTTGAGGACGAGCTGGCCGTCGGCGACGATGTAGGGGAGCATGACGCGGTAGATCACCTCGGTGGGCTTCTTGGGGTCGGTCTGGGCGAGCTCGCCGTCGATGACGGTGGCGTTGACGGGTTCGGCGGCGAGGGAGTGTCGCCAGTTGGGCCCGAAGTCTGCGAGCCAAGTGAAGACGCCGTTGCCGAACTGGCGCTTGTACGGCGGCTGGTCCTTTTCGTCCCACGGGCGGACGCCGACGTTGTCGTGGTGGGGCTTCCCAGCGTTGCGCCAGAGGCGAACGACGCCCTCGCCGGGATGGAGGTCGATGGTGCGGGGCCCGGGGAGGGCCATCTGTGGCATGTGGCACCATCCCCACATCCACATTTTCTTGTCGATCCACGGAATGTGCGTCCGTGAGGGATGGTCGTAGATGGAGAAGTCGGCGCCGATGTCCTCGGCGTGGGCGATGCGGCTGCCGTCGCGGGTGTAGACGAACCAGCCGTAGTTGTTGTCGAACGTGTGGTAGCGGCCGACGCCGTCTTTGTCGACATACCACAGGTCGCCAAGCGTATGGCCGTGGCGGTAGAGGCGCCGGGCGGGATAGCCGATGCTGCGCCAGATGTCGGTGAGGAGCAGGCTCAGCCCGCCGCAGTGGTGGGCGCCGTAGACGTTGAGGATCTTCGAGGCGTCGACCCAGCGGCGGCCTTCGTTGGGCGAGCGGCCGTTCGTCCGCATGGTACAGCGGCGCATCCAGCGCCACACGGCGAGCGCTTTATCTTCCTCGGTCTTCGCGTTCTCGATGCGGATGGCGTCGAGGCCGAACTGGCGCAGGTCGGTGCCGTCGGGCCACCGGTCACAGACAACCTTGAAGTCGGTGACGGCGGGTCGGCGGCAGACGCCGGATGTGATTTTGGGCATCTCGGCCGCGGCGACCGCCGAGACCGGCACGCTCATGACGATCAACACGGCCGCGCAAACGCGGGCGAAGGTTCTTCGATCGGCCTTTCTCTTCACGGGAGCCAATTCACCTAGCCGGCCTTCTTGCCAAAACAGAGGACCTCTCCGCTCCACAGTGTCACCACGATGCGGCCCTGAGCGTCCACCGCCATCCCCCATCGCACCGGCGGGGCCGGCAGCGGCTGTGCCCACAGGCGCTGCTTGTTCGTGCGGCTCTGGGCGACGAGCTTCCAGACAACGCGCTCCCCGCCCGGCGTCCTCTCCCAGGACAGCTTGGCGTTTTTGGTCATGACATCCGCCGCCGTCCAACGGACCTCTCTCGAGAACACCGGGACGCCGGGGCGCGAGTAGAGCGGCTGGCCGGAGACGGTGACCGCGCCGTTGGCGAGACGCAGCTCGCGGCCCCGCCGTGACCGTGATGCCACGCCCCGCGCCAGCGGGGTGTGGCACTTCCCGTCCTTGACGTCATACGCTCCCGGAGAGACCGCGTTGCCGCCGGCGAGGTAGAGCTTCCCGTTGTGCAGCAGGAGGTCGCCCTGGACGCCGACGCCGCTCCGTGACCCGCCGACCGGGAATCCCGAGGTGTTGTTCTGCCATTTGATCTTGCCGTTCGTCGCGTCGAGAGCATACACGTGCGTCCCGTCGTAATTGTTGATGCCCGCCGCGAAGTAGGCGACCCCGCTCTCGACCAGCACGCCGCTCGCCACCGGCCACGTGGACAACAGCGAACCATAGACCGGGATCTTGCGCTCGATCGGCGCGGCGCGGAACCGCCACAGGAGCCGGCCGGTCGCCGCTTCAAACGCGTAGGCCCACCCGTCTCCGGAGCCGACCAGCGCCCGGCCGCCTGCGATAGCGGGCGGGTACCGCACGGCGCCGCCCGTGTAGGCCGTCCATTTCGCCGCCCCGGTCGCGGCGTCGAACGCACGTACGATACCGTCCGAACCGCTGACAAACGCCACGCCGCCGGCGACCACGGGCGCGGATGGCTCGAACCGAACCTTGGCCTTGGCCTTGGGCTTGAATTGCCACAGGAGACCGACCGTGTCGGGGATCACGGCCTGGGTTTCGGCGGTGCGCGCGTTGTCGGCGCGGTAAGTGGGCCAGTCATCCGGCGACACCTGGAACGCGGCCACGTTGGCGGGGTCGGCGGCAGGGCTTTCGAGCCGCTCTGTTTCGGTCGCCTTGCGGTCGAACTGGTAGCCGCCGGCCGGTCCGCAGCAGATCAAGCCGAACATCTGAAGATTGCAGTCACACACCCAGGGCAGCCAGTAAAGATGCCCGTTCGCCACGACCACGCCGATCTGGCACGGCGGCCGCATCGGCGAAATCAACTGGGACCGGCCGGTGGTCAGGTCGAGGCGAACCGAGCCGCCGGATGCGCGGAAGAGAATGCTGTCCGCAGTGCCGACCGACCGAGTGCACGCCCGCCGGGAGACGGGATACGTCGCCAGGACCTTGCCGGTCATGGGATCGAGCTTCTTGGTGTGGCCGCGGCTGTTCTGCGGGCCGGTGGTATAGAGGCCGTCGTCGCGGATCACCACGTGCAGGTCTTTCCGCGGGTACTTCCACAGGAACGTGCCGTCGGTGGCGGAGAGGGCGGTGAGGCAGTTGACTTGCGGGCCGATGAAGTACAGCGCCTTGTCGGTGCATTTCAAGTAGACCGTGCTCTTCCAGCCGCCGATGTAGCCGTGGCCCGGACGATACGGGCCGATCGTCTTGAACAGGTCTGCATCTTTCTCGGCGGTTCTTCTCCACACCTCTTTGCCGTCCTTGGCGTCCAGACACGCAAGGTACTTGCCGAACGAGCACAGGAAAATCCGCCCGTTCTTGATGCACAGGCCGCGGCTGTCGATCTGCTGCTCTTCCTCGTGGTGCCACAGGACCTTCTTGGTCTTGGGGTCGATGGCGAACAGGGCGTTCGCAAAGCCCCACGCGTACGGCCCTCGGTTGTAGCCCTTGGAAATGCCGCCCCACGGCCAGCCGTGCCCCGTCCTTCGCCAACGCGCCACGGGGTCCTGTGGCTCTCCTTCGCCGATCAGCGCGTACAGCACGCCGTCCTCGAGCGCCATCCATTTCCAGAACGTCCCGCCGGCCGGCTTCGCGGGCGCGACGATCTCGTCGCGGACCACTCCCGTCGCCGGGTTGATGAGCTTGCACGACTGGTCATCGGCCAGATACAGCGTCGTCGGTGTCGCGATCATCGTGCTGCGGTCAACCATGATCCCGGACTTCAGCCGCCGCTTCCACAGTACGGCGCCGTTGAAGCCGTTCATCGCGAATAGGGTGTTGAGCGTGCGCTCCTCTCGCTGGTGCCAGGCGACGTGCCCGAACGCCATGAAAATGCGCCCGGCCGAAGCCACGGCGTTCTGGGGGCAGGCTGCGTAGCGGGGTTCGGCGATGAACTGGGTAAGGTATGGGGCGCGGGCGAGGCGGTCCTTCGACTGCGGGTTGTTGTCCGGCCCGTGATAGTGATGGCCCCAGTCATCCACGCCCTCGGGCATGGGCTTGACCAGTTCCTTCTGCCTCACGAGCGCCGTGCCCCCGGGCCGAAGGACGCGAAGGACCTCGTCGGCCGGGACGCCTGCAGAGTCGCCCATCGCCACGAGCCAATCGGCGATGTTGTCCGCCAGATGCACTCGCTCTGGCTCTCCTTTTTCCACGCAGATGCGGGTCCCGTACAACCCGGCGGCGGCCACCGCGCGCCGGGCCGCTGCCACGTCCTTCACGGAGCGTAGTTGGACGTAGACCGTAAGCCTGTTGTCGGCGGCGAGCGTCAGGGCCGCGCGGCAATCCTTGTCCCCCAGCAGAACGAATACGCCGCGGCCGGCGTTCCTCGCCCGGAGAAACATGCCTGCGTCGTCCTTCTCCGCGGCGAGTGACGGCATCTCGGCCGATGCCACAACACACAACGAGATCAGACCCAGCAGCATCTTGCGCATTTCCCGCTCCTTTACCTGAACGCCCACCATCCGCATTGTAGAGGTATTCCACTTGCAGTCCAAAGCTTTTTGAGGAAGGTGGGAAGCGCAGGGGGCCGGATCGATTACACCACGGTGTGTCCCCCTACCTGGGCGGCTCGATCTGCGGGATCTCCCGCCTCAGGCCGGCCTCGTTCTCGATGATGATCTTCGAGCGGCGGCGGGGGATGCCGCGCGGGTGCTCGATCTGGGTCACGATGTCGACCAGGTGATAGCCGGTCGAGAAGTCGACCGCGACCCGCTGCCAGGTGCCGCGAATGGGCTCGACGAACACGTCGCGCACTCCGCCAATGTCCCCGGTCCGAGACCCGGCCTTGCGGAGGTCCCGCGGGCGGACATGGAACGTGTGCCGTACGATCTTGCCCTCGTGCATCTTCTCGACCGCGACCATGGCAAGATCGCCGCTGTAGCCGGTGTAATAGATGTGGAACCCGGCCGAGGCAGTGACCGCCGCGGATACGGGGCCCTCGACCAGGCCGCCCTCGTGGTCATATGCCGCGGTAACCGCGTACACGTACTGCACGCCGATGCTCAAGCCGTCATCCCGGAACATGCACTTCCCCTTCAGCTTGCCTTGGACCTCCAGGCGACCGGCCAGCCCGAACACGTTGTCGCCCGGCGCGCGGCGGTAGATGCCGTACTCGACGATCGGGCGCTTGGTGCCGATCACCGGGTCCCAGGTGAGCAGCACGGAATGGATGTCGGGGGTGGCGGTCAGGCCGGCGGGGGCGGGCGGGAGTTTGTGCCGGGGGATGTGGGGAGACTGGCGCGGAACGTCGCCAGGCCCTCGCTCGGGCGGCTTGGGACCCGGCTCGACGCCCTTCCCGGTGTCCGGCAGGTTCTCGCGGCGCACCGGTTCCCGCGCGACCTTTCCGGGAATCTCGGGCACTGGGAGCGGGTCGGGAGCGCTCGCCACGGTCGGAGCCAGTTCGTTGCGCCAGTCTCGCCGCGCGGTGATGTCGAACCGTGCGGCTGCAAGGATGGGGCCCTCCGCCGCCACGGTGACCCGCTCGCCGGTCTTCAGGCTGATCGTGTGTCTGGTGGCGTTCTCGACAGAGACCGAACCCTTGTGAACGAGGATCTCGAGCTGGGGCCGGTTTCCGGCGGCGCAGGCCGTGGGCAGCAGATGGATACGGCCCAGCAGCCCGACCTCGGGCTCGATTCCCGTGAGCAGCATTTCGAAATCGGCCTCGCCGGCGGCGTCCTCTTCTTCGGGCGTCACCCACACGTTGGCCACGGGGGTCCGGATGCTGACTGGCTGGCGGACGCCAGGGAAGTGGCAGCGGATGTGGCCGTGCCGCATTTCCATGCGGAACCGGCCGTAGTCTCCGCTGCGGAAGAAGGCGACCTCGGTATCGTAGTTGAGGTCGAGCCGGCGCGTTTCGTTGAGGATCAGCGTGCCGGGCCTCCCCACGCCGCATCGGATGCGGTCGCCGTCGCGGAGCATGGCGTAAGTGGCCAGCGGCGCCCAGTCCCGGCGCGCGGTCCTGATCTCCAGCGGGCCGGCACACGTGGTCACCTGGGCCAGTTGCGCCACCGGTGGCACCGGCCGGCTGACCACGCCAATGATCAGCGCCACCAACACGCTGGCCGCCGCGGCCGCGGCGTACCACCAGTAGTTGGTCCGCCTGAGCCGGGCCCGGCGCATGCGGTCCCACACGCCGACGCCGACGTGCGCCGGCACGTCGTCCGCCTTCAGCGCCTCGCGGAAAAGCTCCGCCTCGCGCTCCATCAGGCGCAGGTCTTCGGCGCATTTGTCGCACACGCTCAAGTGGCTGTCGACGCGGTTCACGTCGGCCGCGCTCAGCTCGTGGTCCACGTACCTGCCGAGCAGGCCCTGAATGTCCTGACACGAACTCACCTTACTGCTCTCCTGAGTTGGCATGCCAACTGCTTTAGTTCTTGCCGGAGCGCTTGAGGAGCTTCTGCCGCACCTTTTCTTTGCCCCGGAATATCCGGGCCTCCACGTTGCCCAGCGACAGGCCGAGGACTTCGGCGATCTCCTTATAGCTGAGGGCCTCGACGTACCGAAGGTACAACACCTGTCTGTACCGCGGCGGAAGCTCGTTTATTGCATTTCGGACCTCGGAGACTTCAACACTTTTCCGGTACGCCTCCAGCGGGTCGGCCTCGAGGCTGACCGGGACCACCGGGGTGTCTTCGAGGTCCAGGGACACGGTTCTTTTCCTCCGGCTGCGGAACTTGTTCTTGCACGTGTTCGAGGCGATCGCATACAGCCAAGTGGTGAAGCTGTAGCGGCTGTCAAAGCGGTGAGCCGCCCGGTATATCTTCACGAACACGTCCTGCGTGATTTCCTCGGCGTCCTGCCGCGAGCCGGTAGACGCCATGGCGTACGCAAAAATGGCCCTCCTGTGTCGGCGCACGAGCTCCTCGAAAGCGGCAGAGTCCGCCTGACAGCGTTTCACGAGCTCTTTGTCGCTCATCGCCATCCGCTAGGGCTCGCTCCCTGGATAATACCCGCCGGACGAGGGGTTTATTGCAGAAACCTCTGGGCGCGGGGCGTTCCGAGGCCGATACCGGTCGCCAATGCCCGGCGGCCAATCGCCGGCTGTCACGGCGCGTATCGCCCCCTACCGGCCACCGATGACCGAGTCAGGTTGTTTCGCCGAACGTGTCGATGCCCAGTTGGCCGAGCTTCTGGTTGATGTATTTCAGCATCTGGCCCTGGGCCTCTTCATCCGCCCAACCGATCCACCAGAACTCGACGCCGATGTCGAATTTCCCCTCCTCTTCCGCCCGCTCGCACCAGACCACCCTGGCGAGGGACACCACAGGCGTCGGGAGCTCACCCAGCGACATCTCCAGCGCGACCATCGCGCCCGTCTCGAACTCCACATCCGCCGAAAAGCGCATCCCGCCGCCACTGATGTTCATCGCGACCCCGCCCTGCTCCTCCGGCTGCAGCATCGGGTCGTTCACCAGTCGGTATTTGACTTGGCACGATTCTTTGGCGCGCGGGTACTTGCGACGCCTCACCTCCTCGTCCTGCTCGCCCATGTCCTTCACTCCTATCGCGAGAAAACTCCACCTGTGCCACGCGTCCTGATCGCGCGGATGTCCGCCCCTCCTCGATGCGGCAAGGAACCACCTCAATTCTACACCTGAGCCGGGCGGCGGACAAGTTTTGAGTCTGCCATTGGTCGATACCACAAATGTGGGTTCTCACGACAGAGCGACGTGACGCCGGTTGTACGGGCGTTCATCTGAACGCCCATACAACGCCGGAATCCTCTCCGCCAGCATTCCCCACAATCGGAATATGGGCTCGTCTGGCATTGGGATCAAGCAGACACCGTTCGGCCGCGACCCAAACAGAAATTGATCAGCCGGTCCGAATCGCCCCCCCCGTGCATTCACAAAAGTCACACCCGTGCGTTTATAAAAGTCACACCTGTGACTATTATAAACGTGACCGCGCGGAGCTGGGCCCGGTGGCGCCCGCATCCCCAATCTCGCGCCGTATCGTTTTTCGCAGGGCCTCAAACCCGCTCAGGGCTTGTGGACGGGGCCATGTCTTCGGCAGCAATTCCGGTGGGAGCATGGGGTCGTCGCTCTCCACCTGCGCCAGTTCTTGTGCCGCAGCGATGCAGATTCGGGCCCGGGCGCGTCGGGCAGGCGCGCGGTTCCCGCGCGGAGCCTTGTCGCAGCGATCCGCAATCCGCTCATAACCCTCGCGGACATCGGCCAGATCCCACCACGTCCCAGGGCCCGCCCCCGCATCGCCGACCAGCGGCACGACCTCGCCGGAGCGCATGTACGAGACCACGCCGCCGCACCGCCAGCGCGAGAACATCTCCGCCAGGAAATCCAGCCAGTCGTACGGCGAGAGCCAGCAACTCCCGCTCAAGCAGGCAAAACCCATTTGGTGAAGAACTCTTGCGAGGCGCTGCCGCAGCGAGTTCATCGAGACCGGGATGTCGTACGTGAGCACGCTCCACGTACCGTCCCATCGCCGTGCGCTCCTGTCCTTCTTGAGGCGAACGACTTGGCCGGGGCCGGCCGTTTGGCGAAGTGCGTATGTGGCGTGTTGACCCCGGCCGCGGCGAACGATCCTGCGCCTTCGGGCCAGGTCGCGCACCTTGGCTCTGAGGTCGTTTTCAGTAACGGCCTCCCAGACCAAGTCCGCCAAGTTGATGAGCATTCTCGCACCCGTGTGGTGCTTGAGCACGTCGAAGCAAGCCATGAGTTGGGTATAGGTAGGTGTTTGCCATTCTGCCGCCATGTTCCGATCCTCCCGGCAATATGCGTTGCGGGATGCCTTTATAAAAGTCACAGGTGTGACTTTTATAAACTGCTGTTGTGGCCGGGTCAAGGGGGGGGGTGCCTGCTGACCCGGACGATGCCGGTGGTCTGGCGCCCGGATTCCGACTGGCGCCTGGGTCCCGAGGGGAGAAGGGTGGAGCCCTGAGACCGGGTCCTACCGCGCCCGGCGCAGGCGGGCGATCTCGCGGCGCGCCATCCGCGCCTGGTCCGCATTGCTTAGGCCGTCCAGCGCGGCGGAAAGGTGCGACAGGGCGGCCTCCGGCCGGTCGAGATGCCGGCTCAGCACCATCCCCATCGAGAAACGGAGCGCCGGGATCATCGGATTGTCGGGGTGCTGTGCGCCCGCCCGCCGCCATACCTCGAACGCCTCGGAAAACCGGTTCGAGCGCAGGTACCAGTTTCCGACGGTGATCAGCGCCCGCAACGGCAGGACCCCGTCCGGGTCGGCGACGGCGTGATGCTCGTACAGCGTCAGGGCGTTCTCCATGTCGCCCACCCCCACCGCATGGAGCAGTTCGTGCCGCATCACGTCGTCCGTATCCACGAACCCGGGCATGGCCAGGCCGGGGATCTCGCCCCGCTGGATCACCTTCTCCGGGCGTCTCTCGGTGGCGAGCGGCGGAGCGCCGGATTCGATGGGAATGAAGTCTTTGGTCCAGCGTCTTCCGTCGGGCAGCTTGTGGGTGACCCAGCTAATCACGTCGATGCCCTCCCGCTTCAGCAGGCCGGTGGTGA
Source organism: uncultured Planctomycetota bacterium (assembly GCA_964505325.1). Classification (GTDB taxonomy): domain Bacteria; phylum Planctomycetota; class PUPC01; order PUPC01; family PUPC01; genus CAZDHT01. Next base: position 2,122 of record CAZDHT010000157.1, on the reverse strand, counting down.
TCAGGAACAGGACGGTGCCGATCCCCATGCCGAATCCGATGAGATGCGCGGCATATGCGATGCCGGACTCGGGCGAAAGGACGGACATGATGATGTTCTCGGCGATCCACAAACCCGCGATCCACCACGCCGACACGTACGCGATGCCGATGCGAATAATGATCCAGTAGAACAGCCGGACGTCGTTCAGCGGGTACAGAACGAGATACCCGCCGAGCACGGCGAACACCGCGCCGGACGCTCCGACGCAGAACGAGGGGGGCTGAGAAGCAAGGATCTGGCCCAGCCCGGACGCCGCCGCCGCGGCCAGGTAGAAGACCAGGTAGCCCAAGTGGCCGAGCCGGTCGTTGAGGTTGTTGCCGAAGATCCACAGGATCAGCATGTTGCCCACGACGTGGGCCCAGCCCGAGTGCAGAAACGCGTAGGTCAGCAACTGGTGCGAGTGAAACAGCGGAGACGGCGGCGTGTAGAGGGCGAACTTCGCCTCCATCGCTGCCGCCTCCGGCCCGTAGGGATAGACGAACGCATACACGAGGATATTGGCGGCGACGAGGGCGTAGTTCACCAGCGGGTGGCGCCGAAGCGGATTGTCCACGCTGAGAGGAAGCAGCATCAGCACGGGCCCGCGACCTCTCTGGGGCTCAGGTGAGCGACGGCGTCCTTGAACATGCGGCCGCGCTGCTCGAAATTCTTGAACATGTCATAGCTCTCGCACGCCGGGGACAGGAGCACCACGTCCCCACGCTGCGCCAATCGGGCACAGGCCGTCACCGCGTCCTCCAGCGAGCGTGCCCGAATCCTTGGCTGCCCCGGCGCCCGCGCCGACAGCAGCTCGTCGAGCCGGTCCGTCATCTCCCCGATGAGCACGACCGCACGGCATCGGGCCGCCTCCTTCGCCAGCGTATCGTAGCTGACATGCTTGCCCCGCCCGCCGAGGATGAGAACCGTCGGCGTGTCAAAGGAGTCGAGCGCGGCAATAGACGAGGCCGGCATGGTCGCCTTGGAATCGTTGAAGTATTGCACGCCGTCGAGCTCGCGCACGAACTCGAGCCGGTGCTCGGCGCCTTCGAACCGGGTCAGCGCCGCCCCCGCCTTCCGCAGGTCTGCCCCGACCGCCGCACACGCCGCCGCCGCCGCCGCCGCGTTCGCCACATTATGTGCGCCCGGCAGTTTCATCCCCCTGACGTCGAGGACCGGCGCTTCCTCTCCGTCCACCCGCGCGATCAGCCGGCCGTCGCGAACGAACGCCCCCGTGGGCACTTCCTGGTTGACGCTGAAGAACAGCGCCGTTTCCGGGCGCTCCTCCCCCCAGGCTCGCAGAACCGCGTCATCGTAGTTGAGAACCGCAAGGTTCCCCGCCGGCCGGTGGGCGATGATGTTCTTCTTCGCCGCGACGTAGCTCTCCATCGAGCCGTGCCACTTGATGTGATTGGGCGAGAGGTTTGTCACGACTGACACCTGCGGGGCGCGGCCCGTCGGGCCCAGCCGATACAGTTGCGCGCTGGACAACTCGAGCACGACCAGGTCGGCCTCGCTCATCTGACCCAGCTCGTCCAGCAGCGACCGCCCGATGTTCCCGCCGACCCACACGCCGCCGCTGGCGAGGGCGCCGCCCGTCAGCGCGCGGCCGATCATCGAAACCGTCGTCGTCTTTCCCACGGTGCCGGTGACGCCGAGGACGCGCGCCGGGCACAGCTCGAAGAACAGGTTGATCTCCGTCTCGACCGGAACGCCGTTGTCACGGGCGAGCCGAAGGAACTCCGAGCCGGGCGTCACGGCGGGATTGACCACGACCATGTCGGCGTCGGTGAAATCCTCCGGGCGGTGTCCGCCCAGATGATATGTGACGCCGTCGCCCACCGCGGCCATCGATTCCGCCAGGTTATCCGCCGTGTCCAGATCGGTGATCGTGACGACGGCGCCCTGCTGGAGCAGGAACTTCGCGACGCCCACGCCGCCGCCGAACCTCCCCAATCCCATGACCGTGACACGCTTCCCGCTAAATCGCATCATGCGACTGTACCACCCGCGCGCGGCGCGGTCAAGCTTGACGGGCTCCCCCAGCGATTCCGCAAAGGCTGCTCGTAGAAAGGCTGCTCGTAGAAAGGCTGCTCGTAGTGGA
>CAZDHT010000156.1:0-12689 GCA_964505325.1 uncultured Planctomycetota bacterium | reverse complement strand
CGCAACGCAAAAAGCAGGAAGCACGATTTTCTTTTTTTTCTCCGATTTTTCTGAAAGTCTTGCCCCGGGCCCTCTCGGCGCGGTCGCCGTGGGCACCAGAGCCGCGGCGAACGTGGCTGACCGCGGACGAATCCTGGCTCGACGAGGAGGGCTGCCGTTGGGGGGACTGCCGTTGGGGGAGCCATGAGGAGCCAACAGACTATCTCAGTGCGTCTAACAGAACCCAGGTGGGGCAGGTAGAGGCCCTGAGTCCATTGTGTGGGGTTTCGTCGAAGGTCCGCGCCAGACTGCTCCCGCATGCCGCGGAACGTCAAATTGTCGAGTCGCGCGCACTCACATGGGCGCGGCCGGCACGCCGACGGCGCTCATGTAGATGACGCTTTCTTCGAGGCCGTCGACGCCGATGATCCGGTTGCACTCGTCGTCGAAGAGCGCGCCGATCTGGCAGGTGCCCAGGCCGAGCGCGACGGCGGCGAGCGCGAGGTTCTCGGCGACGTGGCCGGCGTCGAGATAGACGTACCGGTACGCCCGCTGCTTGTACTTCCACTTGGCCCGCTGGAAGATGGCGGTCCAGATGAACACGGTTGCGGCGTCGGCGCACATCCCCTGCCCCAGCGCGGCCATGGCGACGTGGCGGCCAAAGGCGCCCGACTTCAGCTCCTCGAGCAGATGGCTCTTGACCGAGTAATGGTAGATGCCGCTCACGACGCCGCTGATGCGGCTGACGGCCACGTAGGTCTCGATGGGATAGAGCGCGCCGGCCGACGGGGCGGTGCGAAACTCGTCGCCACCCCGGCGCGGCTGCAGCCCGCCCGCCGCCCACAGGAGATATGACAGTTGATCGAGGCTGAGCGGGTCGTCCGTGAAATCCCGGACGCTCCGGCGCTTCACCAGGGCGTCGTGCAGCGCCATGCTCGCTGGCGGGCGCGGCCTGGGCAGCTCGACCAGCTTGCTCCCCGGATACTCCTTGTACGGTGACGGCCGGCTTGCCCAGTCCAATCCGCCGCCGGCCATCCGGTCGGGATGGTACTTCGTCTCACGCTGAAACCGGTCCCCGACTCCTTCGGCCATCTCCGGTAACTCCTCTCCTCAATGGTCCAGTTCGCAGATTCGCTTTCGGTAGTAGAGGTAGCTTTCGAGGGTGACGTTGTCGGGTACGCCGTGATCGCAGGTGGGGATGTAGCCGCCGCGCCGGACCATTGCGGGGATGATGTGCAGGAGATGCTCTTCGATCGCGTCGGTGCCAGCGGCGAGGACGCGCTTGTCGATCCCGCCCATCATCACGAGATCCGGCCATTCCTCGCCCATCGTGACGACGTCGCATCCGCTTGCCACCTCGAACGGCGACATTACGTTCATCCCCGCTTCGAGGTACAGCGGGATGACCGGCCCCGCCCAGCCGTCGGTGTCGACGTGGAAGAAGAACCGCTGTTCCTGCCGCCGCCGCGCTTTGCCCACGACGTCCTGGTAGTACGGGAGGAGGAACTCACGATACATGTCGGGGGAGATCAGCGGGCCGTGGTTGTAGCAGATGTCCTCGCCGATGGCCAGTTCGTCGATGGCGACCATCGGCTGAAGCCGCGCGAGGCCGGCGTTCATCACTTCCGTCCAGCGGCGCATCATCGTGTGGACAAGGCCGGGCTGGTCGTGGAACGCAAACAGGACCTCTTCCGGGCCCATCAGTGCGCGAAGAAACATATATCCGCCGACGATTCCCTGGCGCACCATCATTCCTTCGTCCGCCGCGCGGCGGCGCGCTTCCCCGCACCGCTCCGCCAGATCGGCGTAGCGCCCCGGCCCGTCCGGGTCCAGCCTGGGCGCGACCTCTTCCTCCCAGTCTTTCGCGCCGGTGACGGGGTGCCGGATGTAGGTGGGCATGAAGCCGTGGCGCCGTCCGGCGAAGACGCGTATCCACCGGCCGGCGCGGTCCTGGATGATCTCGGTCGAGCCCTCGCTCTTGACGACCTTGTCTTCGTACGCGGGAAAGAAGGGCGGCTCGCACCAGCCGAGGTCGAGGCCGACGTTGGTCATGCCGGGCGGATCGAAGTTGAAGGTGTTCGCTTCGGCGTAGTCTTCCGGCAGACCCTTCCGCTTCCATTTCTCGATGGCTTCGGGCCAGATGCTGAACTCACGGCGCACCAGGCGGTCGAGCGGGCGGAATTCGTACGTCGCGCGGAGTCGTTGTGCAGAATTCACTGGGGACTCAGAACCTGAATTCGAGGACTTCTTCGGGTTCGGCGAACTGAAGTCGGACGATGGTGAGGCCGCGCGGGGCATCGTAGTGCCAGGCGCAGCGGGCGTCGGCGAGCTTATCGACGGCCTCGAGCATCTTCTCGCCCTGGCGCACCTCCTTCGGCTCGTCGCATTCGGCCAGCGTGACGTAGCACGTCTCACCCGCGTGATAGCCGAGCCGCACCATCAGTTGGCTGGGCGACGATCGGATCGCGTGCATGTGCGCCACGGTGGCGATCCGCGCGCGTTTCTCGCGCCATGGAAAGACCTCGCAGCTCGGTTCGATGTCCTCACCGAGCAAGTGCAGCACGTTGCGCGTGATAAGCTGCGGGTTGAGGCACAGCGGGTAGTAGTCCCTCCCGTCGACCACGTTGTATGCATCGGGATAGAAGCCGACCAGCGCCTGCTTGCCGTTGCGGCCCGTCTTCTGGAGCTGCATGGCGCACAGCGTGATGGCGCGCCCGATCCGGTGCCACTGCATCGACCGGTCGTAGCGGCTGAGCCGAAAAAGCTCCTTGGCGTAGATCAGGCCGTTCCACTGGGCCGCCACCCCGAACCGCGGCTTCTTGTCCGTCCGGGTGACGGCGAAGAACGGTACGGTGGCGTAGCGCATGATGTCGCGGTTGTGAGCGTGCCACAGGTAGATGAATGGCAGGCCGGCCCACGCCCAGTACACGGCGCGCTCGAGCCGCGCCGGGGTCCCGCTGACGAGGTACTGGTCGAGGTAGGCGGCGACAAGGCGCGCCGCCGCCAGCAGGTCGGGCGCTTTCTCGCTGACGTCCCACACCCTGAGCCCGTCCGGTCTGGGGAATTGATCGAGGAAGTGGATGGCCTTGGCGGCGGCTTCGAGATGGCGGCGGTCGCCCGTGAGGAGACCGGACCGCAGGAGTCTGGCGGCGTTTTCCGCGGTGACGCCGACAAGCGGCCGCTCGCGTTTTCGGCCGCGGGCGGCGTCATCCGCCGACCACCCGCCCGTTGGCTGTTGGCGGCGCACGAGCTTGTCCAGCGCCCCTTTCGCCAGCTCGAGCTCCTCGGCAAATCCGCCCCGGAAGTATGCCATGGACAACCCACTGGTCGCCGCGTGCGCCGAGATGGCCGCCTCGACGCACTCACGCATGCGCTTCTTCGTGCCCGGGTCTTTGGCGAATAGGGATGCGCGCCAGAGCGCCAGGCCGATCAACTCGCTGTAGAACGTCCTCTTCTCTTCGGCGCTGCTGCTGTGGGCCCATGCGGATCGGTTCCGGCTCCACGCCCGCTCGAGATATGTCTCGATGTCGAGCTCGAGGCTCTCTTTGTAATCCCGGGTTTTTGGCGGAGGCGGAATGAGGCCGGCGAGTCGCACGTACTCGCGGATGCAGGCCAGGACGTTGGCCGAGCCGCGCACGAACAGATTGCACTCGAGTTTGATCTGGCGGCCGGGGGTCATCTGGTACGGCCGGGCGGCGGTTAGGGAGTTCTCATCCACAAACTCAGGGATGGACGGGAGAAAGACGCCCATCAGATGCGACGAGCCCCCTTCGGTGAAGTCGGGCGAGGCAAACACGGCCGCGGGATATCGATGTGCCGCCGACTCGACCCGCTCGCCGTCCCATACCTGGAGCGGATCCCACGTCAGCCCGGCCACGAACCCGCCCTGTGCGACCGCCATCACGGGCACGGTGATCTTGTAGGGGTGCGGGACGTGCCGCCGGTCAAAGGGATGGGGCGCGGTGTCCGGCGCAGACGACCGCTCATCACCGATAACCCAGTCGAGCCCCGGGAACAGCGCCCCGGCGCGCGGCGCCTGTTCTTTCCCCTGTGGGACGCGGAGGAACGGCCCCCGGAAGGCCAGCAGCTGCCGGGGACGGCTGGTTGACAGGCGGCTGGTGACCGTGATCCTCGGGCCCTGATCCGGCACGTAGAATTCGACACTGACCGACCAGCGCACGCCATCGGCGTCGTGGAATTCCGACTCGAGCCGCAGGATGCAGTCGGCTCCGCTCCGGTCCATTTCGTAGCCGGCGGCAACGATCTTCTCCGTTGCGGTGGCGCCGTCCTGCGTGCGATAGGTGATTTGCGAAACGGGGTCGACGCTGCCCGCGAGGTAGAATCGCTCGGTGTCTCTGCCGAACAACGAATACTTGCCGATCTGCCCGTCCACGAGCGGGAAGGTCAGCCGAAGAGCATCGTTCTCCACGGCGATGCCGTCGGTCAGCTTGAGTATCGTGGCCACGGACAGGCCTCCAGCGCGATCGACAGAACCCTCCCAGTGGTAATTGTACGCCACGCTCGCCGGAGGTGCAAGCGCCGAGCCGGCCCGCCCAGGGTCATTCAATTCTCCGAACGGGTCTTGATGGCCGCCCGCGTTCTCTCGCCCCCGCCGCGGCGCATCTCGTTTATAAAAGTCACAGGTGTGACTTTTATAAACACGCTCCCTGAGCGCAGCCCTCACTTCTCCGGGCAGACGAGGTCGAGAACTGAATGACCCTGCCGGCCCGCCCTGGCCCGTCCTGGCCCGTCCAGGCCCGGCCAAGCCCGTCCACGCGCTTGATACCCGCCCTGCGGTCGCGTAGACTAGGTGCGACACGGCAGGAACGGAAACGGACGACGATGGGCGAGCCGCTGGACCGGTGCGAACGCGTGGCGATATTCGGGGGCAGTTTCGACCCGACCCACAACGGGCACCTCGATGTCGCCGACGCCGCGCTGAAGCGGCACCGGCTCGATCGCGTGATCTTCGTCCCGGCGGGGCAGCAGCCCCACAAGCGGTCTGCACCGGCCGCGTCGGGCAAACATCGGCTTGCGATGGTGGAACTGGCCATCCAAGACGAGCCGCACTTCTCGGCGTCCGATTGCGAGTTGAAGAGGCCCGGCAGATCGTTCACCATCGACACAATCCGCGAATTCCGCGATCAATTCGGCCCCCGGGCGGAAATCTTCTTCATCGTGGGGTCCGACAGTGTGTCCGAACTGCCGGCGTGGAAGAGCCTGCGCCGATTGGCGGAGCTGTGCACGTTCGTCGTCGCCGCGCGGCCCGGATGGCCGCTCGACGAACTGGACAAGCTGTCGGATCACCTCCCGGCCGAACGGGTTGCCGCAATCAAAGACGCCGCCATCGACAGCACGGCAAACCGGGCGTCGGCCACCGAGATCCGCGCTCTGGTTGCCTCGGGGGACCCGATTGCCGGCCTCGTGCCGGAGCCCGTCGCGGCTTACATCACTCGAAATAAGCTGTACAGGGCGGCGTGACAGCAATATCATGTTTATTTGTGATAAACAGCGGCCGTAAGATAGCCGAAAATACAAGCTGACGTTAACTTATGCAGCTTTATTGACGGTCATGTATCAAAAGGAATTCCGGGGGACACGACAGAGATGCTTCGCTTCGCTCAGCATGACATAAGCTGCGATTCTGCTGTGGGTTCTGTCATTCTGAGCGTTAGCGAAGAATCTCCTCGACACACCTCCGGCTTCCATTGTCAACATGAAGCTCAATAGGTGATGCGATGAAAAGCCATTCAGTTCGTGCATTATGCGTTTTGGGTTGTCTGGGGTTGTCGGCTTCGGCGTTCGGACAGGCAGCCGCGCCGGGGCCAAAGACAGACTTCGCCGGCACATTGGTGAACCCCAAGACCGGCCTGCCCGCGGTCGCTGTCAAGCTGTCGCTGGTCGATCCCGGCGAGTATTTCACGACGACGAGAATGGATGGCGGGTTCACGTTCAGCAACATTCCGGCGGGCACATATCGTTTCGCGTTCGCCTACGCGCGCGGCACCAAGGACCCTGAGGAGACCGTGCTGCTGGCAAAGAACGTGGTCGTCGCTCCCGGCTCCTCACTGCCGGTGGACTGGAAGCAGGAGCTGCTCGCGGAATGGAAGGAAGATGAGGAAGAAGAGCCGAAGGTGATCGGCCTGAAGTTCGGGGACCGCCGAGAGCGCAGCCACTCCAGGCCGATCGTCATGCGAGAGCCGCTGGGCCTCGAGTGGCCGCGCTCATATTTCTCCGTGGGGATGGGTTTTGCGCGCGGGAAGTGCCGCCGCGCCTCGTTGCGCGTGATCGACGGCTCGACGGGGGAGGAGGTCCCGTTCCAACTGACGGACGTGAAGGCCGGGACGGCGGATTATGTGCGCTCGTGCACGTTGACCTTCCCCGCATCGCTCAAGCCGTTCGAGAAGAAAGTCTACGCCGTGTGCAGCGACTGGCAGGGCTGGTTCAACCCGCCCGTGTACCCAACCAACCTGAAGGTTGAGACGCATGAGGAGACCGGCGAACAAATCCTTTCGAACGCGCTCCTCGCGGTGCGGCTCCCTCCCGCCGGCGGCGACAAGCCGCTCCCCGCGGCGAAATGCCCGGCGCCGATCCTGGCTTTCCGCGGCCCGGACGGCGTCTGGTTCGGCGACGGACGCCTGGTCTCGGAGCGAACGGTCGAGTCGTTCAAGTGCGAAGAGGTCGAGAAGGGCCCGTTGTTCAAGGAATTCAAGATCACGTACAAGTTCGCGGAGGAAAAGGGCGAGGAAGGCGAGGAGGGCGAGGAGAGGAAACCCGCCGACGAGTACGTGGTGACCGTGCGGCTCTACACCGACAAAGACTACGTGATGATCCACGAAGAGATGTCGGGCGACGTCGACCTCGTGTTTCGCTTGTCGGTCCACGCCAACCTGAAGCCCGACACCTCCCTGTTCGTCAAAGACGGCGCCGCCGCCATCGAGAAGATCCGGCAGCCCGCCAAGGGCGATTCCGCAACCCTGGCCGTGTTCCGGGCGTGGAACCCGTCGGGGGTCAGGAACTCGCACAACTGGTACGGCGTGATGAGTTCCGGCAACCGCAAGGATGCGGTCGGGTTGGTTCAAGTCAACGGGAGCGGGTGGTACTTCAACGGACGCGAAGGCTGGGGGGACGGCTCGTGGCTCATGAGGTCCCTCGACGAGGACGAGGTGCGGCTGACCGCGACGGGCGAGCCCGGGCTTTACCTGGAGTTTCCCCATCGCGAAGGGACGCGCGACTTCGCCCTCGCCGTCTTCGACAAAGCCAAGAACTGGGACGCGGCCGGCCTCGCCGACACGCGGCCCCCTACGGGAAAGACCCACTATTTGAACCGGCTGCACACGCTCCTGTCCCAACTGGACATCTATCGGGTGCTGGCGCTCCGTGCCGACCGTGCCAAGATCACGGAGCGGCCCCGGCTCCTTTTCGACCACAAACTGTATCTCAGCCTGAAGGAGTCGTTCGACAAGGATCCCGACAAGTTCCCCGAAGTGCTTCACGATGTCTTCACCGGCTCGCGGATCCACACGTCGCTCGTCCGGGCGCACATCCTGTCGGCAGTGCTCGCTCTTCGCCACGCGTTCGTCGGCCAGCCGAATGAGAGGCGAATCTCCGGGTTCTGCAGCCGCATGACGGCGCCCGAAGTCATCGAGCCCGTCGCGAAGCTCACGGCGTTGCTGTACGACGCCCACTCGAAGAGCGGCCTGTTCTCCAGGCGCGAGAAGGGGGTCATCCAGGCCACGTTTGCGCTGGCCGCGGCGCAGCTCGAACATCCCAACTACTCACCGGCCTTTTCACACGACCCCGAGGCGTCGGCGCGGCGCGGCTGCGCCCTCACCATCCTGTCGCTGCTCCTCGACCAGCACCCTCGGAGCTCGACCCGCATACTCGAAGCCCGAGACCACCTGCTGCAAGAACTCACCAAGGCCGCGGTGACAGGCGGGCTGCCGATGGACACCGGGCCGGTGATGAGGGCGGTTAACGTGTGGGCCGAGATGGCCCCGCCGATGGATACGGCGACCGGACTGACGCGGGTCGGCGGCTCGCCGTTCGCGTGGTCCCGGTTCGTGAGCTCGCTCGACCGGCTGGTGATGCTCACCACCCCGCCCGACAGGCGCTACGGCGGCGCCCGGCTGTTGCCCACGTTGGGCTTGTCGCAGGCCGGTGATCGCGAGGCGCAAGGGGTGATGGGGCTCGCCGCCGCCAAGTTCGCCAAGGTCGACCCCGGGCTGGCGGGCCGCTTCGCCTGGGCGTGGGAGCAGGCCGGCCGCCCGATGTTCGGTCAGATGGCCCGGCACAACGCGCTGCTCGGCGTCCTCTCCCTGATCCCCTCCGATGTCGAGGCCAAGGCCCCCGATAAGGCGGAGAGCGCCATGCTGCATGGATTTGGTGCGTTGCTGCGGGCGCGGTTCCAAAAACCCGACGAAGCATACCTTCTGTTCAAGTGCACTCTGTACCCCTACTCCCGGCATCACGACCAGGGCAGCCTCATCTTCTACGGACTGGGTGCGCCGCTGCTGATCGACAGCGGGTCGCCACCCGATCGCCAAGGCACTTGGGCGCACAACACAGTCCGGATCGACTCTCGGACGCACAGCGCTCCCGGGCGGCTCCGCCAGTTCGTCAGCCAGGACGATGACGACTACGTCATCGGCGAGATCCAGGTCGATGCCTTGTCCAAGCTCAAGGAATACACGAAGGCGGAGCTGGACGCGGCCGCCGCCGCCGGCAAGACGAAGCCGTTTGTCCCGCCGAAGGGCCACCGGGCCGACGCCAGCCAAACGGAAGACATGCTCCCCACGCCCGACAAGCTCGAGCAGCCCGTCCTCATCACCCGGCATCTGCTGTTCAACAAGCACCGGCAGTACCTGGTAGTGCTCGACCGAATCAAGGGATACCTCCCCACAGACATATTCTTCAACGTGCTCGCGGACCGGTCGCAGACGCAAGGGAACACGGTGCGATTTACCGGGCCGTTCGGGGTGGACGTGGACATCCATGCGTTCGCCAGCGGCGCGCTCCGGGCAAGCGTCCACAAGGACATGTCGCGGCGGTTCTACCTCCGCCTGTCGCAGCCTCCGCCGCCGAAACCCGAACCGAAAGAGGAGAAGCCGGAAGACAAGAAGCCCGAATCAGACAAAGACAAGGCTAAGGACAAGACGGCGGAGAAGAAGCCCGAGCCGGATAAGGACAAGGCCGGCGAAGAGAAGCCGGAGGCCGCGAAGGAAACCGACAAGGGCAAAGAGAAGGCGGAAGAGAAGGAGCCCGAGCTGCCGGCCGTGGATTACCTGACCGTGATCTGCCCGACCATGCGAGGCGCACCGGGCGACGTGAAGACAGATTACTTCACCGCTCCGAAGGTTGAAAAGCTGAAAGACGTGACCGGAGTTCGCATCTCCTACGGCAAGACGACCCGCTACGTGTTCCTTTCAGACAAGGAGATCGAATACCAGGACGGCAGTGTGTACTTCAAGGGCAAGCGCGGCGTACTGACCGTCCGGCCCACGCACTTCGACCTGGTGCTGTTCGACACGGGTGACATCCGCTACAAAGGGAGAGGGGTCAGCACGGACCACGGCTCCGTGCGGCTCACGATGGCGCCCGGCGGCCTTGTCAGAGGCGAGACCAGCGGCCCGAGAAACAAGCGACTCCTTCTCTACGGATTGGGCCGGTCTCCTTCAAACCTCATGTTCAGGACCGACGGCAAGGAATACCTCCCCGGCGGAAGCAGCAGCGAGGCCCGCTACGGCGTCCGTCACGGGCAGCACACCATCAACATCTACCCCCGATAGCGCCGCCCCTGACTCCCGGGGCTCGAGCGACCCGGAGCACCGACGAGACGGCCGCCACTTGCGCTCTACAGCCCGCGGACCTGGTCGTAAACGATCCAGGAGAACGCGATGGCACCGATAGAGAACAGCACAGTCCAGGCGATTTGCGTGTGCAGATAAGTCCTCCGCTTCGTGACGGCATACTTGTACGAAGGGAGGAAAAAGCAGGAGTATCCCAGCACGGTCGTCAGGAACCAGACGGAATGAAAGCAGATCACCCTGGCTTCCCAGGAGAAGTCGAGAAGGTCCGTAAGCATCTTCACGGTGAGCACGCTGAACAGGGTGGACGGCCAGCCGATTGTGTAGGCGACCGCGAAGATGAAGCTGCTCGAGCCGAATATGACCAGCAGCAGCGCGGTGCCGGCGAGGGCGAGCGGGAGGATCAGCAGCCAGAACGCCCTCGCACGCCAGCGGGCCCGGCGCGACTCGTCCCCCTTTTCCGCTGCCGACGACATGTGCCCCTGCGATCCTCTATTTCACCAGGTCTTTCACCTTGTCCACCACATCCGACACGCCCTTCTCGATGACCACGTCCTTTGTGAACGCGGACGCGACGTCGACCTTCACTCGGACTGCACCGAATAGGAACGCCCGCCCAACGCGATCCGGCATGAGGCCCGGTCACCACCTCCCCTGACACCACCACGGTCACGGCGTTCTTCGCACCGGGTACGCAGCCCCAGACACGCGCGCCATTATATTCACACCGCCGCGCCGTTGGAACCTTCTATAACCTCCCGCCCGGAAACGCGCAGGTACATCATACCCCCTGAGCACGGCAGGGGTGGGCAGCAGGGGCTGCGATGTGGCGGCACCGGAGGGAGCCCGTAGGGCGACCGGAGTGGCCGCAGCCGGGTGTCATGCGTACTTCTTGACCATCTGGATGACGAATTCTTGCTGTTCCCGTTGGAGGTCTGCGTAGAAGGGCAATCGGAGCAGTCTGCCGCTGATGCTCTCCGTCACAGGCAACTCCCCTGCCCCACAGCCAAACCTGGCCCCCATTGGCGAGGTGTGAAGCGGAATGTAGTGGAAAACGGCCTGTATGCCGGCCTGTTTCAAGTTGTCCATCAGCTCGTTCCGCTTCCTTTCGGAGGGAAGAAGGATGTAGAAGAGATGGTAGTTCGTTTCACAGCCGTCGGGAATGACCGGGAGCCGTAGCGCCTGGGTTTCCTCCAGCGGCTTCAGCTCCTGGCAGTACAGGTCAAAGACCGCCTTCCGCTTGCCCTGAATCTCCGCCATGCTCTCGAGCTGCGCGTACAGGAACGCCGCCAGAATGTCCGACAGGAGATAGCTCGAGCCAACATCCACCCAGGTGTACTTGTCGATCTCTCCCCGCAGGAACTGGCTCCGGTTGGTGCCTTTCTCTCGCAGTATTTCAGACCGCTCGATGAAATCATCGTGATTGATGACGATTGCGCCGCCCTCGCCACACGTGTAGTTCTTTGTGCCGTGGAAACTGTAAGCCCCCAGCTCCCCGATCGTCCCAAGGTACCGGCTCTTGTATCTTGCGTTGACGCCCTGGGCCGCGTCCTCGACGACGGTAAGGTTGTGCCGCCCGGCGATCTCCGTGATGGCGTCCATCTCGCAGCCCACGCCGCCGTAGTGCACGGGGAAGATGGCCCGGGTCCTCTCGGTGACCTTCTCCTCAATCCTGGTCTCGTCGATGTTGAGGGTGTCCTCGCGGATATCGACGAAGACGGGCCTCGCCCCACGCAGGATGAAGGCGTTCACCGTAGAGACGAAGGTATAAGAAGGCGTGATGACCTCGTCGCCGGGGTCCAAGCAGTTGATGAGCGATGCCATTTCGAGGTCGTCGGTGCACGAACCGGTCAGCAGCACTTTCTTCGCGCCGAATGCGTTCTCCAACAGAGCTTCGCATTTGCGGGTATACTCGCCATTCCCGACCAGGCTCCCGCTTTTCACACTGTCCGCCACGTACTCGAGCTCTTTGCCGGTCAGGCAGGGCTTGTTGAAAGGGACCTTGATGTTCTCTGCCGACATTCGGAGTTACCGCCTTCCCGGATGAGCACGCTCTACCGGCTGTGTCAGGTAAGTGCTGGCCGGGCATCGCTCTGCGCAACACGCGGCGGGCATGTCACGTCTCACTGTCCAGTCTCCTGATGACCTTTGCAGGCACGCCGCCCACGAGCGTGGAGGCGGGGACGTCTCCGGTCACCACGCTCCCCGCGGCGACGAAAGCGCACTGCCCGATTGTGACACCCGGAAGGATGATCACCCCCGCGCCCACAAAACAGCCCGATTCAAATCTGACCGGCTGGGTGCTTGGGGGGAAGCGCGCTTGCAGCGGGTGGTCCTTGTACCCGACGTTGGTGTGGGTCAAGACGGTAACGCGTTCGGCCAGGGTCACGCGGTCCGACATCACAACTTCATCTGCCAGGTCAATGAGACACTCATCGCCGATGAAGCAGTCCTGGCCAATCTGCAGCCCGCCGAATCCTCGCCGATAGTGATTGAAGAAGCGCGCGTTGTGGATGATCACGTTGCGGCCAATCCGTGCGCCCAGCAGTCGCAGGTACACGACGCGGAGTTGCGGGAAGATCATCGCTTTGTAGAGAATCATCAGGATCGTAAGGCACCCGAACTTGAACGCCTTCCCGATGCCGATCTCCCTGAGGGACTTCACTGTCGCCCCCTCGGTTTGGACGCCTTTTCGCGGACGACGAACTGAGGTTGCCTGCTGTGATGGAGGAACAGGCGCCCGACGTATTCGCCGATGATGCCAATGGCCACGAGTTGGATCCCGCCCAGGAAGAGGACGGTAACGATCAGAGAGGCCCAGCCGGCCGGCGCCTTTCCCACAACGAGGCGCTGGATGACGAACACCAGGGCCAGGAGGAAGCCGATGCCGGAGGACGCGAACCC
>CAZDHT010000155.1:0-12705 GCA_964505325.1 uncultured Planctomycetota bacterium | reverse complement strand
CCTTACAGGGCTTGGGTTCGATTCATGACGGTTTCCCAGGGCGTTGCCCTGGGCTGTCGAATGCTGCCCTTTCAGGGCACACCGTCTTTTCACTTGGCTGAAGTGTTACCTCCCGCTTTCTTGTTAAACTCCATGTAATGAAAGGAAACCCGGGCAGGAAGGGCAGAGATGCTTCGCTTCGCTCAGCATGACAGAACGTTTGCACACATAAGGAATTATGTCATTCTGAGCGTCAGCGAAGAATCTCTTCGCTCGATGCTGCAATTCCATTATCAACATGGGCTTCAATAGCCGCCGGTGAGTGTCTTCCGCAGCTTGGCCAGCACGGCCTTGGCGACCTCCTCGGCCTTCTCGACGTCGGACGCCGTGGAGATGACGTCCACTCCCGTGTCCTTGGGCTTCCAACCGCGCCTGCCCACCGTGACCACGAGGACGATCCTTCCCTTGTCTTCCGCCGCGGCCAGGAACCGCTTCGTGGCGGCGCTCAGGCTCCACGCCCAGCAACTGTCCAGCAGGACCGCCGCGGTGTATGTCTGCATCGACTCCGCATCCAGGTCCCGCACGTCGACCACGCGAATGTAATACGGGCCGCTGCGGAGCCCCTGCACCAGCTTCTCCACCACCGCATCCTTGAAGTCGGTCTTCCACGCGGCGATGATGATCTTCTTCTCGAGCGAGCGGGTGTTGATCTCTCGCACCGTGAGCCTCGACGGGTTACACGACGGCATCCCGAGCGCCGCCAGAGCCAGCATCATGACGAAGATAAATCCGTTTCGCTTTTCCATCAGCACCTCCGTTCAACCGGTCTCCTGGAATGTCGCACCGCTTCAGATGGCTGAAGCTTTACTTGTGCGCAAGAGTCTACCGCGGACCTCCGCGCAAGGCAAGACGTGTTGCAGTGAGCCAGGGTCATTCAATTCTCCGAAGCGGCCGTGTCGGCCGTCCTGCCGGGTTCTCTTCCACCCCCGTCGCGGAGCACGTCGTTTATAAAAGTCACACCTGTGACTTTTATAAACGCACTCCCCAAGCGCGGCGGGGGCTTGCCCCGCCGGACGATGTCGAGAGTTGAATGACCCTGGCCGTGAGCTTGGATCATCCCCGCTCCGGCCAAGATCAGCCGGTTCACGGGGCTTGTCGCCAGGCTTCAGGCGCCCGCTTTTTTGTTTGACTTGCCGCGGGCGGTCTGTTAGTTTCCTTTCTTGCAGGCCATTTCCAGCGAATGCTGGAGTTCTCGGATGTATTCGGTCGCGTTTGTCTTGCCGCAGATAATCCACATAATGGAGGCCGTGCCCTGAATGAAAATGCTTGATGGCGGCGGGATTACTTTTGACGACGTGTACCTGGTTCCGCAACGCTCCGATGTCTTGCCGGCGGAGGTGAGCACCGCCACGCGGGTGACACGGGACATCGGGCTGAACATCCCGCTGTGCTCGGCGCCGATGGACACCGTGACCGAATCGGCGCTGGCGATCGCGCTGGCGCAGGAAGGGGGCATCGGCATCATCCACCGCAACCTGACCGTGGAGCAGCAGGTGCGCGAGGTGGACACGGTCAAGCGTTCGGCAAATGGAATCATCCTCGACCCGGTCACCCTTCCGCCGGATGACTCGGTGGCGACCGCCATCGATCTGATGAACACCAACCGCATCTCCGGTCTGCCCATCCTCGAGAACGACAAGCTGGTGGGGATTCTCACCCGCCGCGACCTCAAGTTCCAGCCGGACACTTCGGTCAAGATCCGCGACGTGATGACCAAGGACAAGCTGATCACCGCGCCGCAAGGCACGACGCTCGAGGAGGCGGAGCAGATCCTCCAAAGGAATAAGGTCGAGAAGCTGCTGCTCGTCGATGGCGAGATGCACCTTCGCGGGCTGATCACGATCAAGGACATCGACAAGATACAGCAGTTCCCCAACGCCTGCCGGGACGAGCGCGGGCGGCTCCGCGTCGGCGCGGCGGTCGGACCGAACGACGACGAGCGCGTGAAACAGCTCATCGCAAAGGGCGTGGACGTCATCTGTGTCGACACGGCCCACGGTCATTCCCTGAACGTGATCGAGATGGTCAAGCGCATCAAGCAGGCGCACGACATCCAGATCATCGCCGGCAACGTGGCGACCGCCGAGGGCGCCAAGGAGCTGGTCGAGGCGGGGGCCGACGCGGTGAAGGTCGGAATCGGGCCGGGCTCGATCTGCACGACTCGCGCGGTGGCGGGCGTCGGCGTGCCGCAGATCACGGCCATTATGAACGCGGCATTGGGGGCGGGCGACGTGCCGGTGATCGCCGACGGCGGCGTGCGGTATTCGGGCGACATCATCAAGGCCCTCGCCGCCGGCGCCAGCTCTGTGATGCTGGGCGGCCTGTTCGCCGGCCTTACCGAGAGCGCGGGCGAGGTGATATACTATCAGGGCCGCAGCTTCAAAGCATACCGCGGGATGGGCTCGCTGGGTGCGATGGTCCAGGGCGGCAAGCGCCGCTACCGGCAGGACGGGGTGGACGCGCCGTCGAAGCTCGTGCCGGAGGGCGTAGAGGGCCGGGTCCCGCATCGCGGGCCGCTGGCCGACTTCGTGTATCAGTTGGTCGGAGGGCTGAGAGCGGGCATGGGATACGTCGGTGCGCGGGAGATTTCCGAAGTCCAGGAGCGCGCGGTGTTCATACGCGTCTCCCCGGCCAGCGTGGCCGAGGGCCACCCGCACGACATCGTGATCACCCAAGAGGCCCCGAACTACCGGGTCGATTATCAGGGGGACCTGTCGTAGGTCGCTCCAACGGAGAAGGAAGAATGGCACTCACCGGATGTGATACAGACGGCAGGCAGGTGCTCGTCTCCCAGGGCTCTGAGCACGGCGACATCGACAGGTTCTTCGAGCATTTCTTCTCGCACAGCAATCTGTTCAACCTGATCCCGCAAAGCCTGTGGAACCCGCCCACGGACGTGTACGAGACCCCCCAGAAGTACGTCATCAAGATCGAGATCCCCGGCATCAAGGACGTGAAGGACTTCGAGATCGGGCTGAACCACAACGTGCTGACGGTCCGCGGCTGCCGGCGCGACAAGAGCACCGACACCAAGCTTGGTTTCGACCAGATGGAGATTCACTACGGCTACTTCGAAAAGGTCGTCACCCTGCCGCATTCGATTGACCCGGACACGCGGTCGGGGGAGTATCGCGACGGGTTCCTCCGCATCACGATCGGCAAGGCCGAGCCGCGACACAGCGGGAGGCGCAAGATTGAGATCCAGTCGTGAGGATTTGGGCACAGGTAAATGGACGACAACGGGAAAGACGACCCGGTGAAAGCAGAGAACGGTGAAGCGATAGTCCCGCTCGAGGTGACCCCCGAGGGGCCACCGGAAATCCCCGGGGAGCTGCCCGTCCTGCCCGCGGGCGGGAACGTTGTCTTCCCGGGGATGATGCTGCCCCTGGTGTTTTCGAGCGACAGGTCTATCCGGTGCATCGACGACACGGTCGTCAAGGATCGCCTGGTCGTGCTCCTCACGCAGAAGGATGTCGATGAGGAGGACCCGACACCCGAGGAGCTCTACGACGTCGGCTGTGTCGCCGCCATCATCAAGATGCTCCGGTTCCCCGACGGCACCACGCGCATCCTCGCCCAGGGAATGGCGCGCGTGATGGTCGTCACCTACACGCAGACCGAGCCGTTCTTCAGGGCGAAGATCAAGCCGGCGGAGGAAGCGGTGCGCAAGTCGCGCAAGCTCCAGGCCCTCACCGCAAACGCGTCCAGCCAGTTCCAGAGGCTCGTCAACCTGATGCCCAACGTGGCGGATGAGGTCAAGGTCGCCGCGCTTAATATCAAGGATCCCGGCCGGCTCGCCGACTTCATCACGTCGAACTTGAACGTGGAGGTGGCGGAGAAGCAGCGCGTCCTGGCGGAGCTCGACATCGCGGCCCGGCTGCAGCGGGTCACCACCCTCATCGCCCGCGAGGTGCAACTGCTCGAGATCGGGTCGCGAATCCAGAAGGAAGTCCAGGGCGAGATGGCGAAGAATCAGCGGGAGTATTATCTGCGCGAGCAACTCAAGGCCATCAAGCAGGAACTCGGCGAGGGGGATGAGCGCGGCCGCGAGATCGAGGAGCTGCGGCAGAAGGTGAAAGACGCGCACATGTCCGAGGAGGCCGGGCAAGAGGCGGAGAAGGAGCTCGACCGGCTGGCGCGGATGTCGCCCAACGCCGCCGAATACACCGTCGCCCGCACCTATCTCGACTGGCTCGTCGCGCTGCCGTGGGACGTAGCCAGCGAGGACAACCTGGACGTGAAGGCCGCCCACAAGATCCTGGATGAAGACCACCACGACCTGGACAAGGTGAAGCAGCGGATTCTGGAATACCTCGCCGTCCGCAAGCTGAAGCCGGACAGCAAGGGGCCGATCCTGTGTTTCGTCGGGCCACCGGGCGTTGGGAAGACGAGCCTCGGCAAATCCATCGCCCGCGCCCTCGGACGCCAGTTCTATCGCCTCTCGCTCGGCGGCGTGCGCGACGAGGCCGAGGTCCGAGGCCACCGCCGAACCTATGTCGGCGCGTTGCCCGGGCGCATTATCCAGGGCATCCGCAAGGTCGGCACCAACAACCCGCTCTTCATGCTCGACGAAGTCGACAAGCTGGGCACGGACTTCCGCGGCGACCCGGCCAGCGCACTCCTCGAAGTCCTCGACCCCGAGCAGAACAACGCCTTCTCCGACCACTACCTCGAAGTCCGATTCGACCTGTCCAACGTGATGTTCATCACCACCGCCAACCTGCTCGACCCGATCCCGCCCGCGCTCCGCGACCGGATGGAGGTGCTCGAGCTCCCCGGCTACACGTACGAGGACAAGCTGGCCATCGCGAAGAAGCACCTGCTCCCCAAGCAGATCGGCCAGCACGGGCTCACGAAGAAGCAGGTCAAGATCGCGGACTCGGCCCTCCAGAAGATCATCAGCAGCTACACGCGCGAGGCGGGCGTGCGGAACCTCGAGCGCGAGATCGGCAGCTTGTGCCGAAAGGTCGCCAAGTATGTCGCGGAGGGTGGAAAGAAGCAGCGGACCATCAGCGCGTCCAACATCGCGAAATACCTCGGGCCGATCAAGTACTACTCGGAGCTCGCCACCCGCGCCAACCAGCCGGGCGTCGCCACCGGCATGGCGTGGACCGCGGCCGGCGGCGAGATCCTGTTCGTCGAATCCACCCGCATGCCCGGCAACAAGGGCCTGACCCTCACCGGCCAGTTGGGGAACGTGATGAAGGAGTCGGCCCAGGCGGCGCTCAGTTACACCCGCGCCCACGCCGCCGAGTTGGGCATCACCCAAGGGTTCTTCAAAGACAGCGACGTCCACATCCACGTGCCCGCCGGCGCCATCCCAAAGGACGGCCCGTCCGCCGGCGTCACCATGGCCGTCTCGCTCATCTCGCTGCTGACCGGCAAGCCGACCCGGCCGCGGCTGTCGATGACCGGCGAGATCACCCTCCGCGGCCTCGTCCTGCCGGTCGGGGGCCTCAAAGAAAAGGTGCTCGCGGCGCACCGCGCCGGCATCAGGACCGTCGTCATCCCGGCGAAGAACCAGAAAGACCTCGAGGACATCCCGCCCGAGGTCAGGAAGCGCGTCGAGTTCGTCCCCGTCGAGACCATCGACGACGTGGTCGCCGCCGTGTTCGCTAAGCGCCGCTCGAAGGGCAAGAAGACGGCGGGCACCGAAAGCGAAAAACAAGCAGGGAAGCGAGATGCTTCCCCGCACCGTTCCACCCAGGCATGAATTCCTCCGCCCAGCGGGCACCTGCGGGAGCAGAAGGCGTCAGTCACCGTTTTTCTTTTCATCTTCCCAAACCACGACTGTCTGAATCACAGGGGCGATACTTCCTTGGGGCTGCCTCTGTGGCCGCCACATCGCAGTTCCTCCTGCCTGCCGCTGCCTTGCTCAGGGGGGGGGCCATGTACCTGCGCGTTTCCGCGAGCGGCGTTTTCCGACTTGACTCCCGCGCAAATTGACCCTACTATTAGCCATGGAGAGCGGCCGGTGCCGTGGAGGGATTTGCTTTGTGAAAACCCGGTTGCTCGCCGTGTTGCTCCCCGTCCTGTGCGTGACCGCTCTGGCTCACGCTGACAGCATCGACGCCGTTGCCACGTTCAACAACATCGGCGTCGAAGTGCAATTTGACGCCCCGCCCGCCGCCGGCGCGGCCATCTCCGTAGCGGTCAAAGAGGTCGGGTCGTCCGTCGATTATCGCGAAGTACATCCGCTTTCACGCGTCGCGGATGACCGCTTCGCGGGCAGTGTCTTCGATCTCAGCCCCGGCACGCAGTATTCGCTCCGGTTGTCTTCCGCCGCCTTCGCCGCCGACCAGTTCACTGACGTAGCGACCCGGTCCGACGTGTTCCCCAGCTCGACAGGGGACGTGTACCACGTGTCGCCTTCCGGCGACGACAGCAACGACGGCTCCGCCTTCGGGCAGGCGTTCAAGACGGTGGCCAAGGCCCTCGCGACCGCACAGGCCGGTGACGAGATTCAGCTCCACGACGGCCACTATTACGAGGGCGGTCTCTACGCGCCCCGCTCCGGGACAGCTACTCAGCCGATCGTGATCCGCAGCGCGCCGGGCGCCCGGCCCGTCCTCGACGGCACCGACACCAGCTTCTCGCCTGCCTGGACGGTGCACGACGCTGCCAACCACGTCTATCGCACGCCGACCACCCGCACTCCGCAGAACGCCTACGTGGACGGCGAACACTTGTTCCGCTACTCGAATCTGGCGGATCTCACCTCGAACAAGTACGACGCGCCCGGCGCCTACTACACGAACGGCTCACAGATGTACGTCCGGTTCCCCAATGACGACCCGCCCGCCGGCCACGGCGTCACCATCCCTGCGCAGACCACCGGCATCACACTCGAGAACAAGAGCCACATCCAAATCCGCGACATTGAGTTTGCGTACTACGGATACGGGGACTTCCACCGCGCGGTCTACATCGACGGCGGCGACTACAACCTGGTCGACAACTGCAACTTCCACCACAACGGCATCGGCGTCGCCCTCAAGCGCGCCGCCGACTTCAACACCATCCAGAACTCCCGCTTCAACGAATCCCCCGTGGGCGACTGGTCGTTCGAGGGGGTGAAGAACGTCGCCGACGACTTCGAGACGGGGGCCATCTTCGTCTACAACAGCTCGTCCATCAACCAGGGCAACGTAATCCGCAACAACGTGATCGAGAATATGTTCGACGGCGCCCACCTGTATCCGTATGTCAGCGGCGGCACCAAGAACATGGACTTCCACGGCAACCGGCTGACGCGCCTGGCGGACGACGGCCTCGAAACCGACGGCCTCGGCTCCAACAACCGCATCTACAGGAACGCGATCAGCGGCTTCCTCACCGGCATCTCGGTCGCACCGGGCGGCGACGGCCCAACCTACATCATGCGAAACATCCTGACCGACTGGGATTCCCAGCCCTCCGACGCGTTCGGAGCCTACGAAGGTTATCCCTTCAAGTTCAACGTCGGCCATGGCAGCACTAACTGGGTCTATCTCTACCACAACACCTGCTATACGGATGAACCCGGGCAGGACGGGTTCCTGTTCAAGGGATATAGCGGCTGGGAAAACATCATCTCGCGGAACAACATCTACGCCGGCACCTACTACGCGCTGTGGAGCTGGCCCGACTTCGACCATCCGGTCGACTTTGACTACGACAACCTGTACACGACCCACGACTGGCGGTTTGTGAAATGGGCCGACGTATGGTACCCGACGCTGGCGGAGTTCTACGCCGCGACCGGGCACGAAGGGCACGGCCTGTCACTCGACCCGGGCTTCGTCAGCGCGGAGCGAGGCCGCTACGACCTCCTGGCCGACAGCGGGATGATCGGCCAGGGTCTGATCATCCCGGGCGTGAACGACGATTACTTCGGGCTCGCGCCGGACCTCGGCGCAGAGGAATACGGAGCGGTGCACATCTTCAGCGTGGTGCCCGAACCGCACGTCGCGCCGTTCATCCTCCTGATCCTCTATCGGCTCACCCGCCGCCGCAGGCGAAGCCGGTGAGAACCAACCGCCTCCGGAAGGGCAGCAGCCCGATCGGTAAGGGCGAGGCGCCAGGCGCCCTGTTACTTGCCCAGCTTCTTGCGGATCCGCGGCCAGTCGCCCTGCAATCGTTGGATCAGTGCGTAGGCCAATCGGCTGACCTGAAGGTCGTCGGCCTTGTCGAGCACCTTGCCGAGGCTGGCAAACAGGCCCCACGTGACCGAGGTCTCCTGATGAATGCTGTAGCGGGCCACCTCGACGGCGTCCTTCTTCATCGACACATCGAGATCGTGCCGCCCGGTCATGCTCAGGCCCATCGCCGGACTGAGCGTGAACATCGAGAGGCCGACGAGGAAGCCCCTCCAGAGGTTACCCGAGGTGTCGGGGACCCACCGCCCCCGCACGCGGATGTCCAGGACCGCGTCCACCTTGTCGCCCGGGCGATAAGGATAGGCGACCGATTCGAACGCCTGCCACGTGGACAGACACTTGACCATGCCGGGGCCGTAGAGAACCGAGGTGAGATTTGTGGACATCTTGACCCCCACCCGAACAGGCACCTGGGGGCCGTGGAAGACAGGCGGCGGATCGATTCGCTGCCACGTACACCCGGACCCCATCAGAGCCAGAGCCACGAACGCGCCGACCCCAACGTGCTTCATCTCTCGCACCCCTCGCAGCCGCAGATGCACGAACCGGTTGGGCGAAAGGTCCGCCCTTCTGCGCCCCATTCTATTCAGCGCAGCGCGCCGCGCCAAGAGAAAAGCAACAGGCCGCAAGATGCCGAACATCGGCGGGGAAACGGAATCATAGTTGGTGAACTTTTTGACGCACGTGCGTCAGAAAATTCACCATGGGCGAACCAGCACCGGGATTTCAAAAGGGCATCGGCGGAACGGATGCACCAATCATAATCGCTCTGCTGCACTGCAAGTGAGGAGTGTCGAAAAAACTGTGTCAATCTTCCCCGATCTCGGTTAATCTGTGTCTGAATCCTCTGGTCTCAGTACAGTGGTGCTTGACCGATGAGTGAGGTCCGGGTCAGAATCGCTCCCAGCCCCACGGGCGAGCCGCACGTGGGGACCGCCTATATCGGCCTCTTCGACATGGCCTTCGCGCGGCACGAAGGCGGCAAGTTTGTCCTCCGCATCGAGGATACCGACCGCGAGCGCTCGACGAAGGAATCCGAGCAGGCGATCTTCCGAGCCCTCCGCTGGGTCGGCCTCGAATGGGACGAAGGCCCGGACGTTGGGGGGCCGTACGGCCCGTACCGCCAGTCGGAACGGGCGGACATCTACAAGGAACACGCGCAGCAGCTCCTCGGCAGCGGCCACGCGTATTACTGCTTCTGCACGCCGGAACGCCTAAGGGCCGTGCGGGAGGAGGCGCAGCGCCGCAAACAGCCGCCGATGTACGACGGCACGTGCCGTGACCTCCCGAAGCAGGAGGTCGAGGAGCGCCTCGCCGCCGGCGAGCCCGCGGTCATCCGGCTCAAGGTGCCCAAGGGGGGCGAGACCTCCTATGTCGACCTCGTCCGCAAGAAGGGCGAGCCGGTTGTCTTCCAGAACGCAGTGATTGACGACCAAGTGCTGCTCAAGTCCGACGGCTTTCCCACCTATCATCTTGCCAACGTGGTCGACGACCATCTGATGAAGATCACACACGTCATCCGGGCCGAAGAGTGGGTCAGCTCGACGCCGAAGCACATCTTGCTGTATAAGGCCTTCGGATGGGAGCCGCCGCAGTTCGCGCACATGCCCCTGCTCCGCAACCCCGACAAGTCGAAGATCAGCAAGCGGAAGAACCCCACCTCGCTCGACTGGTATCGCCAGCACGGCTACCTGCCCGAGGCGATGCTCAACTTCCTCGGCCTCATGGGCTTCTCGACCGAGGCGGGCAAAGAGATCTTCGACCTCGACACGATGGTCCGCGAGTTCTCGTGGGATCGCGTCAGCACCAGTGCGCCGATCTTCGACCTGGCCAAGCTGGAGTGGCTGAACGGGATGTACATCCGCAGCCTGGGCGTGGACGCGTTGACCGAGCGCCTGCGGCCGTTCGCAGAAGAAGGCCGGCTCGACTCCACCGAGAAAACACGGAAGATGGTCACCATCATCCAGGAACGCCTGAAGACGTTGGCTGAGTTCGACCTGTGGACGTGGTTCTTCTTCACGGACAAGCTACAGTACGACCCGGAACTGCTGATCGCGAAGAAGATGACGCGCGAGGATACGGCGGAGGCGTTGGCGGCGAGCGCGTCGGCATTCGGTGCGGTGGAGGACTGGAGCACGGAGCCGCTCGAGCATCTCGGCCGCGGGCTGTGCGAAGGGCTCGGGCTGAAAGTGCGGCAACTGTTCATGACGCTGCGGGTGGCGATCACCGGCGGCACCAAATCACCCCCGCTGTTCGAGTCGATGGAGATTTTGGGCAAGGACACATGTATCCGGCGGGTCGAGAAGGCGCGGGCCCTGCTAACGCCACCCTGAGCGCGCGGAAGAGCCGACCCCGTGCCATAGAAATGAAGCCAGCAATTGACAAGCCGAAAGAAAAACATAAAATGTCGTAAGGAACGTAAAGAACGATCAAAATGATCGGGAGCAGACAAATGAGTTCGGGCCCGACAAGATTGATTTCGCACATGCAGCAAGGCGTCACCATTGTCAACTTCGCCGACACCAAGGTGATTGACCAGCGCGTGATCAGCCAGATCGGCGCTGAACTGATGAATATGGTGGAACAGGGCGGCGTCCGCAAGATGCTGATTAACATGGGCGACGTCCGGCAGGTATCCAGCGCGGTGCTCGGCAAGCTGATCTCGCTGAACAACGCGCTGGCCCCGGAGAAGGGTGCCCTGAAGCTGTGCAACATCGCGCCGTCGGTGTACGAGGTGTTTGAGATCACCCGCCTCAACACCGTGATGAAAATATATGATTCCGAAGTGCAGGCGCTCGAGGCGTTTCGGATGGGCGATTGACTTCGCGACATGGACATGCGCCCTTAGCTCAATTTGGCAGAGCATCTGACTCTTAATCAGAGGGTTGGAGGTTCGAGTCCTCCAGGGCGTACCATCCTAACACTCACCCCAACAAGCCGTTGGAGCAGTTCTTCCATCGCCGGACTGTGTGTGATTTGGCGACACTTCGTCACTCTTTGGGTGCCGAAACGTCACCCGATCCTCAATGAATCCTCAATGGATCCGACCGTGAGCTGGGGCTGTCCCAGGCGGCCCCAGTTCGCGGCTCCTCGACAGGCACAGTGGTTCCCTTCGGTGTCACGACCACGTTGCCCTTGACGCAGACCCCACAATGGAGACCGATCGTGAGCTCCCCCGGGAACTCACGGGCCTGACCATCGAGGTATTCTCGAAGAAGCTCAGCAGGCCTGTCTCCGAGACCAAAGCCATTAACATACTCGAGGAATCTCTTCCACTGACAGAATTGACCATCGATCTGTGGGAAGAGGAGCAAGCCAGAAGAAAACCGCGCCACAGCGATGACGAGGCCGGAGCCGGGGCCACCAAGTAACGTCCGTCACATCAATTCGTCGCGGACCACCATTCCCAAAATGCCAGCCAACGTCGGGTTGGCCAGATCACTCTCTGCACGCCGACCGAAAGGCCGCGCGGCAGGTAATGTAGGCTCTTCCGGACAGAGGGCCGGCCTCACAGTGCAGGTCCTTGAGCGTATTTTCTCCCTCGTCGGCAAGTAACACGCGGACCCCCATCTCGGAGCAACCGTCCAGCTCCTCAATGGATGACTTGAATTGCCCGGCTTGCCTTCGCAGGAGCTCGACGATCTGCGCCTCGGAGTCGAGCAAGCAGCCGTAACGCATCGGGAGGACGGCCTGCACATCATGAAACGCCTTGATGACTTCTGCATAAGCCATTACCTGGGAGGCGTCCGGCGCGGCGCACGTCTCCGGCACGACGGAGTACGCGGCGGCCAACCCGTTGCAGGCTGCAATGGCCACCTCTTCGGCGCATACTCCCGCTGGCAACTTCTCGGCCGGTGCCGTCACGTCACTCCGGAGAACACAGTAGACCAGATGCTTCATTCCGATGTCCCGCTGATGGGCGGGCAGAAGTTGTACGGCGGCCATGGCCCCGAAGCTCCGAACACGAGCCCGCGCTGGGCATACTTGGCGCTGATGCTGTTCACGCAGCCGAGAAATTCCGCTACTCGACTGCGAAGCACCAGGAACGCGCAGTTGAACACGGTGTCTGCGTCTCCCTCGGCGAAGTACCTGGGCTGCGTCCTCAGCGGGCAGACCTGCACCGCGCAGCCGGTCAGTTCCTCCTGCACGTGCGCAGCGGCAGCGAGACACTCGACCTTCAGTCGGCTTGCCGCAAGAGCTTGAAGCCTCTTTTCCTGGAAATAGCGGGTGCCCGGGGAATCGGCAAGTCGGCCATGCCGTTCCGCCAACTCCGGATCAGAACTCAGAATCCACTTCGTGGCCTGCTCGCGCTCAAGGTGTCCTTTGACGCTCCACTCCCCCTTGTCCGAAACGCCGTCAAGAAACCGTGAAATCTCCTCGTCCTTGCTTGACAGAAGGTCCGCCAGCGCGCGCTTCGAAGAGAGGACCGCGCCGAACCTCACGGGTAAGACGGGGGAACGCCTCATCACTTCTTCAATGACGTTCTCGTGCTGACAAGCCCGCGGAACCAACCAGGCCGGGTCCCCCA
>CAZDHT010000154.1:9532-12761 GCA_964505325.1 uncultured Planctomycetota bacterium | reverse complement strand
GGCAAGAACTGGCGCGACCGGAACAAGCTGGCGAAGCAGGCTGGCGATGAGTTCCTGGCGGCGGTGAAGACGGCCGCGCCGTCCGCGCTGTGGTATGCGCCGGGGCAGGTGCTCGTCTTTGCCGACGCGAAGGTTCACGACGCCGTCGCCAGGCTGCTGGCGGACCTGGCGGACCCGAAGCCGAAGCTCATCGGCGCGGCCGCCAAGGTGCACAAGGCGGCGTCCACCCGCTACGCGGCCCGGAAGGCCGCGCACGAGAAGTGGCTGGCGGCGCTGGGTCGGGCGCGGGTCGCCGGTGTGATGAGCCGACACGGCTGGAGCCTGCTCGCGGCGGCCCTGGACGGCCGGATCAACCTCGAGAGCCTGACCGAGCTCCAGGCCGCGTGGGCCGATCCGAAGTGCGCCGAGCTGCTCGACAAGGGCTCGTTCACCGCCATCCGCTCGGCCTGGGTCATCGGGCAGAGCGCCAAGCTGCTGCCGAACAACCGCGAGCTACTGGCGCTGGTGTGGAAGAGCTTCCGCGCAAGCAGTGATGCGGTCCGCAAGGCGCTGGCCGACGCATCGGCGAAGCAGGACGGTGCGACGTTCGTGAAGGCCCTCTACGTGGCGATGGCCGCGGACGCCGCCGGGATGTTCAAAGACCCCAAGATCGCGCCCGAGTTCTGGAAGGGACGCCAAGCGCTCATTACGGCCAAGGACAAGGACCCGCTCGCCGGTCTCCGCGTGCTGGCCCGCGCGTTGCTTCTGCCTCCCAAGGACGTGGACACCAAGGCGGTGCAGGCGCTGTTCGACGAGCGCCTGCGCGGCAACGACATGGTCGTCCTCGCGGCGCTGGCGGCGCGGCGCCTGGGCGGCGACACCTGGGACACGTTCCGCGCCAACGCCCGCGACATCCTCGGCAAGCAGCCGCTCAACGGGGCCGTGATCGTCCTGGTCAACAACCTGGCCGGCGCCACGGAGCTGACCCTGGCGCAGAGGTAGGGGGATATCGATCGACAGGGCAGGGGGCAGGCGGAAACGTCTGCCCCGCCCTTGTTTCCAAGACTCCTCTCCTCTGCGGGGATTCGATGCAGCGCCTGGGGAGTTACTCACTCCGTCTCGATGATGTAACCGGCGAACGACGGGGAGAGCTTGGGATCGGCAGTCAGCAGGAACGAGCGGATCTCGAGCTGCGCGGCCTGAACGGGCCGGGGGAATCGGATCGCGTCCGCCGGCGGGCGCGGACGGAACGCCGGCACCGGATCGCACGCGGCCAGTTCGATGGAGTGAAACGTTGCCTCGCCTGCCTTGGCTTCTCTGCGGGCGGCGCCGAACATCAGGCGGGCCGCCACCGCCTTGGCAGGAACGGCGCCGCGCCCCCAGATGCGATACGTGCCGTCCTCGGCGTCGCAGCGAAGTGAGTGGCTGCACGTGACAGGCTTACCGGCGGCGTCGAGAAACAGCACGGTGACCGCCGCCGAGGCGTTCTGGAGTGAGACGGCCGCGCGGACCTCGGCCCAGCCCCGATGCTTGAACCGCGCGGCACTGCGGGAAGCGGCGCCGGATGCGCTGTGGGCGTCGTTCAACACCAGCGACGCGGCAGGCCGATCACCGCCGGTCCACTGGATGGGCGCGCCCCGCGCCGCCCAGTTCGCGGTGTTCGAGAAATCGGCGCGCACGAGCGCCCTTCGCTGCGCCGCCGGGTCCTCGAACGTCAGGGTGCCGCCCGCCACCCACACCGACGATCCGTCGGGGCGGACGTTCCGGCCGACGGCGTACTCGGCGCGCCCGTCGAACGTCCGGGCGCTTCTCGGCACCGACATCCCGGCGGCCAGGCGGCGCCATGATTTCGCGCCCGGGTCCCACGTCTTCATCGTGGTCCTCGCTCGGAGCTTTCCGGCCGCATCATTGAAACCGGCTCCAACGCCGAGTTCCGCCTCCGGCGGCCGGGGCGCAGCGCGTTCGTCCTTGGGCGTCTCCGAGAAGACGGACGCCGCGAACGTGACCTCCGCGCCCGGCGTCGCCACCGCGCGCCAGAGCGGAATCGGCTCCCCCGTCTTCACCATCGGCGCCGACACAAATCGCCGGACCCCGGCCGGGCCTCCCGCACCGATCAGCCTGCAGCCCTTCGGCGCGCCGGCGCGGAAGTCGCCGTTGGACAGGATGTTCGCCGGCGTCCACTCCGTCCACTTGCCCGCCTCGGCGGCGTATCTCACCTGGGTGATGATGTCGCACTTCGCGCCGTGGGCCAGCTTGACGCCGGCCAGGCGAACGGCCCTGACCTTCGTTCGACCGGGCAGGTCGTACTTCTCGCTCCACAGGCCGACGGCGCGGTAGGCGCCTCCCGCCTTTTCGAGCGCGATGACCCGACCCTTCCGAACGGCCCCGGCGTTGGCGAGTCGGGTGGGGCGAAGCGCGTCGGCCCCGTGCGCAGCGGCGGCCGGCACGTGAAGCAGAAGCAGCGCGAGCAGACTTCTCGCACGCATGATGGAATCGCCCTTCCAGGGCAGGCCGGTTGGATCAGAGCTGATCAGGCGGCGAAGCTGACGCCGACGCTGTACATGCCGGGTCTCGCGGGCCGCAGCCAGACCACGCGCCCGCGGACCCGCTGGTCTGCGGCGTTGTCGTGTTCCTTGAAGAACATGTCAATGACCACTCCCTCGGTCGGCGGGTCGTCGGTATCGAACGCCACGCCGCCGTCGGAGATGTCGCGCATCGTGGCGGAGCGGAACGGGCCGCCGGGGCCTTCGACCGGTTTGAAGAGGATGGTGGCATCCAGCAAGCGGCGCTGCCACTGCCTGCGTTCGTCCTGCGTGCTCATGTGACCTCCGTGAATCGACCGCCGTTGGCAAGAGCATAGTCTTCAGACGACCACACTATTCTCGGCACCCGGACGGGGTGGTCAAGGAAAAAACCGGCCCCGGCGCCGCCGCCGCGCAGCGTGCAGCCACAATGTGTCGGAAGCGGAGGCCAAACCGTTGCTCGCCTTCCCGGACCACTGCTGGGCAGACAGGCCGCTGCGCAGGCAAAGGGCTCACAAATAGCGCATCAAGTGGTACTTTTTGACGACACCTGTTCCAAAAAAGTACCACTTCCTGGCGCCCCTGGCGCATCACCGAAGCGAGTGAAGCCGGCGCAGACAGGCCGCTGCGCAGGCAAAGGGCTCACAAATAGCGGACCAAGTGGTACTTTTTAACGACACCTGTTCCAAAAAAGTACCACTTCCTGGCGCCCCTGGCGCATCACCGAA
>CAZDHT010000154.1:0-9432 GCA_964505325.1 uncultured Planctomycetota bacterium | reverse complement strand
GCTGCGCAGGCGGGTTGCCTCTCCAGCGGTTTGCTGGTAACATTACGGCCCAACGCACGACGCTAAGGGATCCGAAGAACAGCGGCCCTTGTCGAGAGGACGACGAACGGTATGGCCGGAGCAACCCTGAGCATCAGCACGGTGGTGTTTCCCGCGGACGAGCTGCTGTGCGAGGCGCAGCTCGCGTGGCTGAACGGCCTCGGCATCACGTGTATCGAGGTATCAAAGGACGACGCCGCGCGCTGCCACGAGTCCCGCCCGGCGCTGGAGCAGGTGCGGAACGCGGCCGACAGATGCGGCGTCCGCGTTGGCTCGCTCCACGCGTGGGGCGGGCTCGACGTCGCGATGGACGTGTGCCGGACGGCGGCGGACCTCGGCGCCGGGCTGGCCGTCATCCACTGCCCCAAGGGCGATCTCGACGAGGACTTCGACGGCCAGGTGGCGAAGGTGCGGGCCTACGTCGACCGCTGCCTCGAGCTGGGCGTCGTCCCCACACTCGAGAACGGCTCGAAGCAGACGGTCGCTCCGTTCGCCCGGCTCTTCGAGGCGGCGCCGGACCTGAAGCTGACGCTCGACGTCAAGCACGCGTGCAAGCCCGAGACGCTCGGCCACACACACGCCGACTTCATGCGCCAGATCGGCGACCGCGCCGTCAACTTCCACATCTCCGGCATCAACCGCGCCCGCGACCCCGTCACCGGCGACGGCACACCGCCCGGCGACGACATGATCAGTTGGACCGAGTTCGCCGACGATCTCAAGCGGCGGAACTACGACGGCATCATCACCATCGAATCGCACCTGCCCAACTATCTCAGCCCCGAGGAGCAGGAACAAGCCTACGCCGACCTGCCCGACGTCGATACCGAGCAGAACACCATCAGCCAGCGGCTCTCCAGCTACGTGGTCGGCTACTACCGCCGTGAGTTGGCCGCCGCGCTGGGAGGATCAGTAATCAGCGAGAGGTGTGGTCAGGGTGCGGACGGGTCGCTCTTCCGGTAGCGTGTCAGGTCAGCCTTCGTGACGGCGTCTGCCGGCACGAGTTTGTAGTGGCGCTCATCCACCACGCGCACCTCAGCGCCGTCACGCGTTAGCTCTAACAAGGCGATCACGTCGCCCTTCAGGAACTGAGCAGCAACGGGTCGGCAGATAAGTTCCGGGAACTTCTCCGAGCAGCACGCAACATCCTGGGCCGCTTGTACGGAGCCGATCTGGTCTCGACCGGCCTTCGCCTGAACCGGCACAACGAACTGGGTCCCGTGCCGGTTCACGCCGACATAGATCTCGTCGATCTCGATCTGTCCCATTCCGGCGACGGAAGTGCGAAGGTGATTCTGAAGCGAGTAGGTCGTGATTCCGAGAAAGACGTCAATGAGCCGGTTGTAGCGGACCTTTGCCAGGACAGCCTGTTCGTCATTCATTGCGTACTTGGCGATGATCTCGGGTGTCGCATCGGGTACCTTGATGGTCACCAGATCAGGTCGCGGGACAATGCGGCTGGCGTTGGCGAGACGGAAGCGGTATTTGCCGCGCCCGGCCAGCTCGATGATCCACTCCTTGCCCTTGGGAGCGGTGTCGACGATCTCTTTTGGGAACTTCGCGCGGAACCGGAAGGAATAGAGCAGATCACCCAGATTGGCCGGAAGCTCCATGCCGAGAACCTTGGCTGCAGATGCTATCTCGGACCTGCTGAAGACGAACTTCGTCACTCCCTTCTTGTAGTGCCGACGGAATATCTCGCGGAGAATGGCGCGATACTCGGTCTTCTTCTTGGCCATCTGTGATCCCCCTGTTCTGATCCTGCCTATACGTCGCGTCAGCCCGGCCACCGTAATACCAGCACTTCTTCGCGCAATTGCTCCTTGGTGGTTGTGGAGAAGCGCGTTCGGAAGAGGTCGAGGGCTTCCACTTCGTAGCCGAGCGACTCGGCGATTTCACCGAGCAACTGGCCCGTGCGGATCATCACGCGGAGGAACGATGCCTGGTCACCGACCACGTATGCGAGCCTTGCGCCCGGTCGGAGCGCGCGACGCAGGACGGACAGGTGCTGCGCCATTCCGCCGAAGTAGAGCTTGGTCACGCGCGCATAAAGTCGCTCGAACCCGCTCGTTTTGCCGAGCGCGATCCGTCGCCGTTCGATCTGCTCAGCGATCTTTTTGATCTTCGGGAACCCGCCGATCCACCGGTCGTCACGGTCATCTTTGTAAACGTTTCGAGTGTTCGACCGGAGCAGGCCCTGCTTCAACCGCCGCAGGCCCTTGCGATCGTGGATCAGGCCCAATATCACGCTCTCGAGGCGCGTCGTGCGGGTGTAGTCCTTCTCGTTCGGGTAAGGAGGAGAAGTGATGACGCCGTCCACGGAGCCGTCAGGGATCAGCTCGAGCATGTGCCGGGAGTCGTGACACCACACAGTTGAAGGAACATGTTCCTTGCCCCGCAACTCCTCCAGGTCCTCCGCCATCGTTCGCACGTTCGACAGCCAGCTTGCCACGACGGGCGCGTCATCCTTCTTCTTCTTGCTGACGCCCACCTCCGGCCCGAAGTGCAGGTTCCCGATGTCCTGGACCAGAGCATTCGCCAGCGACAACCGCTCGTGCTTGTAGTAGAGGGAGGAGGCCTCGCCACGAAGTTCGTCCAGCAGCGCGAGTGTCTTGTGGAGCGGGAGCGGGCCAATCGACCCCTTCAGGAGCAACTTGTCCGTCTCGGGCGGCAACGACCGGAGTGTCTCCGTGCCACTGGCCAGCCGCTTCTCGACCTTGGCCGCAACCCGGCCGGCGTGCTCCAGCAGCCCCCGGGGATCCGGGCTCCACTCCGTCTTCACGCCGCTGGCAAATGCCGGCATCGGATGCGCCTCAAGCCCGACGCTCCGCACCCCCTGCTTCTTGGCCTCCACCAATGTCGTCCCGGTCCCGCAGAACGGGTCCAGCACAAGGCTCTTGCGTGTCAAGTGGAACCGGTCGATGTACTCACGGACCAGTTGCGGCGGGAAGGACAGCACAAACCGATACCAGCGGTGCGCCGCCTCGTCCTTGGGGAAAAGACGGTTCTTGCTTCCGTTCGCAATGTCGTTCAGTTGGGGGGCGACTTGGGTCATGGTCGTGAGCTTCTGTCACAGGAGAACTTCACACGGTGAGTATAGCACACGCCGCGCGGCGTTTGCAACAAGATCATCCTCGCGCGTTCTGCCAGGCTCAAGCCGACTTGCCTCCCTGCTTGCTTGTGATACAATGCGGCCGAACGGTCTCGCGGGGCAACTTGGATGGAACAGATACGGCTGGGACGGACGGGGTTGATGGTGGGTCGGGTGGGCTTCGGCTGTCTGCCCATCCAGCGGATCGGCTTCGATGACGCGAAACGCCTGCTCCGCAAGGCGGCCGAGAACGGCGTCACCTTCTTCGACACCGCCCGCGGCTACACCGACAGCGAGGAGAAGATCGGAGTTCCGTGAACAGCATACTTGTCTCTTGACTGGTATCCTGGACAGGCGCCGTTTTTCGGCGAGGGACATGGCCGTGTTGTGTCTTGACACCGTCGGGGCGACAGGTATCGTGGCGTCATGGCGTGCGAGGCCCAGAATGGGACTCCGCATAAAACGGTGGCTGTCCCGAATATCCGCAAGGAGGACGAAGGATGGCGAACCGCAATTTCTCGATGATCGAGTATTTCAACCGCAAGGCGAAGGACTGGGTGCCGGAGCTGCACTTCTCCGGCTCGACGAAGGCGGACTGGGAGGCGTGGGAGAGAACGGCGCGGGGGAAGTTCGGCGAGCTGCTGGGCGAGTTCCCCGAGCCGGTCGACCTCGCACCCGAGGTAATCTATTCCATGGAAGAGGACGGGCTCATCCGCGAGCGGGTGATCTTCGACTCCGAGGAACTGATGTCGGTCCCGTGCGTGGTGTTGCGGCCGACGGACATGCCCGAAGACAAGCGGGGCGCCGCGATCATCTGCAGCCACGGCCACGGCGAGTTCGGCAAGGAGCCGGTCGCCGGCAACAAGACCACCGCCGGGTTGCGGCAGGAGATCGCCGACCACACGTACAACTACGGTGAGTTGATGGCGCGGCAGGGGTTCCTGACCATCTGCCCCGATCTGCGGGTGTTCGGCGAGCGCTCCGACGGAGGCAATCCGTATCCCGGACGCGACAAGTGCAACGTGCATTTCGTGCGCGGGGTCATCATGGGCATGTACACGCTGACGCTCAACATCTGGGACATGAAGTGCTGCGTCGATTACCTGGAGGCCCGGCCCGAGGTCGATCCCAACCGCATCGGCATGATGGGCCTGTCGCAGGGGGGAACGATGACCACGTTCACCGCGGCGGCCGAGCCGCGTATCCGGGCCGCCGACATCATGGGCTACATCAACCCGTGGGAAAAGTTCGGGGTCAACCGCGCCAACTTCTGCGGCTCACAGATCGTGCCGAACGTGTTCCGGTACTTCGACACGTCCGACATCGCCGGGCTGATCGCACCCCGGCCACTGCTGATCGAGATGGGCATGCACGACCAGTGCTTCTTCATCGAGGACCAGCTCGCGGGCTATCGCCACGTGGAAGAGATCTACCGTGCCGCCGGCGCCGCCGAGCTGCTGTTCGCAGACGTGCATCCCGGCCCGCACGCCTTCGCAGCCAACAAGGCGTACGATTTCTTCGAGCAGCACCTGTGAGCGCGCGCCGGGCGCTCCCGGATAACCGCTCATCCGCGATGCCGGCCGGCCGATGCTAACCTTGTAGGGGACCGGACGTTGCGCCGGCAAGACGGCCGTTTGCGCCGGCGTCGCCAGGGCGATATAATCAGGTTGTTTCGCGCGCATCGTCCGGAAGGCGAGCGTGCGGTCGGCTTGCGGGCCGGGAGGCTCGGCTATGCGTCTGAGTTCATTGGTCATCGCCGGCGGCTTGTTGGCCGCGTCCGTGGCGGGTGCGGCTGAAGACGCCGGGGTGCTGCGGTGGCGGTCGGGCGACTCGGATGTCCTCGCGTCGCCCGATGCTCGCTTCACGGCCGCCGAACGGGTCAAGCAGGCGGCCACCGGCGGGTTGAGCTGGCTGGTCATCTGCAACTCGGTCCGCTCTCGGGCGGTGGCTGTGCCGGACGCCGCGGACACGCTCCAGAAGCTTGGCTCCAAGACGCTCACCCCTATGCTCGGGCTGAGATGGCACGCGCCCACACCGCTGACCGAGGACATCATTTCGCTGGGGGTCGATCCTCACCTGCCCCTGCCGCAGGCCAGGGCCCAGCGCGTGATCGACTGGACCAACTCGGTGGGCGGTGCCGCCATCCTGGTGAATCCCGACCAGAAGCTGGAGGGTTACACGAGCCTGCTGACCGGTTTCGCGGCGTTCGAGGCCCATCACAACGGCAAGTGGAGCGCCGAGTGCATGCAGGGCGGAGCGTGGGACAAGCTCCTGGCCAAGGGGCATCGGCTGATCATCGTGGGCGGCACGTCGGAAGCCACCCGCCCGGTCCTCGGCCGCGGCGCCGTCGCGACGTATGTGCTGGCGAAGAGCAACAGCGAGCAGGCGATCGTGGAGGCCATCCGCGCGGGCCGGACCGTGGTCTCGGACCTCGACAACATCCGGCTGAACTTCACTGTGGACGGCGAGCCGCCCGGGTCGATCGTCCAGCCGAAGGGGGGAAAGGTCGAGGTGGTGATCGACCTACGCGCGCGGGAGCCGGTCAACGAGATCAAGATCATCGGCAACGTGAGGGCGTACAAGGAGACCGTCGCCGAAGGCGAAAACATGGCCGTGCGCCGGCTCGTGGACGAGATCGTGGTCTTGCGCCGGATCAAGCCCGATGCGAAACAGATGGTCCGATCGTTTGACCTGACGCTGGACCCGACCACGCGGTACCTGCGCGCCGTCGCCCTGATCTTTCGCGGCGCCTGCCGGACCATGACCAGCCCGGTGTTCATCGGCAGGCAGGCCCCGAAGCCGCTGCCGCCCAACCACCGGGACCAGCAAGTGCGGCGCGCGGGCGCGGCCGTCGAGGGGCTCGACTGGACGGATGAGCAAAGGGCCAGAGACATCCTGGCGAAGCTCCTGGCCCATCGAGACATCGGCCCGCCGGCGGCGCTGTACATTGCGCAGGACTTCGACGCGGCGGGCATCGCCCGAATCCGCCCGCTGCTCCAATCCTCGGAGCCGACGGCCCGCGCCCTGGTGGCGTACGCCATGCTTCACGTACAGGGCAAAGCGGCGCTGCCCGCGGTCACCCCCATGCTTGAGGACACCGGCAGCGTCCCTCGCATCTACGCGGCGCGCATGCTCGCCCGGTTTGCCGGCCCCCGGCACCTGGGGCTGGCGATGCGGGCGGAGCGAGATAAGTGCCATCAAGTGCGGATGTACGGCATCGCCGCGCTCGGGCGCATACCCTCCCCCGAGGCGCTGTTCCAGCTACGCCGGCTCCTGCACCAACGACAGGGCCCGGTGCGCGACGCGGCGCGGGCGCAGGTAATCCGCATGCTGGGAGTGGAATGGAAGCACCAGAAGCAGTTCATCGAGGCATTCCGAATGGGGAAGTTGGGGAGCGACCTCCTCAAGGCGGCCGTGCCCCGCGAAGAGGTCCGCCCGCTGGCAGCGGCCGTCGCCGCCCGGGAGCTGGGCGAAGACATCGTGATCGCGACGGGCGACGACACGACCGGGCCCAAACAGAAATTCCGCCACCTGACGGCCTTGCAGACCTGGCTGCCACCGCGCATCGACGGCCGGGCCGACGACGGGGTCTGGCAGAAGGCAAAAGCCGTCGGCGAATTCGTGCTGCGGAATCGCCAGATTGCCAAGCACAGGACCACCGTCCAAGCCGTCTACGGCCGGAGCGCTCTGTACCTCCTGTTCCAGTGCACCGAGCCAAAGCCCGGCGATATCGTGGCCAAGGTGAAGGAGCGGGACGGGCTTGTCTGGAAGGATGATTCGGTCGAGATCTGCATTTGCCCGATCGCGGACCGCACGAAGCCCAAGCTGCCGTACTTCCGGTTCTGTGCGAACACACAGGGGGTACAGTACGACGAAGGGTGGAGCCAGGCCCGGTGGAACGCTACGTGGCGGGCCGCGGCGACGGTGGGGAAGCCCGGCTGGACGCTTGAGGTGGCGTTGCCCTACGCCAGTTGCCACGCCAGGCCGCCCGCCCCGCGCAGGACCCGGTGGCTGGTCAATTTCGTCCGCCACCGGCACGTGCCACCCAAGGAAGAAAGCTCGTTCGCGTCGGGGAAACGCACGGCACCATCCGAGTACGCCGAGCTCCGGTTCGAGTAGTCCCGTCCCGCGCCCCCCACCCCGGGGCCTCACTTCCAGATCTTGACCAGCAGCAGGTCCTGGAACGGCTGGTAGGTGACCTTGGCCAGGTCGATGTCATGTCCGGCCGTCTTGCGGCCGGCCGAGGCGGCGACCTGCACGGCGATCACGGCTGACTCGACCGGGGACTTGGGTACCCCGCCGCTGAGCATCAGCCTGGCCAACGGCACGCCCTGCGTCTCCCGGTCGGACCGCAGCAAAGCCTTCACCTGGCCGTCTCTCGCCGTGCGGCTGAAGCCGACCAGCAAGACGCATTCCACCCCCGCGCCGAGGGGCGGCTCCCCCTTCCGTCGCGGGCGCACTTGCGAGAGCCTGCGGCCGCACTCCTTGCAGAACCGCGCGTCGCTCGTCGACCGCTCGCCGCGGCCGATTCTCCGCCGACACAGCGAGCACTCGGGCGGCAGGGGCGGCTCGTCCCACTGGACGTAGAACTCCTTGCCGCACTCCGCGCACGGAATAGTCAGGCAAAAGGCTTCCGCTTCGCCGGGCTCCTTCTGCTCGTGCCAGGGCGTCGAGCGCCCCGCCGCTGGGGCCACGATTGCGTAGTTGATCTGGCTGCACCACGGACAGCGCGGGTGGATGAGGCAGCGACCGGAATAGCCGCTGAGGCGGCGCAGCAGGCCGGGAGGCGCCGATAGCGGGGCGCCCGCCTTCGTCGTGGCGCCGACCAGCGGACTGTGGCAGTGGGAGCAGATCAGCGCCGTCCCGAACGGCGGATTGCCGATCGGCATCCGCGTCGGCCTGAAGCAGATCTTGCAGTTCACCTCGCGGGTTCTCGGCTCGCTCATAGCGGCTGATTCCCTCAAGCGGGCGCGCCCCTGGCAACGCCCCGCACGTCGAGAGGATACATCCCCCGCGTCGGCGGTGTCAAGCCGAATGCGGACGCCGGACCGCCCAGAACTGCTCTCCACTCTCCGCCGTTCCCACATCTTACACCTGCTCCGCCCCACTCTTACTCGTGCTCTTACTCTTACTCGTACTCTTACTCCTGCTTTTCCTCCTGCTCTTACGCCTACTCTCTCTTACACTCGTACTCGCGTCGGCGCCCGCGACCCCGCCTCCCCGCTGTCTGTCGGGCTGTGTTGACGCCTGGTGGTGGGCGCTGGTCTTGCCTGAGATTCCTCGGCGGGGTCCATCCGGATCCGCCACTCACCGCAAACAACGCAGAGACCGGCACCGTTCGCCGGCAGGTCATGACCACACACTCATTTCCCCACCGTGCCAAGGACATCAGCATGACCCCCCTCCACATTTCGGTCGGTCCAGACGGATTCCCAGCCAACACGTTCCTTTGGGGCAACATGGCAACGCCGATAACGCCTGGGATGTTGCCTGTCCGCAACAGACCCCCGGGGGGGGTTCCGAACGCTGCCTCAGCGGGGGCTTAATAACAACTTATAGCGTAGCCAGTTACGGCGTAGCCAAAATTGTCCGCCGAATCCCCACCCCGTTGGCACGCTAATTGCTACCTAATCCAACTGCAAGAGGCGGTGGCGGAGGACGCCGCTGTTGTGTTCTGCATCTGTGGATTCGGCATCAGCCTCGACATAAGACGGTCTGCCGGCGCGCCGTGCGCGGTTGTGCATCTGGCAGCGCTGAGCGGGACGCGTTCCGCCAGCGCGGCGAACTCGTGGTGTGCGCACGGGTCCGGCAGGTGTGAAGCGGGCGCGGCGCCCGCGTCTGGCGGAGCGCGTAGTGAGGCAATCAGGCGGTGGAACAAGGGCCCTGTTTAGGAGGTAGTGAGATGAGGGCGAGAACCATGGCGGTTGTGCGGTTGATGGTGATTTCGTTGGCGGTGGCTGGGCTGCTCGCAGGCGCGGCGCAGGCGAGCGTCATCCAGAACGGTCTGTTCGAGGGCGGGGCCACGCCGATGGGCACCAGCGGGCCGCTGGACGGCGTTGCCGATACTGTGCCCAACAATTGGACCCGTTTCGAGTCGTTTATGGGAGTGGGCGTGGAGAACTCCGCTATCTCCGTGGTCGCGGACAACGGTCCCTCCGCCCCGGGAGCCAGTTGTCTCCGCTGCACGCGGTCCGCGGGCGGCAGCAGCGGTGACTGGACCACGGTCCAGCAGAACCTGAGCCTCGACGCCTCTGGGTACAGCTCACTCAGCCTCTCCATCGACGTCAAGGTCGACTCGCACG
>CAZDHT010000153.1:0-12876 GCA_964505325.1 uncultured Planctomycetota bacterium | reverse complement strand
CTGTCCAGTGCATGCCCAGGTCCACCGAACTGGCCGCCGTTCGCTTCCTCGGGTCGACGACCAGCGGCCGCTGCATGACGGAGTACTTGTTGAGTCCCGAGGCCGCTCGCCCCACGAGAATCTGCTCCACGGTCTTTCCATCGGCGGATCGAATTGGGCAGATCCACTCCGGCGCAAAGGCGACGTCGGGCGCGGCGTCGTCGCGTGTCTTTCCGAGCAGACGCGCCTCGTGGAAGATATCGACCTTGCCGTCGGCTGTGACGAGCGCGCACCAGGCGCGGCGGTGCGGAGGAATGGAGCCCACGACGAACGCCCTGCCGGGTTCCAGCGCGCAGATGCGCATCCCCATGCCGGAGCCCGGCACGCCTTCCTTCTTGCCGATTGTCCGAATGCCCTTCTTCAGGGGATCAACCAGCAGAATGCGATCTTGCCTGGTCGCCGCCCATAGCCACTTTCCGTCCCAGCACACGCCGGTGAGGGTGATCTTTGGATCGGAGAACACCGACTCGACCGAGCCTCTCCTGTACATCAGGCCAATGGTGGATGACGTCCAGAAAGCATCTACGCCCTTGCAGCACCGGACCACTCCGCGGGTCTCA
Organism: uncultured Planctomycetota bacterium; assembly: GCA_964505325.1. Taxonomy (GTDB): domain Bacteria; phylum Planctomycetota; class PUPC01; order PUPC01; family PUPC01; genus CAZDHT01. The sequence continues at coordinate 12,277 of CAZDHT010000153.1, read as the reverse complement.
TTCACCCCAAGGGGGCGTCCGGCGAGCTTGATCTTCACCCGCTCGAACGCGAGGCGGCCGCTCTTGAAATGGTCGCCTGGCGTGTCCCATGTTCGCGGTCGCCGAAAGGGCGCCGGCGGCTCACGGCGCTTGTAGCTGGGCATTGAGCTCTGGTAGCTCCAACGGAGTTCACCTGCGGCGTACCACAGGCTGTTCGCTGGTTGCCAGAACCCGTCCCTCTTGAATTCCTGGGCTGCCCGGTTCAACTCGCAGAGCTCTATGAAGTCGGGCCGCCTTCGACCGCCCGAGCGCGGGGGGAAGAGCAGGGAAAAATGGCCCTTTCGGAAACGCAGATACCTGGCGAGGGCGCGCAGCATGCGGTCACGGTCGCGCGCCAGTTCGTCAATGAACCGGTCGTACAGCTTAAGGGACTGCTCGACAGCTTTCTTCTCTTGGTCGCTCATCTTGCGGCGCGAGGACGGGTGGTTGTAGACAACAAAGCGGGGGGCCTTCTCCCGAGCGTCGTAACGTATATGGACAGGTTCCCGGTGGTTGTAGACGGCAAAGCAGACGGCCTTATCCCACGTATCCGGTTTGCCGGCAAGAACCGCGCGGATGAGTTTGAGCCGGTAGTCGAGTTCGCGCTTCGTCAGGATGCCCGGCCACCTGCCGAGGTCGTGCACGGGAATGGACCTCGCCCACACCCGTCCGAGTGCGAAGTTCTCTTTCTCGGGCTCAAATCCGGGCCACACCCCCTTCCGCCACGTGTGTACGTAATCGTGCAGGAAGAAATCACGCTTGGCTTGTTCCAGCGCGGCGACCTCGCCGGCCAGTTTGGCCTTTCTGGCCGCGGTTGCCAGTTCCGACAGGGCGTCCCAGAAATCATGGAAAGCGGCCTCGAACTCGCGGAAGGAGCCGAAGCGCTTGCCTCGCGCAACCGGGCGGAGATGTTCGACGGCGCGCAGTGCGAGGCCAAGCCGTCGCCGCAACTCCGGCGCCTTGGCGGCGGCAGGGCTCCGGCTGAGAATCCTGGAGTAGGCCGTGTGCGCGCCGTGCCGCACGCCAACGTTTCTCGGATCCAGGAGCGCCGCCGCCTCGAACAGCGCAGCCGCTTCCTCGAACGAGCCGGCAAGCAGGAACGACTGCGCGCTTTCGGCCAGCCGGTTCACTTCGGCGGTCGCGTTCCTCGGACGTTTCGGGGTGCTGGTCTTCTCGGCAATCTGATCGAGCATGTGGCTGGTCGTCTGCCGCACAAACTCCGCGCCCTTCTGCGCGTCATCGTGCTTCTTCGACGTCCTCAACTTGGTCTTCCCATCAAGCTCAAGGCGCATGCTCACCGTGAGTGGCGAGCCCGGCTTCACGCTGTCGTGCCTGAACTCTCCGATAATGTAGTGCGGGAGCGCCCGCCGGACGAGGTCGCTGCCTGCGCTCGTGGCAAACTCGTCGGCGACGGCCCGGGCCTCTTCAAGTTCGACCACCACGCAGCCCGGCCTGCGGACCACCTCGAGCTCGGCCGTCCGCGCATACGCCGCCTGAAGATAGTCGAAGCGGTGCGTCAGGCTGCGGCTGTAGAACGGCGGGATCGCCACGGCCAGCTTCACTCCGCGCCGGAACCGCTCGACCGCGCCGAGCAGGAGCGCGGACACGTCCTCGCTTGCCGAGCCAATGTCATTCCGATTCCAGCGCCGGGCCTGCTTGCACAGCCGATAGCCGAAGCGCGTCTCTGCAATCACGCTCTCGCTCACCAGAGCCTTCTTGTGCCTGCTGACGCGGAGCAGCAGGAGGAACTCCGCCCGAAGGAAGGAGCCGAACCTTCGCCGCGACCTGGCGTTCTTCGCACCGAAGAGCCCCTGCAGCTCCTTCTCCTTGACGATCTTCTTGAGTTCTGAACGCTCGACCAAGTCCACACGGCCGGTCTTGCTCAGTTCCGCGGTCAGGAGGTCGGCCAGCGCTCGCGCGTCGCCCGACCACCCGGCCACGACAGCCACTCGGGGCTTCTTCAGGCGACCCGCACCCTGCGCGGACGAAGCCGCGATGCCCAGCGCGCAAATGCATACGCAGGATGCCCACCCCGGCACTTCCGCCGCCTTGCTCATCTCTTCCCGCCAAGTTCGATGGTGACGCTGACCTTCTCAGCGCTGGTCTGGTCCTTCCTCTCGAAGATCACGGCCGCGCGCACGACGAGCTTTCGGCCGGTGTCGTACCGGACCTCACGTCTCATCGAATGGCCCTTTCCGTCGGTGGTCGCTGCAGTCAGCCGGAGGAGCCCCCTTCCCTTGTCTTCCTCAAAGCCGGCCAGTGTCCAATGCTGGAGGTAGGACACGTCTTCGTGCCGGGTGGGCGTTTGCTTCGGCGGGTCGCCCCATGTGAAGCCCTTTCGCAGCGCCAGTTTCCGCGGGAACCGCACGTCAAGAGCCGCCAGCCACGCGTTCAGCGTGTGCAGCTCGACGATGGGCTCCAAGACACTAGAACCGCTGGGGGAGCACGAGTACACGCCCCCGTGAAACTGAATGTCGCCCGTCTTCTCGTCCCACTTGAGCCGAGAGTATATGCTCGGTAACGTCCCCGAGCGCTCCTTCCCCGTGGAGTCCACGCGGGCATGGTCGAAGTTCGTGACACATGCCACGACCGGCAGGGCGGACCGCCCTTGGAGCTTGTTCGGTGCCAGCTTGAGCCTTTTGCTGTCCACACAGATCATCAGGTCCGCGGTCAGGACGAAGCGCCCGGGGAACCGCCCCCCGTTTCTCACGTGCTCCTGCTTCACCGTGTAGGTGACCTGGTGGCGCGGTATCACCCCCAGCTTCCGTCCGTCAAGTTCGCGCGGCGCCCTGGCCTGCGCCGCCTGCCCGGTCGCGATCGAGAGGCCGGACCAGACAAGGCACGCCGAAGCCAAGACATGTCTTCGGAACGACATCGCTCTCCAATCGTACTTGGCGGGGCCTCGGCCTATTTCGTGACCAACTGGGGCAGCAGGCGCTCGGCGATAGTGGCTGCCGCCTTCTGCAGTGCGGCCTTGCCCGCCATCTGCTCGACGGCTTTCTCGGCCAGGACCTTAGCACTACTACGCTGCTTTCTCTAACCGCAGAGCACGCGGAGACCGCCGAGAGAACGGTTTACGTGTTCTCTGGTCGGACCAGTCGGCGTCGGCCAAGGCCCACGGCGCAAACTGGTAACCCTTTGATTCCTCGAGAGTTCTCCGCCAATTCATGCGTCTTGTTCTCTCACGGTATTCCCTTTGTTACTCGCTCGTTTTCTTAGCGAGTTCCTTCTTGAGCCAACTTTCCCAGTAGGTCATTTCGCGCCTCGCGTGGTCTTCGAGCCAGCCAAACCGTTTCGGCATCTCTTTGGTCAGGCGGTAGGCTTCGGCGTATTCCTTACGTCGCGCATGAAGGTGAAATCGCATCCACATTCCCGACATTGCAGCCGATGGGTTGCCTGTGAGACCTTCCAGGCGACGGTAGTACTTAGCGGCTTCGTCCGGCTTATTGGTGCACCACGTATCGTGAAGGTATCCCATCAGCAGCAGCGTCTCGGCGTTGTCAGGCGCGGATTCAAGTACTTGAGTCAGAAGGCGTTCGGCTTTCTCAAACTGCCTCATACCGAAGGCGAACTTCGCCTGGTCCAACAGAGACGCCGAAGCGATAAACTTCCGCTTGCCTTCCTGCCACTGTTTGGTGGTGAGTACCCTGCCTGCGCTCCTGGCTGCGTCGATGATGTCGGCTGTGTTGATATATATCAGACCCGATCTGGTCCCTATCCACACGCCGCCGTTGGTTCCCATGGCGTGTTCTACTCGTAATCCTGGCAGCGAGCAGTACCATGTATCTGTTTGGGGGTCGTATGCAACCGGTTTTGAGTTGAAGATGCATGTCCCGTGGAAAAAGAGCATATTCCCTGATTTGAGCATTCGTTCATCCGCCGGGCAATCTCGCGGGACGACAATGTCATTATGCCGCCACGCCAGCGGTGCACCGGCCGGTTGGAACCTCAGTCGCATTATCCATGTGCGAATCACTTTTCCGGCCGAATCGATTTCGTGCAGGCCGCCGCCGCACGTGATGAATCGCCGATCCCCGATTTGGGTCATATCCAGAATATATCGTGCCTCAAAGTCGTCGGTTCGCCAGCCGTAAGGCGCATTGGGAGAAAGCCTGGTTTGCTTCGTTGTGTCGGACAAAAGGTTCTTCCAGAGTCCATACCGGTCCCATCCCATGAGGTTTTCACCGGACCACCAAACCTCCACCATGCGATGAGGAACGTGCCTCCTGTCGCTCCAGTGGACATTCAAGCTTCCTCGGCGGCGCAGAAGTGTAACCTTCGCCGTGCTTATATCCAGCTTGTAATGCACGTAGAGATCGTTATGTTCGCTATGGCCGCTGCAAAAGAGAACATTCTCACCAATCGGGAAGAGGGAATAGACTCTCCATATCGGCAGACCCTGCTTGGGGCCATAGACGTTCCACTTCTCTGTCTTCGGGTCAAACACGAGCAGTCCGGAGTGCATTGTGCCCAGGCAGAGCTTCCCGTTGACGTACTTCGCACACAGGACGTGGAGGTGTTTGCGAACTTTCGGCTGCGGGAGAATGCTGATGCTGTCCCAGGCCTTCCTTTTCCATCGCTGGTCAACGACCACTTCACGTCCCACCGGCCTGCCTTTATCGTCCAGAGGAATCTGCGCCACAATTTGGGAGATACCATAATCGATCACGCCCTCAAACTGAGACCAGCAAATGGCGTTGCTACCACTCTCCTGAGACATGACGATGTAGAGTTGCTTATCGCCTTCTGCGAGGGCTGAAATCGGGGCGTGTATTCCATAGCGGGACAGCGCCTTGTGCCGGATATGGGTCATTTTGACGGTGGGGTCTTTCCCGCGGGCAAAGACGTCGATTCTCGGCCACTTGATATGTATAAAGCAGGCCGGCCTGTTGTATCGCTGCGCCCAGCGGTCGAATTTCGCGAGCGTATCGGTATCTTTGGTCTGCTCGATAGTCAGCCTCATCAGGCGAACGATCTCGCCGGGGTTGCAGACTTTGATGTCGCTGAAACGCGCACGGACGTGCTCCACGAGTTTCTTTGCCCGTTCAGGTTCGCCGTCGTCGATTGCGAGTCCGGCAGCCTTGAGCCTCAAGCGAACGTTCCATTCCCGTCGGAGTTCCGGAAGGAACTCGATCTTAGGCAGCTGCTTCATCTGTTCGTCGCATCGCTTGAGAACACCGTCAAGCCAGCGCCGGCGACGGTTCAGGGGGACACCGGATTGTTTCATCCCGCGATAGACCACGTTCGTCAAAGGGACCAGGCCATGTCCGAGTTTCCGGACGTCGCCTGTTACGCCCGAATCGACGATCTCCCTGGCGGCGTCCAGAATCAGACGCAGGTCCGGCGTCAGGGCGACCTTCTTTCCCCTGGCCAGGTCCAACAATAGTGTGAAACGCACCGGTAGCCAGGCGATCTGTTGCACCTGGCTGAGTTCCTCTCCGTCGCCGGCAAACTGCTGGAAGTATCTCGCGCACTCCCGCGCCATGCGGTAGAGGCGTTTATTAATCCGACGATGCAAATCTTCGTCCTTAGTATTCATGTACACCGTGTACTGTCGGCCGCACAACGATCTAAGCGCACAAACCAGCCGATAGGCCGCCGGTTCGTAAGTAGGATCAATCTTGAGGGCGGTGTCCATGTGGGCGATCTGAGCCAGCATTCGCTCTTCGAACGGCAGGTCAGGTTTGACGCCATCGGCGGCTTTGAGTTCGGCCTCGGCCTGCTTGCGGCGAACAGCCATTTCATCCAGGAACTTCGCGGCTGCGTCGGCTTCGGCTTCGGTGAGCCCCTTGGCAAACTCGCTCCACGCCTGCTGAACCAGGCGGTCAAAATCTTTTACCTTCCCGGCTGTGATTACCCAATCGCCCGTGTATTTTGCACCCTTTCGCAGACGTACGCCGATCTCCACCGGCGTTTGCTCGAATGTTTTGCCTACCGAGTCGCGTTCGATAACTCTCAGTTCGACAGTGGCGTCGGCCTGCGGGGTGAACCGCCGAGAGCCGGCCAGCCGGGTCAAACCCATCAGCAGCAACAGCGATTCCTCTTTGCTCGTACCGGCCTCCAGATGCCGCACCAGGACAATTCGCCCGGGCCGCTGAAGCGACTTCTGGAATACCTTGTTCAGCCGCAATCCCAACGGCCTCATCCGCACTTGGGCGCCGACGCCGTCTACGCCCGTCATGCGAACCCTTAACTTCTCGCGTTGAAGCTTACCGAGAGACGAAAGGGCCGACTTGCACAGGGACGCCATTTTACCGAGGTTCGCGTCCTTCATCGGCCAGGGATAGTCAGCCGACGCCATCACGTTACCGGTAGACAACTCGAGCAGGTCCAGGCGGACCTTCGGAACCAGGCAGGTGGCGTCCACGCGTACTCGGACCATAGCGTCGTAACTGAGCATCGCCTTGCTGGGATCTGCGGCGAGTTCCCGCTCCCGCAGGACGCGGTCCAGTTGCGCGCGGTCCACAACGCGAGCGGCGCGTGTCTGGTCGATGACCTCGGCCAGACGGTCGCACAGCAGTTCGGCGGCGACGCGAGTTTCCGGAGTGGACCCCGTCGGCAATCCCGGCGGAAGGATCACTACAGTCGGTGCTCCTTCGTCAGCCGCCAAGTGCGGCGCGAACCCCGCGAGCACGAGAGCTGCAAGTAATGAGGTTCTCGACCCCATGCTATTTCCCAACGAGCTTCGGCAGCAAGCGCTCGGCGATGGCGGCCGCGGCCTGCTGGAGCGCCGCCTTGCCTGCGATCTGTTCCACCAGATCGACCATCACGCACGTCTGCCGGTCCGTGGCAACAACTTTGCCATCGCGGTCGACGGCCTTGACCTCGAGCCTTGCCTTGACGCTAATCAGGTTGCCGCGCCGGCCGGCGAACTCACTGAACCCCTCGCCGGTGATGCTGATGTCGGCTCGTTTGGCCGCGCCGGCCCGGGGATCATACACCTCGAATCCGGCGCCCTTGCAGTACAAAGTCACCTCGGTCTGTGCCGCCGGGTCGACGGTGGCCTGGCCGACGTGCCGCTCGGCAATCTTGACGACGAGGGACGGGCGTTTGGCATCGCCCAGGAGCTTCTTCAGCGCGGCCACGCGGTCTGCCGTTTTCTCCACCTCGGCGACCAGCTTGCCGGACTTCTTGACTACGGTGGCGGCAACCTTCTTCCCGAGCTCTTCGACCAACTCCGCCAGGTCACCGCCCGTCTTGCCCTTGACCGATTCGCCGAGCACGCGGCTCGTTTCCGTGCCGATGATCTTGGCGATAAGATACAGCGTCCTGTCGACCTCGATGACCGACCCGGTGATGATGATCTTCGCCCCGGTGAGTTGCCCGATCCTGGTGGCCTCGCCCGGCTTCACCATGCCGGAGATATTGAGCTCGAGTTCCGCGAGCAGCTTCGTCAACTCGACGCGATCCACAAGATACAGGTTCTCGTTGGCGGCGAGAGACGCGAAAAGAACATTGCTCACCTTCAGTCCGTACCCCTTCACGCCCGAGCCGTGCTCCCGGAACGGCAGGATCGCCGCCGGGTACACGGCGGAAGGCTTCTTCTCATCTGCGGGCTCCTCCGCGCCGAAGCACGGCATCGAAACCGCCGCCAACAGCGTCAACCACGCAACATACCGATGGTTTCTCATTCCAGAACTCCTTCCAGCGGGTTATGTGCTGAACGATACCCTCTCTGCTTCCTCTGTTCAAGTACCTCCTTCCTCAGGACGCGCTCTGCGGACAGTCCAGTCCAGATGCCGCAGCATCTGACCGAACAGGTAGCGAGGCGTGGGCCCGGCGCCCCACTTCCTGACGATCGCAAATCCGCACACGACCAGCCGACAGGGCCGGCCCGGCTTGCCGCTCGGCCCAGAAGCTCTCGACGGGCCGCCAAACACGGCCTCCAGCCAAGGCCAACCGGCGGGCCGGTCGGTCACCCGGACGACAACCCGGCCGCGGTCGGCCTTGACTAGCAGCGTGGTCGCCACAATCCTGCCGTCGTGCGGCCAGGCACCTGCGTCGAGCCGTTTGTCGAACTCGGTTATGATATCTTCGCGCCGAAAGGCGATGCTCACGGGTGACGGCAGTTCCGGATCGCCCGGGCCCGCGGCAGCAACATCGCCGCCTGATGGCGCCAGACACAGTACCGGAACACCTCGGGCGGCGGCCTTGACCATCATCGCCGCGAGGCCCCGGTAGTCCCTGAACGATGTCCCTTCACCGATGATCAACAGGCCGCCTTCGAGGTCAGCGACCGCATCGACGTTGCGTACCAACGCGAACGGGATGCTCGCCTCTGTCAGCACCTTCGAGGTGGCGCCCTCTGGATCGAACAGCCGGATCCGCAGGCTCTTCAGCCACGCCGACCGGCCAGCAAACGGCTTTCTTGAGAACAGCCACAGGCGTTGGGTGAACGTCGCCACCGCACCACCAGGGCCCCTCGGGCGAAGTGATACCGCCAGGTCTGCCGGCATCACGACACCGTCTTTCACCGGGGGCAGGCGGAGCTTGAGCTTGACGTTGGTCGCCTTGTTGGGGGCCAGCCCGACCGCACGTTCGCCGCGTGAAACCACCGCGCGGTTCACCGTCAGCCCCCACGCGACTATCCCCTTGAACGCACCGCGTCCTGCGACGTTGAAACCCCGGACGACCTGCTCGCCCGCAAACAACGTGGACCACGATTCTGTGGGTGTGATCCTGAATCCCTCCGCTCCCACGGCCGAGAGGGTCGGCGAGATTGCCAGGATCAGAGTCAACGCCCGTCCGACGATCGTCACACCCAGCGCCCCTCATCCGGTAGCTTCACAACCACCTGCAACACACGGTATTCCGAGCCTCGCGCCTTGAGCGAGAAGACCTGGGACGGCTTGCCCGGTTCCAGGACGTCGGTCGTCTCGCACGCGGCGCGGATTGGGCTTCGCAGCACGATTCGCAAGTCTACGGCGATATTCCCGTCCTCAAGCGGGAGGAGCCAGAAAACAAACGAGTTGTTCCTGCGTGGATCAGGCGCGGCCTTGACCAGTTGCTCGGCGTGGGCGAGGATGTCCGTGCTCCACACGCGGGTCCAGTGGTTGTCTCCCTCCCGTCTGCAGACTACGACGAGGCGAATGAGCATCCGCGGCTGCGTTAGGTCGATAGCGCGGCGGCCGCCGGCCAGTCCAAGCCTTACGTCCTCCTCGGAGTCCGCAATCCACTCCAGTGAGTGAGGGAAGAGCGTTGCCGTCTCGTGGAAAAGCCTTGCGCTGCGCCTGAGCTCTGAGGCCGAGACTTCGGCCAGTGTGGCTGGCGCGATGTCGTCCGTTGTTGCACGACTGGGCGCGTTGCGTGGCCAGAGCACGATACCGACGGCGACTGCCGCAGCAACAGCGAGGCCGGCAAATGCCAACCTCGGCCACCGCGTGGTCCCACGTTGTGTCCTTGGCTCTCTGTGGAGGGCGGCTTGCTCCGTTCGTGCTAGCTCTTGGGAGATCCTGCTTCCGAGGCGCTCGAGATGGTCATCGGAGGCGCCCGTGGCGCTGGTCGCCCAGTCCTTGAGTAGTTCGTTGAGTCTCCGCCTCATTCCTTGAGCTCCGTGAATTTGCCCAGGCGTTTCTTCAGAACCTTGCGCGCTTTGTGCAGCCGCCAATAGAATAGGGCGGTCGAGCATCCCTGAACCTTAGCCGCCTCCTTTGCCTCAAGCCCCTGCACGGCCGTGAGCACAATGGCTGCTCTGAGGGCCGGAGGGAGGGCGGCCATCGCCTCCGAAATCCTGGCCTGCAGTTCCCTTGCCATAGCGTTGTCCTCGGCAGGCACCGAACGAGGGTCAACCGTTCCGGCCAACGCATGCCACGTGTCCGCGGCCGAGGTCCGTTTCGTGCGAATGAAGCTTCGCGCCACGTTCATCGCGATCCGGTACAGCCACGTGGAGAACCGGGCCCGTCCCCGGAATCCCGGCAGTCCTCGGACCGCCCGCAGGAACACCTCCTGCGTGAGGTCGTCGGCGTCGGCTTCGCTGAGCACCATTTGTGCTATCATCGAACGGACCCGCCCCACATGCCGCCGCACCAACGTGTCCAACGCATCTTGTTGACCCGTCTCCCTATACGCGGCGATAAGTTCCTCATCCGGCCGCTCCACCCCATTCTTCGCGCTCGTCGCTGCCACTATCTCGTTAGACTCCATGGAGCGGAAAACCTTTGCTGGAAAAAGTGGGCCCGAGCCCAACAGTCAACGCGATAGCCAGGGGTAGGTGCGGCCGCGAGCAGGAATCGCAACACCGGCACCTCCACCGGCAGGACGGGACGTAGACGCAGACTTCCCTCGGCTCGCTCAGTCGAAGAAATCAGGGCTTGCCCTCCGCCACCATCGGCGCAGGTCTTCCTTCGTCCGCTTCTCCGGTACCGGCAGCCGCTCAAGCAGCAGCAACGCCGTCTCCCGAACGAGCTCGTCCTCATCGTGCATGGCGATGAACATGTCAACCACCCAGATGCGCCGGCCGCCCAGCCCCCACATCCTGCTCCGCCTCAACCGCCCGAACAGGCCCGTCGCGCGGGACATCGTTTGGGATGCGGTCGCGCGGCGAAGCGCAACCGGCCGCCAGCACCAGGGTCGCCAGGATCATCGTCGTCCGTGCCATCAGCTTCACTCCCCGCCTGTACGTCGTCAAGCTAATGAAACTCATTGAAGGCCCCCGGACTAGACGGCCACTCCTGGTTGAGGCCTACAGATAGGGTACCTTCACTTCGGCCCGCCGTCAAGGTTCCCATTGTTCCCCAGTCGATACTCCCAGCGGGGGGTATTTTCAGGCGGCGAGAGCACAACAGGGCCAAAAGGTGTCCCATTGTCCGCTCCGAATCAAGCAGCGAAGCTAGAGCATGGCCTCGGCTCGACGGGCGTGCCAGCTCATCCGGCTGGTGATCTCCATCCGCTGGGCCACCACGTGCCCGCACGCCGATTCGACCACGCCGCTGCCGTCGCCTGACGGCTGATGTTCGGCCGGCAGCCCGACGCACTCGTTGACGTGCACCCGTTTGGCCACGACGAACCCATCCTGTTGGAAGGTGTGCTCCAGCCTCTGCTGCCGCTGTCCGGGCGATTCATTCGGCGCCATGTCGACTGCTCCTTTCCAGCCCACTGGTGGCCGGCGTGGTCCTCGCCGGATTGTCTCCTGCGGGGTCGCGCCACGATGCCGCGACCAGACCCGCGGCGAGACGGTGGCTACAAGAGACCCCTGACACCGATGTGGCGCTGCCAGATGTCTGCCGCGTGGCACCGGCCTGATTCGCCTCACAGAAGCCACCCTTCCTCCGCGGGTGGAGTATGCTGTGCGGCGCCCGGTTCATGTGGTCCCGCCCGATATCCTGGCCTGAAGGTTCTTGGCGCGCTTGCTCACCGTGGTGCCCGCCAACGCCGAGAAGCTTCTCCAAGGCTCCTCTTCTGCCCTCACCAAGGTGGCCATGCGGCTGTGGAAGGCGTGCGGCCCTTCCCCGGGGTGGGTGGCGCTGTCAACCCTCACGAGGCATGTCTCCTGGCCACGCATCTCGTTATACATCCGGACCGAAGTGGCATCCAGATTCTCGTCCACCAGTATCATCGCAGCTCCATGCAGTGGTTGCGCCTCTTGCGACTCCACGACCCAACCTCCGCTGTTGTACACATTCACCCATTTCGGATACCCCTGGAAATTCAGACCCTCTTCAAAGGGCTTGTGGGTGTGTCCGAACACGAAGGTAGCATCGAGCGGCATGTTCTCATCACATTCCAGCAGAACCTGCTCTCGGAGAGGTCCATTCGCATATGTCCACAGCCCTGACTTCGCATCCTCGCTCAGAAGTTCCTCCGTGCGCGTTCTCTCTGCTCCTGCGTGCTTGTCCACAATGCAGTTGAAGACCCACATCAGAAGCTTGCTTTCGGTCCAGTCGCCCCAACCCGGGAGGTCGAATCTCTTTGCCAGGCCATCCGCCAGGTTGGCCAGGAGCTTTTTCAGTTCTTCGGGGGCCTTCATTCTCTCATGGATCGTTTCAACGCCCCGACCGAACTCTCCGGAGCGCCCCATCGTTGACCAGAAGAAGTCAATCCATGCGAAGTTTTCAGCCTCCACGTCCCACACGCGTCGCGGCATTTCACGGTCCGGGAACAGCATCGTCGAACTCTACCGGCGGCGGTGGGGCATCGAAACGCGCATCGGATCCCTCAAGACCACACTCGAGATGAACGTCCTCCGCAGCCACTCCCCCCAAGCCGTTCGCTCCGAGGTCGCCGCCACCGTCCTCGCACACAACCTCACCTGGACGCTCAT
>CAZDHT010000152.1:0-12908 GCA_964505325.1 uncultured Planctomycetota bacterium | reverse complement strand
CCCCCGCGTATCCCTCTCACACTCAACACCTTCGGAGCAAAGCAAATGCCTCGGCGCCCGCGGCGCTCACGGGAGGGGAACAGTTACCTCTGCATCGTAATCCAGCTTCACGCGGACGACGCGCCGGTTGAGGCGATCCGCGACATAGGCCGCCTCGTCGCCTACTGCCACCGCCTGCGGCCAGCAGAACGGAATCTCGGGGACCGGCACCGCGCTCCCAGGGCCGGCCGAGTCCTGGTTGCCGTAGGCGCCGAAGGTGCACACCAGGTTCCCCGCGGCGTCCAGCACACCGACCCGGAACCGGCACGCGTCGGGGAAGAAGCTGCGGCCGAAGCCGTCCACGTCGAACCACGGTGACTCGCACAGGCACGTGTCGGGCAGGTCGTACGGCGGGCCAGTCCGCCAGGACGCGACGACGCTGGCTCCGTAGTAGATCCACTTCGCCCCCTTGATCTCGGTCTTGTTGGAGACGCCGTAGTGCATGGGCACGCCGCCGGCGCCCTTTCGGATGGCGCCGCCTTCGGGGCCGAACTTGACAATGCAGCCGTACATCAGCGGGTACCAGTTCATTTCGGCCGTGTTGACGTGCACGTGCGCCGGCACCCCCAAGTCCATGCCCTTGAAGTCGTCGGGGACCTTCTTGGCGGCCGGGCGGGCACCCACCGCCAGGTACAAGTTTCCGGCGTAGTCCACCCGGACAGAATTGAGGCCGCGGATGTCGGAGTCGATCCGCTTGCGGTCGATCAGCGTGCCGTCGGGGCCATAGACCACCAGGTTGTTCGCCATGCCGGCCTCGCCGGGGCGCTTCTCCTTGAGAATGCTCTTGTCCCACAGCACGTACACGTTGCCCTTGTGGTCCGCGGCGAGGCCGCGGTGGTGGATGTGGGCATTGCCTGCGGTCACGTCATCTTCCTTGGCGAACGGGCGCGCGCGGAGATCCCCGTCGAACCGCGCCACCAGCGGGCGGCGCCAGCCGCGCGCCCCGTGCACCACGTAGTAGCTGCCGTCGAGCCCGACGACGGCGATGTCGCCCGTGCCGCCGCGCAGCCGGGGGATCTTTGCATCCTTCAGGAGCTTTCCGGTTCGTCCGTCCCACGCCGTAACCCGGTAGTCCTTGACCTTGCGCCAGCCCACGTACAGCCGTTCCTTCCGGCGATCGAGGGTCAGGTCGATCAGCGCCCCGACGCCGACGCGCCGCGCCTGCGCGGCCGTGCCCACGTCCACCGGTTTCCCGAAGCTCCCGCCGCGGTCCTCCATCTGCAGCAGGCTGTAGCCGCACTGGCCGTTCGCCGGCGGGGTGAACCACAGGACCGGCGGGTCGGCGGACGCGTCGAGCGCCATGACCGGTGCGACGCCCCTGGCGCTCTTTCGACGGGGCGGCGAGCACGGGAGGGTTGCCTGCGCCGTGGGCCCCGATGCTTTCCACGATGCGAACTTCTGGAGCCGGTTGATCGTCTTCCCACCGAGCACGTACACCGCGCCGGTCTTCGGGTGCACCTCGACGCGGTCCGGGCGCTCGACCTTCAACTCGCCTTGGTAGGACCCGTCCGGTTTGAACACGGCGACGCGGTCGTTGCCGCGGTCGGCGACGTAGAGGTCGCCGTTCTTGTCGACCGCCACGCTCATCGGCGTGTTCAGGCGCGTCGCCCCGGCGCCCGACTCGATCTTGTGCCCGATGAAGATGCGGGCCTCCGTGTCCCGCCAGGTGAAGCGGAAGACGGCGTGGACGGGCTTGTCGCCGTAACGCCGGCCATCGCCCTCGCGGTAGCCGGTTGCGTAGAGGAACGTCCCCTCGGGTGAGACGGCGAGGCTGGCGGCGGTCCGCGAGATCCGGTCCTCGCAGCCGCCGTGCGGGCGTTTGCTGGTGGAGATCTGGGAGATGCGGGGCCCGAGCACGCCGCCGGGCGGAATGCCGCCGTCCGTGTGGATGGCCGCCACTTGCGCGATCCCCGCTTGGGGATAGCGCAGGATGACGCGCAGCCATTCCTGAACGCCGACAAACGCCACCCGGCCGTCCGGGGTGACAACGGCGCGATGCCGGGGCAGATACCCGCCGCCGGGTACGAGCGCCCGCACGTCACCCTGGTAGATGAATGGCACCGTCCGTCCGTCCGGCAGTATGAGCCGCTTTGCGCCACGGAGCTTCTCCTCCGGCAGGCCCGCCGGGTACGGCAGGATCATCCGGAGGTACTTCCCGTCGCGGCTGAGGACGGAGCAAACGGTGGTGGCTTCGCCGCCGTGCAGCTCGCCGACGTGGTGAAAGACGAAGACCTCGCCCTTCGGCCCGGTGGCCAGCGCCCGCACGGCCGAGAAGTCCGGAGCCGCGCCGGGGTTCCCGCCCAACGCGTCCGGGTTGTGGCCGATGAACCGGTCGAGATGCGGGGTCAGGCCGAGTCCGACCTTCACCCTGAACGGCCCGCCCTTCCCCGGTCGCCCGCGGTCGTCCTTGCCGTCCCAGACCAGGGACTGCGCCAGGCCTTGCCGCAGTGGCGCGGCATGCCGTGCGCGTGCCCCGATCGCGCCCGCTGCAAGGTGCCGGACAACCGCGCCCTTCGCGTCGAGGATGTAGACGGCGCAGTCGGTCGGCGCGGCCGCGGCGAACCGGATGCGCGTGGCGTCTGCTTCCCTGGCCGCCGCCGGCTTGCGTGCGAAGGCGGCCCGGCCCGCGGCGTGCGCCGCCCCGCCGAGAAGCGCCAAGCCGGCCACCACGGCGAGAGCTCGGCGCGGGTAAGATCGCATGAGACTCATGTCACTCCTCCGTCTGTCAGTGAACGCTTGGCCGTAGCCCGCTTCGACCGCCTCACGAGTCCATCAGCACATCCTGGCCGTGGACAAACTCGCCACCGACGAGGGTCGCCACCACCTCCGTCTCCAGGATGGCCATCGGGTCGACGGCGAAGATATCCTGAGAGAGGACCACCATGTCCGCCAGTTTGCCGGGGGCGAGGCTGCCCCTGAGGACCTCCTCGCCGCCGGCGTAAGCGGGCCCAATCGTGTACGCGCGGACGGCTTCCTCGACGGTCAGGCGCTGTTCCGGGTACCAGCCCTCCGGGCCGGGCGAGCCGTCCGCACGCCGGCGGGTAACCGCCGCGTGGATGCCGACCAACGGACTCAGGTCTTCGACCGGGCAGTCGGAGCCGAAGGCAAGCACGGCGCCGCTGTCCAGCAGGCTGCGGAAGGCGTAGGCTCCGGCGCTGCGCGAGCCCCAGTGCTTGTCCGCGATAAGCATGTCCTGGGTGGCGTGGATGGGCTGCATCGACGCCACGACGCCCAGCGCGGCGAAACGGCCGACGTCGGCGGGGTCGAGAAGCTGGGCGTGCTCGATCCGATGGCGAAGGTGCGGGCCCACGCCGGCCTCTCGGCTCGCCTCGATGGCGTCGAGCGCCTCGCGGTTGGCGCGGTCGCCGATGGCGTGGATGAACGCCGGAAAGCCCGCCCGGGCGGCTTTGTCGACGACCTCGCGGAGGTGCTCGGGCGTCGCGGTGGAAACGCCGCAGTAGTCCGACTCGCCCTCATACGGGGCCAGCATGTAGGCCGTGCGCGAGCCGAGCGCTCCGTCCGCAAAGACCTTGACGCCGCCGATGCGCAGCCACTCGTCCCCGAAACCGGACCGCAGCCCCGTCTGGATAGCCGCGTCGAGGTTGCCCTCCTGGACGGTCACCAGCGTTCGCAGTCTCAACTCACCTGCCGACCGCAATCGCTGGAAGGCGCGGAACGCCAGCGCACCTTGCAGGGCGTGCACCCCGACCAGCCCGGCCCGATGGGCATGAGGAATGGCGGCGCGAATCGCTTCCGCCGCCTCATCCACCGATGGCTCGTCCAGCAGGCGCGAGACCAACGCCATGACCTCTTCCTTGAGAATGCCGGCGGGTTCGCCGCTCGCCGATTCCCGTTCGATCTCGCCGCGCGGCGGGTCGGGGGTCTCCTTCGTGATGCCGGCAAGTTCCAGGGCGCGCGTGTTCACCCAACTGGCGTGGCCGCATTTGTGCTGCAGGCGCACGGGATGTCCTGGCGCCACGCGGTCCAGGTCATGGCGGGTGGGCATGGCGCCCGTTCCCCACAGGGAATGGTCCCAGCCGTGCCCGACCAGCCATTGGCCCAGGGGAACGGTCTTCGCGCGGGTCGCCACGCGGGCCAGCGCCTCGTCCAGTGTGGCGGCGCCGGCCAGGTCGATCTGCCGGAGGCCGAGGCCGAAGCCAAGGAGGTGCAGGTGCGCGTCGGTGAAGCCGGGCAGCACGGTGCGGCCTTCCAGGTTGATCGCCCGGCCATCCGGGGCCAGGAGGTCCAGCATGGCGGCTTCCTCGCCCACGGCCGCAATGCGGCCGCCCGCGATGGCGACGGCCTCGGCGCGCGGAGCGGCCCGGTCCATCGTGTACACGTTGCCGTGGTGAAGCACCAGATCGGCGGCCATCCGTCGCCCTCCTGCCGGCTTGCGACGGCCCTTGTTGCGTGCGGCCGGCGCTCGCAGTAGGATAGCAGCGAAATCGCGGATCGCAAGGAGGAGACCGAGGTGACGCCTGAAGAAACGCTGGATGCCCTGCCGCGGCTGCGGCTGTGCCAGTTGCCGACGCCGATCGAGCGGCTGCGGCGCGTCGAGGAAGCGCTTGGCCTCGATGGCGGGCCGGAGCTGTGGATCAAGCGCGACGACCTGACCGGGCTCGGCCTGGGCGGGAACAAGGGCCGCAAACTCGAGTTCGCGCTCGCCGAAGCGCAGAGACAGAACGCCGACGACGTGCTCACCACCGGCGGTCTTCAGTCCAATCACTGCCGCCAGACGGCGATTGCCGGTCGCGCTCTCGGATTCGACGTCCACCTGTTCCTCAAGGGCGACCGGCCGGAGCGCCTCACCGGCAACCTGATCCCGTCCGAGCTGTGCGGCGCCGTCTTCCACTTCGTCGGCCCGAAGGGCGCGTATGCGGACGAGCCGTCGATGACCGAGTTCGCCGAGCAACTTCGCGGCAAGGGCCGGCGGCCGTATGTCATCCCCGCCGGCGCCTCCAACGTCACCGGCGCGATGGGCTACGTCGACGCCGCCCGCGAAATCAAGGCGCAAGAAGATGAGTTGGGCGTGACCTTCGACCGGATCTTCACCGCCACCGGCTCGACCGGCACGCAGGCGGGACTCATTGCGGGCCGGAAGCTGTTCGGGCTGGGCGCAAGCGTCGTTGGGGTCGCGGTCAGCCCAGTCGCCGATCCGGCCGAGCGGCGGAAGGACATCGCCAAATTCGCGATGAAGATAATGAGCCGGCTCGGCTCCGATGGCACGGCCGAACCAGGAGATGTGACCTTGCTGACCCAGTACGCTGGAGAGGGTTACGGGGTTCCCACCCCGGAATGTCGGGCTGCGGTCCGGATGCTCGCCGAGCGGGCGGGCATCTTCCTCGACTATACGTACACGGGAAAAGCGATGGCGGGGCTGCTCGATCAGCTCACACAGGGCGCGTTCGAGCCGACGGACCGGATCCTGTTCATCCACACGGGCGGACATATCGCCCTGTTCGCATAACCGGCGGCGGGTCACTGGCGCCCGGCCCGCTTCAACGCCTCCGCGGCGGCGACACGGACCACGTAGTCCGGGTCGTCCAGTGCAGCTTTCAGCGCGTCCGCGCCGGCTCGAAGATACCCGAGCGACCACGCCGCCTCGCGGCGCACGCCCGCGTCCTTGTCCCCGAGCGCCTTCGCCAGCACCGGAACGGCGGCCGGGCCCGCGTTCCGCAGCACGCGAGCTGCGTGCTTGCGGCTGAATGCGTCGTCGTGGCCGGCGAGGACCTGTATCAACACGCGCGCAGCCTCTTCACGCGGCCCAGTCAACGCCTCGGCGGCGGCGGCGCGGACCTCCTTGCGCGGGTCCGTCCTGAGCAGCGCGGCCATTGCGTCGACGACCTCCTTCGTATCCACAGCGGCGACGGCCATCAGGCTGCGGACCGCATGGCGACGCACATTCGTGTCGCGGTCCTTGAGAGCCGTCGTCAGTGCCGCGATGACCTGCGGCTCCCGGACCCAGACGACTGTCCGAAGCGCCGCCGCCCGCACCCGCGGGCTGGCGTGCCGCGTTAGTTCGAGGATCTTCGGCAGTGCCGGCCGCAGCTTCGTGCCGAGCCCTCGCAGCGCGCCCAGCGCGCCGATGATGTTCTGCGGCCGCGTGTCGGACAGTGTCTTCTGCAATCCGGGCAGTACCGGCTCGCCGATGATGGCGAGCGCCACGGCGGCGTGGGGTCGCCCGACGTTCCTCAGCAGCACGGCCATCGCCGGCTCGGCGCGCATCCGTGTGAGCGCCCATAACGCCGGGTCGGTCGCCCACGGATGCTTGCCGCTGGCGATCAGCCTGGCGAGCGCGGGCGCGGCGGGCTCCGCGCCCCGGCCGATCCGACCCAGCGCCCACGCCGCGAAGCCGACCGGGCACCAGGTCCACTTGGCGTGCGTCGCCTGCCAGTCCTTGTTGAGCGCCTTGACCAGCGCGGGGACGGCGTCCTTCGCGGCCGGGCCGATGGCGCCGAGCGCCCAGGCGGCGAACGTCGCCGCGCGCCGGTCGTCCCCGCCCAGCAGCTTGACCAGCTCGGGCACCGCTTCCGCCGCCTCAGGACCCAATCGACTCAACTGCTGGACCGCCAGCCAGGCGGGCGCCGTGGCGTACTTGACCCGCCGGTCTTTGTTCGCCTGCCGCGCCTTGTTCTGGTCCTTGATCGCCGCCAGCATGCTGGCGACGGTGGCGTGGTGCTCGGCCATCGGCGAGAGGCCGTTCGCGCGGAACCCGCCGTCCTTGAGGATCAGCGGATCGAGGTTGGCTTTCGTGAGCGCCTGGGCGACGAGTGTGTCGGCCCGGTCGTTCACGTGGAACTCGATCCAGGTGTAGCCCGCATGCCGGTCGCCCTTCGAGGCGCCTTTGGGCACGATTCTGTTCGCATCCTTGGGATCGCTCGGGTTCAGCCCATGCGCCGTCTCCCACGCATCGGGCACGCCGTCGTTGTCTTTGTCAGCCGGGGCTTTGCCCGGCGTCAGGCCTTCCATCAGCCCGCCGGCCGGGCCGTGGCGTCCCCACGACCCGCCACCCAGCAGCACTTCGCGGACGGTCCGTTGCGACACGACGTCGCGCGGCAGACACCCGCCGGCCGCAACGACCAGCCGGTACGCATCCTCTGCAGTGTGCGTGGCGACCGGCGGGTAGCCGGGCAGCTCCTTGTCGACGACGTTCTTCATCTTCCGGGCGCGCCACGGCTCGACGTACCCGCCCAGCCAGTCCATGTAGTTGCCGTCGAGGTAGAACCGCCCGAGGCCCTTGCGGTAGGGTCTGACGCCGCCGCGTGCCGCGGTGTGCGGCGGCCGGTAGATACGCACGCCGATGATCCCGGCCGGCCCGGCCTTCGCGTAGTTGCCGACGACATTCATGCTGTGCTGCTTGGCGTAGCTTGAGCGGATCAGGTGGATCATCCCGCCGCAGTTGTAGAGCACGTTGTTTCGGAAGTCGACGGGGAACGAGCCGGTGAGGGGGGTGCGTTCGCGGTGATGGGCGAGCAGGGTGTGGTGCACGGTCAGCGGCCTGGGCCCGCCGTAGCCCGTGATCATTCCGAAGTTGTGCGGTTCGTCGCCGCCCTCCAGCCAGATGTCCGACTCCTCCGCGTTGCACCATTGCACGGTCGCGTTGCTGCACACGTACAGGTCGAAGCAGTCGTCGATGCTCCAGGAGCCGGAGACGTGGTCGACGATGATGCGGTCCGAGTTGGAGAACTCGAGGGCGCGAACGTTGCGTCCGCTGTTCTTGGCAACGGAGGGCCGGATGCGCAGGAACCGGATGATGATATCGTGCAACGGTTTTTCCCTGGTGCCGCGCAGGGTGCTGATCTGGCCCTGGATGGTGATGCCCGCGCCGGGCGCGGTCTGGCCGGCGATGGTGACGTTCGAGTGGCGGATGGCGAGGTAGCGCCGCCCCTTGCTGACGTTGGGCGGGACGATCACCCCGCTCACGTCGAACACGATGATCCGCGGCCCTTCCTGGTCCAGCGCCCATTGCAGGCTACCGGGCCCGGATGACTTGAGTGTGGTAACCTTGATGATCTTACCGCCGCGTCCGCCGACGGAGACGGCTCCGAAGCCCTCGGCGCCAGGAAACGCGGGCAGGGATTTCTCCGCGCCGCCGGCGGCCGAGCAGGCCAGCGCGACGCACAACAGACCGCATAATCTCGACATCTCATCCTCCTCCGCCGGGCGTCACTTGCCCGACACCAGCCGGTCGGCCCGGTCGTTGACGTAGTACTCGATCCAGGTGTAGCCGTGGTGACGGTCCTTGGGCGAGGCGCCCTTGGGGACAATCCTGGCCGCGTCGGCCGGGTCATTCGGATCCAGCTTGTGGGTCTTCTCCCACGCGTCGGGCATGCCGTCACCGTCCGTGTCGGCGGGGGGCTTGCCGGGGGTGAGGCCCTTCAGGAACCACTCGTCGGTGGGTTCGGCGGGCGCGTTGCGGCCCCACTTGCCGGTCCCGGTCTCCACCTCTTTGAAGGTCCGCTCCGTGACGCGGTCGCGCGGGAAGCAACCGGCCCGGGCCATCACCAGCTTGTAGGTCTCCTCGGCCTTCTGCGTGGTGACCGGAGCGACGGGCGCCGCGCTCTTGAGCCGCCTGCCCCGCGGGCTGGTGCGGAACCACCGCGGGAACTTGGCGCCAGGTGTGACCGGGTCGGGGATGTAGCCGAGCTTGTGCACGTAGTTGTCTGCGATGTAGTACTGCGGCTGGCTGTCGGTGCAGAACGCGTAGAGCCGGTCGGCGTTGGGGCCGTGGCGGTACCAGTTGCCGATCAGGTTGACGGGGCTCTTGGTCTTGGGTCCGTGCCCGCTGTGGGTGAAGGCCCGTTGGACGTTATAGATGACGTTGTTGCGCACGTCGGCCGGCGCATTCTCCAGATACGGTGCGACGCAGGGCGCGCGGCGGGAGAGGTGAGCGAACAGGTTGTGGTGGATGCTCAGCCGCCCGCTGCCCGCGTAGGCCGAGCAGAAGCCGTAGTTGTGCCGGCCCTTGTCGTGGCCTATCGTGTCCGCCTCCTCCAGCGTGCACCACTGCATCGTCCAGTCGGCGGCGCCGATGCAGTCCACCAGTTCGTCGACCGACCAACTGACGGAGCAGTGGTCGAGAATCACACGGTCGGAGCGTGGCATCTGGATACCGTCGCCGGTGTGGCCGCGCGAATTGCGCGGCCGCACGCGGAGGAAGCGGACGATCAGGTCGTCGGCGCCGTTGGGGTACTTGGTGAGCAGCATCCCCTCGAGGGTAATGCCGGCGCCGGGCGCGGTCTGTCCGGCGATGGTGCAGTGGTTGCCGCGGATCAGGACGTGGCCGCGGATCACGCCGCTCACGTCGAAGATGATGATCTTCGGCCCCTTCTGCGCCGCGGCCCAGCGGAAGCTCCCCGGGCCGGACGCCTCGAGGTTCGTCACCTTGATCACCCTTCCGCCGCGTCCGCCGACGGCCACGGCGCCGTAACCCTCGGCGCCGGGGAACGCAGGGAGCTTCTTCTCCGCCGCCTGCACGGTCGTCGAACCGAGCAGCACGCACACACACAACAACAACCGTCTCATCGGTCACCTCAGTTTGGCCAGGGATTTCGTCATGGTCTCGCGCACCCAGCGGACGGGCTCGGCGTCATGCGCCGCCTTCAGGGCGCCGGCCGATGCGGCGTCGCCCAGATCGCCCAGCGCCTGCGCCGCGGCGGCGCGGACGTTCTCGTCGGCGAGGTAAGAGAGCATTTTCCGCAGTGCCGGAGCGCTTTCCTTGTCGCCAAGCTGCCCCAACGCGATCGCGGCGCGGAAACGGAGCACGACGTACCCGTGCCGCAGACACTCGCGCAGCCGGGGGATGAGTGACTTGTCGCCGGTGCGGCCGGCGGCGAGCGCGGCATAGGCACGCGTGTTGAGGTCTTTGCCGGCGAGGCACTTCTTCACCGCTGCGGTGGCGCGTTCGTCGCCGAACTCGGCCAGGAGGCGCATCGCGCTCCACTGGTGCGCGGCGTTCGCCTTCGGGCTCTCGGCGACGCGCGCCACGAGCGGGACGAACTCCTTCCAGCCGGCTTGCTTGGCCATCGTGCCGATCATCAGGGTGCACGACGCCCAGCGGTCGTGCGCGGTGATTTGCCTGCCCTTCCACGTCTTGTACGCCTCCCAGGTCACCTTGCCGGGATGGCTGGCGATGTCGAGCAGGATGGGCCGGGCGCGCCGGCGGTCGATGTTGAACAGCGCGGCGAGCGCCGAGTCCTTCGCCCACTGGTGGTCGACCTCGTAAGCCGTCCTTTTCAACGGCTCGAACGTCTTGGGGTCCGCCAGTTCGAGCAATGCCCGCGCCGCCTCCGGCGCCTTGGCGGGGTTCTCGAGCTCGGCGACGAGCTGCGTCACCGAGGGCAGGTCCTTGACGATCGGCCGTTTCCACAGCCCGCCCCGTGTTCGCGTCTCCAGCGGGGGACGCATCGGCGGCAGCAGGTGAATCGGGCTCGGCGCCTCCTTCACCAACGTGCGGTTGCCGTCGCCCGTCGCTGGCACGGCCTGCACCGTGAGCGACCTGCACACGCAGTCCTCCCACTTCTTCCCGGCGGCGAGGATCTCGTACGTCCACGGGGCCTTCTCGACGACCGTGACATTGCGGCGGCCTTTGCCGAGCGGGTCGTCCCAGACGTATGTGATCTTGAGCGCCGCGCCTTTGGCCAACTCGCCTTTGACCGTGATGCGGTTCCGGCCGGCCTGAAGCTGCGGCAGCGCGAAGTAGTTCTGCTGCACGACGGTGTGGAATTTGATCGCGGTGACCTGGCAGTCTTCGGATCGCTCCTCGCCGACCAGCTCCAGCTTGAGCCGGTAGTGGTAGCGGCCGAAGGGCGAGTTGAGGTCGTTCGGCGCCGGCGCCTTGCCGGTCACCTTGAACTTGTCGCAGATGGGCACGATGAAGTACCGCGGGCCGATCTCGCCGGGTGGCAGCTCCCACAGCTTCCGCCACGTCTTGCCGTTGTCGACGGACAGGTGCAGGCGGACAAGGTCGTCGTCGCTCTTTCGATACGCCTGCAGTTCGACTTCGGCGTCGGAGACGATGTATGGCGTGCGGACGTGCCATACTGCGGTGGCAGGCCGCCCCGGCCGGGCGGGCGCGAGCGCGTTCGGCACCATGTTGACCGGCGGCTCGGCCAGGCCCTGGGTCCACGCGGGCGACGCGAGATTCGGCGAGTAGGTCCAGCGGCCATTGCCGTAGCTTGGCTTGTACGGGCCGCGCTCGAAGTCCTTGAGCCGGCGGCGGTCACGCTCGAGGTCGACGTTGTCCTGATAGGGCTTTCCCCAGTTGCCCCAGATGCGTTCCAGCTTCTCGCCGGGACGGAAGCTCAGCTCCACGCGATGGGTGGGCAGTGCCACGTGCTGGCAGTGCTTCCATTGGCTGGAGTTCTTGCAGTAGTCGGTCGAGAACCCGTCGGCGCCGAGGAGCCGCGTGCCCGAGCGGTGCGGGATGTACGAACCGAAGTTGACGTCGAACAGGTGCCAGCGGCCCACGCCGTCCGCGTCGCGGTAGTAGCAGTGGGCCATCGTGTGGCTGCCGAGCACCAGCTTCTCGGCGGGATGGCCCATCGCCCGCCAGACCGCCTCGACCACGCGGGTCAGGCCGTCGCAGAAATGCGTCCCGTAGACGTTCAGGATCTTGATCGGATCGTCGATGTAGCCCCGCTTCTTCGACTGGAGCGGGTTCTTGAACTTCTCGGTGGGCGGGTTGCCGTCGGTGTGCATCTTCCAGCGGCGGACCCAGCGCCAGACGGCGACCGCGCGGTCCTGGTCAGTCTTGGCCCCGGACAGGCGCGCGGCGTCCAGGCCGAACTGGCGGAGGTCCGATCCATCGGGCCACCGGTCGCAGACCACGGTGACGTCGGTCGCCGCGGGTGACCTGCACAGGAACGGGCCGGGACTCTCTTCGCGGGCGCCGCGCCAGTACTTGAAATCGCGGCTCAACGTTGGGGCGCCGCTCGGCGCGCGCGCTACACAGCCCGCGGCCAACCCAACCGCCACCAGTGCCGCCCAGCTCGTCCAGCGCATCTCACCCTCCGCGCCCGCTCACGCGGGTCCTACTCAGCCGTAGTCAGTGCGGCCTTGCCTCAGCCATCCGTAGTATAGCGCACGGTCCCCGCTCTGCTCGCGATGATGTTCTTCTTGCAGCCGGTGACTCCACAAAGGCATCGGCCCCGAAACACCTCTTCCGGCGTCATTTGCCAAGTCTCTTGGCGACCTCCGCCGCGGCCTCGTACAGGCGCGACGAGAGAGCGGCAACATCCAGCGACAGGGCGGCCCGCCGGTCCCTCTTGGCGTAAGCCCGGTTCGCCGCGCGGACCCGCTCATCGAGAAGGGCCTGGACCCGGCGAGCAAGATCGTCGCCAAGCTTGGCGCGTCGGGCCTTGTCGAGAAGGGCCTTCTCGACGAAAACGCGCGCCGCGATCTCCTGTTGGTTCTCGCGGATCATCTCGGACCGGACGGTGGGAACGGCTCCGTCCCGGCCGGGCGCCAGGAGCGCGGGCATCCAAAGGGCGACGTTCAATTGGCCCCAGCGGGCGCGCGGATACCGCGCCAGGAGAGGGCTGCCACGGCCGCGCCGGTCCTTGAGCACCGGCCAGAAATCCGCGCCCATCCGCCCGAAGCCGTGCAGGCCCCAGTCGGGCTGGAACGGCCGGCCCTTCGGCATGATACGCGAGGTGACCAGCGCCTCGAGGAAGAACCGCTGGTTGATCGGTGCGGGGGGGAAGCCCCGCGTCATCACGCGCGGGAAGGGGTTTTTCCATCCGTACCCGCGGCCGAAGTCGGGGTCTACGTGGTGCGTGTGCCCGCCCCACGCGGCTGCGATGTATCCCGTGGGGTGGTTTTTCTTCGGGCCGATGTTGCGGCGGACGACGTGCGAGTGCGAGATCCAC
>CAZDHT010000151.1:0-12923 GCA_964505325.1 uncultured Planctomycetota bacterium | reverse complement strand
GATCGTCCGCCTTTCGGCGCTGCTCCTTCTTGTACACGAACGCCCACTTCTCGTCGAACTGGACCTCACGAGTCCGAGGGGGAAAGAGCGACCAGCTCGTCGTGCAGCGCCGCTGCGTGATCGCCAGCCAGCCACACATACCGGTTGGCTGTGTCCTTCGACACCTTCACCAGCCGCCCGGTCTGCCGCACGCCACAGCCTTCCTGAATGTGCTCCAGAATGGAGAGCACCTTCGCGACGGGGAGCTTGGCGTAGTACAGCGGCGTCCCCTTGCGCTCCGAAAAGCGCGCCTTGCACACCCGGCAATAGAGCTGCCGGATCGACTTGTTTGTGCCGATGCGGCCGCACACCGTCAGATTTCCCGCTCCGCGTTTCCCGTACCTCGGACACTCCGAATTCTGACAGCACAACTCCTCCAACCGCTTCATGGCTTGACCTCCTCCAAAGCAAGGGCAACCCGCCCAACGACTTCGGTCCATACTTGGAGTATCGACAAGCCAAGCCCATTTCTTCAATTCTTCTTGGACACAAGGCGATATTGGGAGATGAACCTTTCTTCCTGCCTGCGACGCGGCAGCGGCCGCCGCGCATTTCTCTTGTCTAATCCCCGTGCGGAGCCGATACTATTGAAAGTGGTGTAATCAATGGGAGCGGAACAAGGAAAAGTGGAAAAGTGGAAAACCGGGAAGGAGAGTTCTGAGGCTGCCCGAAGGGCAGCAAGGCGGTTCCTTGCCCATTTTCCCGTTTTCCCGTTTTTCCTTTTCTTATCCGAAACTGAATAGGATGTTGTGCGCAGACACCGCATGGCCATTTGGGAGCACGGGATGAGGCGTCGCTACAGGGCGCCGCTGGCACTGATCACTGCCGCGACGGTTCTCGGTGCCGTCCTCGCGTGGACGCTGCCGGGGTGCCGCCCCGGGCGACAGCCGCCGGCCGGCCCGCCCAAGCTCAACGTGCTGCTCATCACCCTGGACACCACCCGCGCCGACCGGGTTGGCTGCTACGGGTATGCGAAGGCCGAGACGCCCGCCCTCGACGCGCTCGCCGCGAAGGGCCTCCGCTTCGAGAACGCCTTCGCCCACGTCCCGCTGACCCTGCCGTCGCACGCCAGCATGCTAACCGGCCTGCTCCCGCCGGAGCACGGCCTGCACGACAACGGCCGCGGCAAGCTCGGCCCCGGCCCGGTGACCCTGGCGGCGCTGTTCAGCCGTCGCGGCGGCAAGACCGCCGCCTTTCTCGCCAGCTTCGTGCTCGACAAGCAGTTCGGCCTGGCCCGCGGCTTCGGTGTGTATGACGACCGGATGACCCCGCCCGCCGACGACAGCGACGACGTGTTCCGCCGCGAGAACCCCGCCAACACAGTGGCCGACCGCGCCCTCGCCTGGCTCGAACAGAACGCCGGCGAGCCCTTCTTCTGCTGGGCCCACTTCTTCGACCCCCATCTGCCCTGCGAGCCGCCCGAGCCGTACAAGTCGCGTCACCAGCACGCCTACGACGGCGAGATCGCCTTCATGGACGCGCAGATGAAGCGGCTGATCGACTTCCTCGACCGCCGCGGCCTGCGCGAGAGAACACTGGTCATCGCCGCCGGCGATCACGGCGAGTCGTTCGGCGCGCACCTGGAGTACGGCCACGGGCCGCTGGTCTACGAGACGACGATGCACGTGCCCCTCATTGTCAGCCTGCCCGGCCGCGTCCCGCAGGGCGAGACGGTCGACCGCGCCGTCGGCGTGGTCGATGTCGCGGCGACGGTGCTCGACGTCCTCGGCTGGAAGAAGCCCGAGGCGATGGTGAACTCCCACAGCCTGCTCGACGCCCCGTCGCGGGCCCTGGCCTGCTACGGCGAGAGCGAGTTTCTGCTCAACAGCTACGGCTGGGCGCCGCTGCGGTCGCTGACCACGCCGCGCTGGCGGTACATCCAGTGCCCCACGCCCGAGCTGTACGACCGGGCCGCCGACGCCGGGGAGAAGACCAATCTGCTGAGCGCCCAGCCGGAAGTCGCCGCGGACCTGAAGCAGCAGCTCGACGAGCTGGTGGCCGGCATGAAGAAGGGCCAGGCCGTCGCCGTCCCGGTTGACCGGGAGGCCATTGCGGCGCTCAAGCAGCTCGGCTACCTCAGCGGCACGGCCGGGCAGGCCAGGCAGATCGATCCAACCAGGCGCAAAGACCCCAAGGCGATGATGCACGTCTACAACGCCTGCGCCAAGGCGGACCTGCTGGCCGAGGCCAAGCGATACCAGGACGTGATCGACCTGATTCAGCCGCTCCTCGAGAAGGACCCAGACTGCATCGAGCTGCACGACCAGCTGGCCGGCAGCTACATGATGCTGAATCAGCACGATGCCGCGATGAAGCACATCCAGGCGTACCTCGCGTTCGACCCGACCAACCGGACGATGCTGTGCAACCTGGCGACCGTGCTGCTCGGCCGGAAGAAGCCCGACCAAGCGGCGAAAGTGCTGCGGCAGGCGCTGCGGCTGAGGCGGGGGGCGCTCGAGCCGGTCAACAAGAAGGGCGACTCGAAGATCACCATCAAGCTACACGTCCACCTCGGCCTCGCCCTGATGGAGCAGAAGAAACTCGGTCCTGCGGCCGAGCAGTTCCAGCTGGTCCTCAAGGATGCCCCGGACCACGTGGAGGCCAATAACAACCTGGCCAACGTCTACGCCGCACAGGGCGAGAACGCGCTCGCCGTCCGGTACTGCCGGCAGGCGCTCAAGGCAGCCCCCGACAAATACGAGGTCCGAAACAACCTCGGGCTGCTCCTGTGCCGAGAGAAGCGATACGCCGAAGCGGTGAAGGCGTGGCAGGAGGGCCTGAAGTTCCGGGCCAAAGACCCGCTGTGGCTGTACAATGTAGCGTGGTGGCTGGCCACGTGCCCCGACGCGAAGGTCCGCAACGGTCGGGAGGCGATCAAGGTGGCCGAGTCGCTCTGCCAGGCGACCGACTGGAACAATGCCCAGGCGCTCGACACCCTGGGCGCGGCGTATGCGGAGGCGGGACAGTTCGGCCGGGCAACCAAAATGGCAAGCCGGGCGCTGGCGCTCGCCAAGTCCCGCGCGGAAGGGGCGAAGCTGGCCAGGGAGATCGACCGCCGGCTCGGACTCTACGCGGCGTCGAAGCCGTACCACCAGTGACGGCGGGAGCAGGCATGATGCGCAAACGGAGACATCGGCTCGTCGGGCTGCTGGTTGTAGGCCTCTGCCTGTGCCTGGCCCGCCCCGCACCGGCGTACATCGATCCGGGTACGCAGACGGCGGTGGTCCAGATGCTCGCCGTAATCCTGGGCGGCATCGGGCTCTGCATCGGCGTTCTGATCTGGCCGTTCAAGCGGTTCTTGTGGTGGGTGAAGGACAGGTTCGGCCCGCGCGCCGCCCGGGCGGTCCTCGTGGCGACGGCCGTCGTGCTGGTGGGCGGCGTGGTGGCGGGGGTGGCCGTTCTGTTCGCCCCGGAAGACACGGAGGAACCCCCCAAAGTGGACTACACTGGCTCGAAGAGAGTGATCCTGCTCGGCATGGACGGGCTCGATCCGAACCTGATGGACAAGATGATGGACGCCGGCGAGTTGCCGAACTTCGACCGGCTTCGAGAGGAGGGCTCGTATTCGAGGCTCCAGACCACCCTGCCCCCGGAGACCCCCGTCGCCTGGTCCGGCATCGGCACCGGATGCAACCCGGGCAAGCACGGCATCTTCGACTTCCTCCACCGCGACCCGGCGTCCTACAAGATACTCCTCTCGATCTACAAGGTGAACACTTCGAACCTGCTGGACAAGCGCGAGAAGCGCTACCTGCCCGTGCGCCACGCGCCGGGATTCTGGACGTTCGCGACCGAGGCCGGCATCCCGGCGACGGTGATCCGCTGGCCGGCCGCGTTCCCGCCGGAGCGGATCACCGGCCACTTCCTGAGCGGACTGGGCGTGCCCGACGTCCGGGGCGGGCTCGGGAAGTACAGCCTGTTCACGACCGATGACAAGGACCCGGGCGGCGCGTTCAAGGGCAACCGGTGTTGCGCCGCGTGGGACGGCGATACGTTCAAGGGCAGTTTCCCCGGCCCGGTCGTCGCCGGCCTGACCGGGCGGAAGGAATCCAAGGTCGAGGTAGTCGTCCGCAAGCTTCGCAGTGATGAGGTCTCGCTCAAGATCGGCGGCGCGCCCGAGGTGGTGCTGAAGGTCGGCGAATGGAGCGAGTACATCCCCATGCGCTTCAAGCCGGGCTGGGGCAAGACGATACCGGCGATGGTCTGCGCCCACCTGACCGCGCTCGAACCGCACCTGCGGCTGTACGTCAGCACCGCCGAAGTCGACCCGCTGGATCCCTACTTCCCCATCACGTACCCCGACGGCTTCGCCAAAGAACTGGCCGAGGCGGTCGGGCGCTACACCACGCTGGGCATGCCCGAGGATGTCAACGCGATGAAGGACGGCTCGCTCTCGCCGGAGGCGTTCGAGCAGGGAATGCTCAAGCTGTTCGAGGAGAGAAAGAAGCAATTCGACCACGAGTTCAAGGCGTTCGACAAGGGCCTGTTCGCGTTCGTCTTCGATTCGGGCGACCGCATCCAGCACATGTTCTGGCGGACGCGCGACAAGGAGCATCCGAACTACGACGCCAAGTTCGCCAAGAAGTTCGGCCACGTCATCCCAGACGTCTACAGGCGGATGGACGCCGTGCTGGGCGAGGTGCTGGCGACGGACGACGACGAAACCACCGTCATCGTCGTGTCCGATCACGGCTTCAACACGTTCCGCGCCAGTGTCGGGCTGAACAGTTGGCTGGTCGAGAACGGCTACATGGTGCTCACCACGCCGGACGGCCGGAACGGGCGCGAGCTGTTCGCCGACGTCGACTGGTCGAGGACCCGCGCCTATAGCGCCGGCTTCGCCAGCATGTACGTCAACCTGAAAGGGCGCGAGAAGCACGGCATCGTCGAGCCGGGCGAAGAACAGCGCCGGCTCTGCGACGAGCTGATCGACAAGCTGCGGCAGCTCAAAGACCCGGTCAACGCCCAGCCGGTGATCCGCAACGTCTACCTCGCCAGCGAGGTCTATCACGGCGAGCATGCCAGGAACGGCCCGGACCTGGTGGTCGGCTTCCGGGCGGGCTACCGGGCGGAAGACTCGAACGTGATCGGCGCGGCGCCGGCGCAGATCGTCGCGGATAACATGAGCCTGTGGACGGGCGATCACCTGATGGACCCGCACGTGGTCCCCGGCGTATTCTTTGCGAACCGTAAGCTGCGGCGCGGGTCGCCGCGCAACATCGACGTGGCGCCGACCGTCCTGCAATGCCTGAGCATCCAACGCCCCGACTCGATGGACGGCGAGCCGCTCTTCTGACCCGACGGAGAACCGTTCCCGTGGACAAGCTCGACCAGCTCGAGAACCGCAGCCTGTACATCATCCGCGAAGCGTACTTCCGTTACCGCAGCATCTCGATCCTGTGGTCGATGGGCAAGGACTCCACCGCCGTGCTGTGGCTGTGCCGCAAGGCCTTCTTCGGCCAAGTGCCCTTCCCCGTGCTGCACATCGACACCAGCTTCAAGTTCCAGAGGATTTACGAGTTTCGCGACTACTTCGCGAAGGAGTGGGAGCTCGACCTCCGCATCGCGCGAAACAAAGAGGCCCTGGCCCGCGGCATGAGCTGCCAGACCGGCAAACGCCTGGAGTGCTGCAACCAGCTCAAGACCGAAGCGCTCAAGCAGGCCATCGCCGAATACCGCTTTGACGCCCTGCTCGTCGGCATCCGGCGCGACGAACACGGGATCCGCGCCAAGGAGCGGCACTTCTCGCCCCGCGACCAGGACTTCCACTGGGACTACATGAACCAGCCGGCCGAGCCGTGGGACGCGTTCAAGACCCGGTCCGAAGAGCGCACACACGTCCGCGTGCACCCGCTGCTCGACTGGACCGAGCTGGACGTCTGGCAGTACGTCCGCCGCGAAGAGATCCCAGTGATCGACCTGTACTTCGCGCGGTTCGGCAAGCGATACCGAAGCATCGGCTGCGAGCCCTGCTGCTCGCCCGTCGAGTCCACCGCCGAGAACGTGGATGAGATCATCGAGGAGCTGTTGACCAACAAGGTGGCCGAGCGGGCCGGGCGCGCTCAGGACAAGGAAGACCCGAACGCCATGCAGAACCTGCGGGCGTTTGGATACCTGTGATGCGAAGGGCCGGTGCAGAATGACGCAACCCGGTTCAGCCCCCCCTGTTCGGCTCGTGATCGTCGGGCACGTCGACCACGGGAAATCCACGCTGATCGGCCGGCTGCTCTACGACACCGATTCGGTGCCGGAGGGAATCCTGGACCGGGTCCGCGAGGCCAGCCGCGAGGGGGAGGACCTCCAGTTCGAGTTCATCACCGATCACCTCGCCGAGGAGCGCCGCGATGCGAAGACCATCGACACCACCCAGGTCTTCTTTCACGGCGGCGGGCGGCACTACGTGATCATCGACACGCCCGGCCACGCCGAGTTCATCAAGAACATGTTCACCGGCGCTTCGCGCGCGGATGCGGCGCTGGTGGTGGTCGACGCCGCCGAAGGCGTCCGCAAGCAGACGCTCGCCCACTGCAACGTGCTCGGTCTGCTGGGCATCCGCTACGTCGTACCGATGGTCAACAAGATGGACAAAGTGGGCTACTCGCGCGAGCAGTTCGAGGAGGTCGCCGGCGCGGTCGAGGCCAGACTGAAGGAGCTCGGGATCGAGCCCCAGCCTGCCGTGCCCCTGTCTGCGCTGCGGGGCGACAACGTCGTCGAACGCTCCGCGCAGATGCCCTGGTACTCTGGCCCCGCGTTGCTCGAAGCGCTCGCCGGGATCCCGGACCCAGCCAGCCCGGCCGAGCAGCCGATGCGGTTCGCCGTGCAGGGCGCGTTCGACGTGGACGGCCGCCGGATGTACCTGGGCCGGGTCGAGGCGGGCACGCTGCGCGCCCCCCAAGCCGTCCGCCTGATGCCGGGCGAAACCGAGAACACGGTGGAAGCGATCGAGGTCTTTGGCGGGGGCCGGGCCTCGGCCCGCGCCGGTGAGTCCATCGGCATCGCGCTTGCGCAGCCGATCGAGCACGCCCGCGGCGTGGTCCTCTGTGATCCCGCCGTCCCGCCGGCTCACTCGACGGCGCTGACGGGGCGGCTGTTCTGGCTCAGCGACGAGCCGCTGCGGCTGGGCGAGTCGCTCGAGGTCCGCATCGTCACGCAGGAGGTCGGGGCGCAGGTCGAGCGTATCGGGCAGAGCTTCCATTCATCCGCGCCGGAGCGGGTGCGGCCCGAAGCCGAGCGCCTGGCGTACGGGGAGATCGGTCTGGTCGACCTTGCGATGGACTCCCCGCTCGTCTATGAGCCGTTCTCCCGCGACAACGCGCTGGGCACGTTCGTGCTCGCCCGCGAGGGCAACGTCGTCGGCGCGGGGACCCTCCCCGAATAGCAACACTTCAGCCGAGCGGGAATCACGGGCAAGATACCCGTGCCACGACGGCCACATCGAACGGATGGGCTATACGCCTCCGGCGCCGTCTGGAACGCGGGCAACTGCCTCGTTACCGCTTTCGGGGACGTTGGGTTGTATGCCACTCGGCCTGGGCCGGCAGGCACGTCATCGCGGGGATTCAGCGCGGGGGCGCGGAAAAATCTTGCGGCAGGCGGGCGAACTGAGTAAACTCCGCTATCATAAGGATGTCCTCACACCGCAAGGCCCGGTTGGAGCACGACGCGCGCGTTGAGCGAAACCCGTGAGACCCGAGTCGTCTTCATCCACTCGCCCGAACTGGAGGAGTTTGGCTATCCTGCGGAGATCCCGCTGGTCACGAAGCGGGCTGGGCTGACGCGCGAGAGGGTCTCCTCGATGGGCCTGCTGTCCGGGCCGGACAGGTCCGAACAGGCGCCGGTGTCCGCGACGCGGGAGGAGCTCGAGAAGTTCCACACCCCCCGCTACCTCGACGCATTGAAACGCGCGGCGGAGGGCGGTTTCGTTGGGGAAGACATGTACATGGGCCTCGGCACGCCCGATTGTCCCGTCTTCGAGGACGTGTACCGGTATCCGGTGCTCGCCTGCGGCGCGACGCTGACCGGCGCCCGGCTGCTCCTCTCGGACGAGGCCGACGCCGTGTTCAATCCGTCGGGCGGATATCATCACGCGGGGCCCGAGCGCGCCGCCGGCTTCTGTTACATCAACGACCTCGCCCTCGCGTGCACCGTGCTCGCCGAGCACGGCAAGCGGGTCCTCTACCTGGACATCGACGTGCATCATGGCGACGGGGTGCAAAACGCTTTCTACGACCGCTCCGACGTGATGACCATCTCGTTCCACGAGAGCGGCAGGACGCTGTTCCCTGGCTCCGGCTTCGAGCACGAGACCGGCGCCGGCGAAGGCAGGGGGTATTCCGTCAACGTGCCGATGCGGCCGGGTACCTACGATGAGGCATACATGCGCGCGTTCAACGCGATCGCCGTGCCGCTGATCGGCGCATACGATGCGGACATGATCGTGCTGCAATTGGGCATGGACGCGCTGGCCGGTGATCCGCTCGCCAACCTGAGCCTGACCAACAACGTGCACGCCGACGTGGTGGAGATGGCGCTGGGCCTCGGGAAGCCGCTGCTCATCACGGGCGGCGGCGGGTATGACGTGGAGAACACCGTGCGCGGATGGGCGCTGGCGTGGACGGTCCTGTGCGGCGAGGAGAGCGAGGATCAGGCGTCCATCGGGCTGGGCGGCGTTATGCTCGAGACCACCGACTGGCACGGCGGCCTGCGCGACAGGGTGCTGGTCCCCGGCGAGACCGAGCGGCAGTTTGTGGAGCCGGCGGTCGACGCCGTTATCGAGACGATCCAAGAGAACGTGTTTCCGATCCACGGCCTGTAGGGAAAGGCAATCAGTCGACATGGACCTCCAAGCCTTCTTTGCACCGGATTCGGTCGCCATCGTCGGCGCCTCGCGCGAGCCCGGCAAGGTGGGCCGTGAGATTCTCGACAGCATGATCCGCGGCGGATATGAAGGAAAGATCTTCCCGGTCAATCCGAAGGCCGGCGAGATCCAAGGGCTGAAGTGCTACCCGGACCTCACGTCGATCGGCGAGCCCCCCGACCTGGTCGTGATTACGGTGCCGGCGAAGGTCGTGCCCGCGGTGGTGCGCGAGTGCGCCGATGTCGGGGCGAAATCTGTCGTCATCATTACGGCAGGATTCCGGGAGGCCGGCGAGGACGGCGCGAAGCTCGAACGTTCGATCCTTCAGATCGCCCGCCCCGCCAAGATCCGTATCCTCGGCCCGAACTGCCTGGGCCTGATGGCGGCGGAGAAGAAGCTCAACGCATCGTTCGCGGGCGACCTGCCCGCACCCGGCAGCGTCGGCTACTTCTCGCAGTCGGGGGCGCTGGTGACGGCCATCCTCGACATGGCGAAGGCCAGAGGAATGGGCTTCAGCAAGCTGGTCAGCATCGGCAACAAGGCGGACGTTGACGAGCTGGACGTTCTGCGGGCGCTGGGAGCGGACCCGGAGACCCGGGTCATTGCGGGATACCTGGAGAGCATTGCGCACGGCGATGCGTTCGTGCGGGCGGCGGAGAGCATCTCGCAGGAGAAGCCGATTCTGCTGATGAAGTCGGGCGGGACCGGCGCCGGTTCGCGGGCGGCGGCATCCCACACCGGCAGCTTGGCCGGCGACGAGGCGGCGTATGAATGCGTCTTCGAGCGCGCCGGCATCGTCCGATGCGATTCGATCAAGTCGCAGTTCGACTTCGCCCAGGCGTTCGCCAACCTGCCGCTGCCGTCCGGCCCACGGGTGGTCGTGGTCACCAACGCCGGCGGACCGGGGATCATGGCCGCGGACGCGATTGAGCGCGAGGGTCTCGCTTTCGCGCGGCCCACCGAAGAGACCACGGAGAAGCTCGCCGCCGCGCTGCCTCCGGCGGCGAACGTCCACAACCCCGTCGACGTGCTGGGGGATGCACGGGCAGACCGGTACGAGCTTGCGCTCGACGCGGTCCTGGCCGATCCGAACGTGGATACCGTGCTCGTGCTGCTGACTCCACAGGCAACGACGCAGTGCGAGGCCACGGCCGAGGCGGTCGTGAGACTCGCACGGGACGGCCACCGAAAGCCCGTCCTGGCCTGCTTCATGGGCGGGCAACTGGTCCAGCGGGCGCACAGCATCCTCAGGGACGGGGGCATCCCGAACTACGATTCGCCCGAGGGCGCGGTCGCCGTGATCAAGGCGATGGCCGACCACGTCCGCTGGCGTGCCCGTCCGAAACGCATCGTCAAGCTGTTCCCGGTGAACCGAAGAAAAGTCGAGCAGATCATCGGCCGCAGCCAGCGGCGCGGCGAGACCGAGATCGGCGAGGCGGAGTCCAAGGAGATTCTGGAGGCCTACGGCTTTCTCACCCCGAAAGGCGCACTGGCCAGCACGGCCGACCAGGCAGCGGACATCGCCGCCCGGCTCGGGTATCCGGTCGTGTTGAAGGTCTGGTCGCCGGACATCTCCCATAAGTCGGACGTCGGCGGCGTCAAGGTCGGGCTCCAGGACGCGCGGCAGGTCCGGGACGCGTTTGACCTGATGATGTACCGCATCCCCCAGAAGGCGCCGGACGCGACGATCCTTGGCGTACTGGTGCAGGAGATGTGCCAGTCAGGGCAGGAAG
Source organism: uncultured Planctomycetota bacterium (assembly GCA_964505325.1). Classification (GTDB taxonomy): domain Bacteria; phylum Planctomycetota; class PUPC01; order PUPC01; family PUPC01; genus CAZDHT01. The sequence goes on along the minus strand of CAZDHT010000151.1, from coordinate 2,294 downwards.
TCATTCTCGGCATGCACCGCGACCCGCAGTTCGGCCCGATCATGATGTTCGGAATGGGCGGGATCCTCGTCGAGACGCTCAAGGACGTGTCGTTCTATCTCGCACCCTTGACCGCCGAGGAAGCCAGGACGATGCTGGTGAACACCAAGACCTACCGCCTGCTCCAGGGGGTGCGCGGCCGGGAGGGGGTGGACATCGAGGCGGTGGCCGAGGGGCTCCAGCGTCTCTCGCAACTGGTCAGCGAGTCCCCGCAGATTGAGGAAATGGACATCAATCCGTACGTCCTCGGCCCCGAGGGCACGACGCCCGTCGCCGTAGACGCGCGGATCAGAATCAAGGAGGCACAAGAGGCACCGCATGGCACACGTTGACTGGCAAGAGCAATACCCGGACCGGATCGGCACCGCCGGCGAGGCGATGAAACTGGTCAAGCCCGGCGACAGCGTCTTCATCGGCTCGGCCTGCGCCCAGCCGCAGCACCTGGTGAACGCGCTGGTCAGGCATTCGAAGCACGTCTACGACGTACACATCATCCACCTGCTGACGATGGGGTCGGCCCCCTACCTCGACGAGCCGTTCCACAAGCGGTTCAAAATGAACAGCTTCTTCGTCGCGGACAACGTGCGCCACGCGCTGGAAAAAGGCGTGGGCGACTACACGCCGATCTTGCTGTCCGACATCCCCGATGAGTTCGACAGCGGTCGCATCCCCATCGACGTGGCGCTCATCAGCGTCGCGCCGCCGGACCCGGGCGGCCTGTGCAGCCTCGGTGTGTCGGTCGACATCGTCCGGTCCGCCGCGGCCAACGCGAGGTTTGTCATCGCCCAGGTGAACACGAACATGCCGCGGACACTGGGCGACAGCTTTCTCCACGTGAACAAGATCGACATGCTCGTGCCGCATGACGAGCCGATAATCGAGGTCCCGCCGCCAAGGCTGGACGATACGCTCCGCAAGATCGGCCAGAACATCGCCCGGCTGGTCGAGAACGGGAGCACCATCGAGTGCGGCATCGGCCGAATCCCTCAGGCGCTCGCCGAATCGCTCCGTGACAAGAAGGATCTCGGCGTCCACACCGAGATGTTCGGCGACTGGATCATCGACCTCATCGAGTGCGGGGCGATCACGTGCGCCAAGAAGACCGTCAAGCGCGACAAGATCGTTGCCAGCTTCGCGATGGGCTCGAAGCGCCTCTACGATTACATCGACAACAACCCGTTCTTCGAGTTCTACCCAACCGAGTACGTGAACGATCCGTACCTCATCAGCCAGCACCAGAAGATGGTCGCGATCAACGTCGGCCTGGAGATCGACCTGACGGGGCAGGTATGCTCCGACTCGCTCGGCTACAAGTTCTACAGCGGCATCGGCGGGCAGACCGACTTCATGCGTGGCGCGGCCCGGAGCCGCGGCGGCAAGGCGATCATCGCCATGCCGTCCACAGCTAGAGACGGCACCGTGTCGCGCATCGTGCCGCACCTGACCGAAGGCGCCGGCGTGGTCACCACCCGCGGCGACGTGCACTACGTCGTGACCGAGTTTGGCATCGCCTACCTGCACGGCAAGAGCATCCGCGAGCGGGTCCTTGCGCTCATCAACATCGCCCATCCAAAGTTCCGCAACGAACTGCTCGAGGCCGCCAAAAGGCAGAAGTACATCTACGAGGACCAGATCCAGCTATCGTGGGAAAGCATCAAATATCCCGAGGAGCTCGAGCGCTACGAGACCCTCCACGATGGCACGCAGATCTTCTTCCGGCCGGTCAAGCCCACCGACGACCCGGCACTCTCGGAGATGCTCTACTCCCTCAGCGAAGAGTCGGTCCGCACCCGTTTCTTCACCCACACTCAGACCTTTCCGCACCGGGACATCCAGAAGCTCACCAACATCGACTACCAGCACGACCTGGCCATTGTTGGGTGCGTGCCGGGGCCCGCGGGCGAGGAGATCGTTGCCATCGCCCAGTACTTCCTCGACCCCAAGACCCAGGTCGCTGAGGTCGCCTTCATCGTCCACGACGAATGGCAACAGAAGGGGATGGGCTCGTTCCTGCTGAATTACCTCACCGAGATCGCACGCCGCCGCGGTGTGCGCCGCTTCTGCGCCGCCGTGCTTCCCACCAATAAGCCCATGCTCGCCATTTTCCAGAACAGTGGCTACCAGGTCGAGACCAGTCTCAACGGCGAAGCGTACAGCATTTGCTACAGCATCCCGAAAGAGAAAGAGCGTAACACTTCACCCAAGTGAGAACACGGCGAGCCAAGAGGCCCTGACACCTTTTGCACCGCAAGGAG
>CAZDHT010000150.1:0-12933 GCA_964505325.1 uncultured Planctomycetota bacterium | reverse complement strand
CGAGAAGGACGACCAGGGCAAGTACGCCGACGACAAGGACGCGCTGACCGTCCGCGTGTCGCTCGGCCTTAACCCGCGCTTCGAACGGACCCTGTACTGGAGCCCGAAGAAGCGGATATCGGCGAGCGCGATCATCCGAGCGGCGCCGGAGGGTGTGTATGTGTACGACGGCCTGGGCCTGGACCACTTGCGGCTGTTCGACCACCAGGGGGACTACATCCGTACGATCTATCCGTTCGCCGCAAACGCGGCCGACAAGGTCAGAGGGCTGCGGTGGCACGGGCCTCCCCACGCCGGCCGCTTCCCGCTGAAGAACGGATTCAATCAGCACACGTTGCTCACCTCGGGCGACAACGCGATGCCGGGGGATAAGGTGGGCAGCATGAGCGGCAATGCCGCCTCCGCGATGGCCGTCCACGATGGCCGGATCGCCCTGGTCAAGCTCTACCTGAACCGGCTCTCAAGAGACGGAATGACCCCTCGGCTCGGCCTGGGGCGGGCCGACAGGCCACCCCTCAAGGGACCCAGCACCCATTTTCGCATGGACCGCTATCATGCCCGCGCGAAGATCGCCCGGCCGGGCCCGTGGAGCGCCGCCTTCAGCCCCGACGGCAAATGGCTCTACCTCAGCGGGTACCACTGGATCAACATGGATGCCCGTTACAAGGAGTGTCTGCACGGCGTGTTCCGCCTGGGGTTCAAAGGCGAGGCCCCGATGGAGCTGTTCGCCGGCCGCAAGGAACGCGGGAACCAGCACGCCGGCTCGGCCGCCGACCGCCTCCGCGCGCCGACCGGCGTGGCGTGTGACGGGAAGGGCCGGGTGTACGTCGCCGACTACATGAACGACCGCATCCAGGTGTTCGGCCCGGACCGCAAGCTGCTGAAGACCCTCCGCGCGGCCAAGCCGGTGGACGTGGCAATCCACCACCGCACCGGCGAGATCTGCGTTTTTTCGTGGCGGCTGGACACCGGCCTGGTCCAGCCGGGCCCGCGGAAGCTCCCCGCCACGGTCACCCGCCTCGGCCCTCTCAGCGCGCCCCGCGTCATGGCGCGCTATCCCTTGCCGCTGGCGGGCTATAACCCAACGGTCGAGTGGAACTACGTCGGCGGATACCAGCATCGGGTCGCTGTCGACTCGTGGGTCGATCCGCCCGTCATCTGGCTGGTGCCGGGCGAGCCCAACGCTCAGGACGCGTCGTGGGCGCAGGCCGGCATCCGGCTCCTGGTCGAGAAGCGCGGGAAGCTCCAGGTCCAGCGCGACTTCGGTGCCGAGGCGGCCCGCGCGGTGGTCCGGATGCAGCCGCCGCCCAACATCCGCCAGCGGCTCCACGTCAACCCCGTGACCGGGAAGCTCTACGTCTTCGAGGACGTGCCCGGCGGCGTCGCCAAGTCGTCCCGGGAGATGGTGGAGGTCGACCCCGAGACGGGCAAGGTCAAAATCGTGCAGCTCCCCTTCGACGCCGAGGACCTCTGCTTCGACCTCAACGGCCGGGCCTACCTGCGCACCGACAAGATCGTGGCCCGGTACCGGGCGGACACTTGGCGGGAGGTGCCGTGGGACTACGGCGGGCAACGGGAGGCCGTCGCGTTCTGCGGCGGCAGCGCCGGCCGCGCCGCCCCGGTGATTTCCGGCCTGGTCATCCCGGGCCATCGGCCGTGGTGTTTTCACGAAGGCGGAATGAACATCTCGCCCAAGGGCCACCTGGTGGTCACCTGCTGGAACGCCAAGCTGGCGGCCAAGCGGACCGACGTGCAGAAGTCCGCGCTCATCACCGCTGGCCGAGCGTACTCGCCGCTCATCTACCCGGGCCGGGTCCGCATGGGCGGGGTTCACGTGTGGAACCGCCGCGGCAAGCTGCTCTACGAGGACGCCATTCCGGGTATCGGCGAGATGTTCGGCATCGGGATTGACCGGGACGATGCGCTCTGCGTGCTCGCCGCGCCGACGCGCGTGCTCGACGGCAAGAGGTACTTCAACCGGAGGTCAGCGACCGTGGTCAAGTTCCGCCCCCCGCGCGGTCTCAAGTTCACGGCCCAGAGCAAGCGGCCCAGGATCCTCGGCACCGGCCGCGCCCCCGTGCCCGTCAGCGAAGCGACCCGCCCCAAGCGCCCGCCCGACCGGGCCAACTGCCGGCTGGGGCGGGCGTGGGTCCAGGGGGCCGAGTGGTACTACGGTGGAGTCGGATTTGCCGGGTTCAATGAGAGTGGCAGCGGCTGCTCGTGCTGGAACTGCCGATTCGCGCTGGACTACTTCGCCCGGTCCTTCGCGCCCGAGACGCATCGGTACAGCGCCGCCGTGCTCGACTCAAACGGCAACCTGATCCTCCGCGTCGGGCGCTATGGAAACGTGGATGACGGCGTTCCGCTCATTCCGCAATCCGCAATCCGCATTCTGTTGGCGGAGACGAGGTCGCGCTGTTCCACGCCTGCTACGTGGCCACGCACACAGATCACCGGCTCTTCATTGCCGACGCGGGGAACGCGAGGATTGTGAGTGTGAAGCTGGACTACCACGCCGGGGAGAAGATGGCACTGAAGGATGTGCCAGTCCGGCCGAGACAAGATGGGGCTGGGAATCCCTGAAGGAGGATTGACGTGAGGAGGTCAGCGGTTGCTGCGGCGGGTCGTTCGCCCGCGGCCGCCCCGCCCCCCCCTCGGGAGCGGGAGGGGATCTCACCTGCCGCCCTGTGCGCCTCAGGAGTGCACTTCTGACTGTCTCACTCTTGCTGGCGGCAAGGGACTCACGTGCCGGCGTTGCTCTCAGCACTGAACCGCGGCGCGAAAGGAGGACACGGGATGGACGTTCGCAGGTGGATGCGTCGGGCCGGCGCGGTTGCCGTTGCGCTGGCGGGGTTAACGGCGCCGACGGCTCTGGCCTGGGAGATCCCTCTCGTCGTGAAGAACGACGCCCGATGCGGGATACCGCCGTTCATCTCGGGCGGCGCCCCGCTCCTTCCGGGCCAAGCGAAAGAGACTAGTGGCCTGCGGCTTGCTTCCAGAGACCGCGGTGGCAAGCTGGTGGCCGTGCCGGCCCAGTTCCGCGTGCTGGCGCGCTACTGGCGCGGCGACAACTCCATCCGCTGGGTGCTGGTCGACTTCGCCACGGCAAACGTTCCCGGGGAGAGGATCAACTACGCGACCGTGGGCACGACTGTCAAGGGGCGGAAAGTCTGGCTCACGGACGCCAAGCTTGACGTGCCCGCCACTAAGTCGGCAGTCACGGTCAAGGATATGGGCGATGAAGTCGTGGTCTCGACGGGCGCCGCCAAGTTCGCCGTCAGCAAGAAGAAGTTCAGCCTGTTGCAGAGCGCGATGGTGGACGGCGAGGAATTGCTGGATGGTTCAGCCGATTCAGGAATCATTGTCGAGGACACCTACGGAGAGAGGTACTACAGCTCGGAAGGAACGAAGTTCGTCACTGTGCTGGAGAGCGGGCCGGTGCGCGCCTGCATCCGGGCCCGCGGCCGGAACCTGGCGCGCGGCGGCAAGGGCTACAGCCGTGGGATGTACGGCTACGACATCTTCATGAACTTCCACGCCGGCAGTTCGGAGGTCCGCATGGATGTGATTCTCACCAACAATGCGGAGAAGTCCATCGGCTCGCCTACCTTTGAGGACGCGTCGCTGCTGCTCAAGCTCAAGGGTGGCGCCACGGGCTGCCGCGTGTACGGTGCGGCGCCGCTGGACTCGGCGCTCGCCGCGCGAGAATCTGTCTGCCTCTACCAGGATTCCAACGGCGCCGAGACTTGGGAACGGTGTCAAGGCTATACCGCGGGTGGGCCAGGCGGGCAGGGGTTTCGCGGCAGGACGGTCAGTTTTCGCGGATACCGGATTCTCAAGCGCTCAGGCGGCAAGGAACAAACGGCCACCGCCGGGGATCGGGCACGCGGGGTGATGCACATCTTCAATGACAAGGGCGGCGCGGTGCTCTGGATGCGCAACTTCTGGCAGCAGTTCCCGAAGGCGGTGGAAGCGTCGGGCGATGGCACCCTACGGCTGGGGATGTTCCCGCGTGAGTGCGTCGTGCCGCACTACTTGGAGGACGCATCCGCCAAAGGGCACGAGATCGTAGTGCACTTCTACCGCAAGGGACGGCCGCGCGGGGCTGCCGATGCAGCCGGCCGGACCTGGCCGCACTGGATCGCCGACGCGTGGGAGCCACCGGCGTTCCCGCGACCGACGCTGGAGCATCAGGCCAAGTGCGGGGCGCTGGCCGACCTGGGGCCGTACACGCCGCCGACCGGGGGTTTCCTCGAGTACAACACGCCGGTCGCACTGCGCCGCCTGGCGATGACGGACAAGTTCAAGGGGAACGGATTGGGCTGGCAGGTGTTCGGCGAGCGCTGGACGTCCCACGGCGGCCACTCCAGCCACGGCGCCCGCCAGCCCGTCAAGGAAGACTGCTTCCTCTTCCGCTGGTTCTTCACCGGCGACCCCGGCTGGCTCGACGTGGGTATCAACCGCAGCCGCCTCTACCGCGACGTGCGGCGGTATCGCATCGACGATCAGGACGCGCTTGCTTTCAAGAACTGGGCCGAGTTCAGACAGGCCAACCTTCGCGAGAACGGTTGGTGTTCCCGACCTGTTCCCCGGGACGAGGAGAGCAAGAGATATCGCCAAGGCTTCTGGGGCCGCGCGCCCTGGGAACTCCCCAATCCGGAACACACCACGCTTGACCTGCTCTACGACCGCTACCTGCTCTTTGGCGACGTCCGGGCGTTGGAGAACATGCGCATCGTGGCCGGGCACGGGGTGTACTATTGCATCGCCAACGCCCGGTCGATCGGCCGCCATACGGGCTGGTCCTGGAGAGCGTTCCACCGGTACTGGGAACTCACCGGCGACAAGCGGGCCGGCGAGCTCTACAAGGAATTGATCAGCGTGAATCTCCCGCTAATCGGGAAGGGCCCGCTGGTCGCCCCGGGCCAGAAGCCCGGCCGCGGCGACGGGCTGACCGTCAAGTGGTGTTACGCGGTTGCGCTGGCCGCCCTGCACACCGGGGATCCCCGGATGCTGGAACTGGCCAAGACCGCGGCGGAGGGCAAGGAGAAACACGCCGACAGAGCGTTCGTTGCGCTCTTCGCCGTGCTCTATCATCTGACCGGCGAGCAGAAATACAAAGACGCCATCTTTGAGACGACCTACGGCGGGAAAAAACTGCTGCGGCCGGAGCTTGGCGACGGCCTCTTCTTCCCGCCCGCCGCGCACTGGCTACTGAGCCAGCCGCCCAGAGCGCAGAAGTGAGATGGCCATCACAACGAGAAAGGGTATGCGCTCCGCGCTGAGTGTCCTGAGGCCGTGAACTGCCCCCGGAAACGGGTCCAGGCCCTGTGTTAGTGTCTGAGGTGGTCCCGCACGATGGTGTGCATTCCGCGCGTACGGGTGGGGGGTCATCGCAGGGGCAAGTCGGTATACTCTCGCACATCTCGCTCGTCTGAAGACGGTTGCATGCGGCGGAGCGCGAGAATACCATAACGGCTTGACGAACGAGACGTGACCGGCCGGAGAACACTCCGTGCGAAAAATGCGCCTATTGACCACCGTCGTCGTCCTGTTTCTGGCGTCCGCCCTGGGCGAGGCCCACGCCGCTGACCTGCTCGTCGAATGGGACTTCTCCAAAGGCCAACACGACTGGGCACCCGTGAGCTGCATCAGGGGAACGAAGCTCGACGCGAACGGGCTCACCCTCAACTGCGTCGGCGAAGACCCCTACCTGGTCGGACCTGTCGTTCCCAAGCTCGAATACATCATCAAGGACAAGGCACTCGAAGTCACCATCCGGATGAAGCTCACAAAGGGAACGGCCTGCCAGCTCTTCTACGGCCGGGCTTTCTCCGAGAAGGACAGCCTCCACTTCGAGGTCAAGCCTGACGGCCAGTTCCACGACTACTCCCTCGAACTGCCCCCGCTGCCAGAAGCCTCACGGGTCCGCCTAGACCCGCCGCCCGACTGCGGCCCGGTCACCGTCGCCTCCATCAGGCTCGTCGCCCGCGGCAAGCTCGCACTCCCGAACTTCCGGAACCCCCGCTTCATCAAGGCCCGGACCGACCCCGCGCTCAAGGTGCGGTCCGGCGACCTTGAACTTGTGTACTGGACGCCCGGCACCAACGGGCCCGACCGTTTCGAGATTCGCGTTGACGGCGTGCCGATGGCATCCACCTACTCCGCTGACCTCATGGCCATTGGCGACGGCTCCGGCCTCGCCTGGATTCCCACCGACAAGGCCCAAGCGCGAGTCACATCCCAACGGCCTGCCACCGTCGAGAGAACCTTCCAGGACCCCAAGGGCGGAAAATGGAAACTCACCACGACGTTCAAGCCCATCGCCGACAAGGGCGCCATCGAAATCGAATCGGTCCTCGAGTGCAGCGCCGAAACCAGAGTCTTCCACGCACCTGTTTTCGCCATGCTCGCCGGACTCGGCACGTTCGCCCCCAAGAAGACCCAAGCGCTGTTCGCCGGGCTGGAGTACCTCGAAGATGAACCGAGCAGCAGCGAGAAAGACCTGCGCGGCCCCAACGCCAATCGACTCATCCCCAGCCCTCTCAAGGTCACGTTCCCCCTGATGGTTGTCCATCACAAAGACCGGTACGTCGGGCTCATGTGGGAGATGTCGCCGACCGTTTCGCCCATCTTCGACTCGCCCAATCGCACGTACGGAACTGGCGGGCACCTCATGGGCCTCGTCGCGCCCGGCGTCGGGCTCCGCCGCGAAAACCGCCTCATCGCCTCCAGCCCGCTCACCGTCGGCCCCGGCAAGCCGATCCGCGCCCGCTTCACCATCCTCGGCGGCAAAGGGACCTCCGTCGTACCGGCCGTCCAGCAGTACGTCGCCCTCAACGGTCTGCCCGAAATCCCGAAGTCCGAGCGCGACGCTGCTGAACGACTGCTCGCCGCAGGCTGGCTCGATTCCGGGATCGGCAAGGGCGGCCTCTACTCCCACTGCGCCGGCTGGAAGCTCCAGCCCGCCGCCGACGCCTGCTGCTTCATGCGCCGCCTCGCACAAACGGTTCGGGACGACAAGACACGCGGCCGGCTCAGCCAGGCGGCCGACGCGGCAGCCAAGCGCCTTTCGTCTGAAACGATGCTTGACGGCGTCTCACACGTCCGTTCAGCGGCGACCGCGCCCCTCGTCCTCGGCGGCGTCATCCCGGCCTTCAAAGCCGCCGGCGCACGCGCAAAAGCCGGCCTCAAAGCCTTCCGACCGGACGGCTCGGTCCACTGCCGCAACGGAATGCAGACCACCCATTGGTCCGACGAAGCCAACGGATACGCCGCGATGCGCCTCAAAGGCCCGCTTGAATACGCCGCACTCGCCGGCGACAACGACCTCATCGCCCGGGCCCTCCGCCTCGTCAAGGCGCTCGACAAGTTCGACAACACCGTGCCGCGCGGCGCACAGACTTGGGAAATCCCGCTCCACACACCCGACATCCTTGCCTCCGGTCAGCTGGTCGACATCTACCTCGCCGCCTTTGAATTGACCGGCGACAACGTCTTCCTCGGCCGCGCCAAGTACTGGGCCTGGACCGGGCTCCCTTTCGTCTACCTCCGCCGACCTGCCAAACCCGTGGGCGCCTATGCGACCATCGCCGTTTACGGCGCGACCGGACGGACCTCGCCCTGCTGGATCGGCCTGCCTGTCCAATGGTGCGGACTTGTCTACGCCGATGCCCTTTCTCACCTCGCCGAATACGACCCCAAAGGCCCGTGGCTCAAGATCGCACGGGGCATCACCGCCTGCGGGCTCCAGATCTCCCGGCCGATCTCCGACAAAGGGGGCCAGGGCCTCCTGCCCGACGTCTTCAACCTGCAGTCCCAGGGCCGGAGCGGGCCGGCCATCAACCCCGGTACCGTCCAGGCCAACCTGCCCGGCCTCTTCGGCGACCTTCCGTATCATCGCTTCCGCCGGCTCACAAAGTCCGGGGCCATCGTCCACGTGCCCGGCTCGATTCGCATCGAAAAGGACGAGCCCACCGAGGCCATCGTTGTCATCGACGCTTGGCCCAAAGAACCATTCTACGCCGCCCTTTCCGGCGTCGCCAAGCGGCCCGCCGTTACCATCGATGGTAAAGCCCCGGTTGACGGCGCCGTCGATTACGATGGCGAAACGAAGCTGCTTGTCGTCAAGTTGTCCAAGTCCGGCACAATTCGGCTGAACTGGTAGAGTACGGCTGACCGGTACGCTGATGGCCGTCAGTCTGAGCGTACGATGGACCCCCGCGATGGGCCCGCGCGCGGAGTATCTGCAGATGCTCTCTTGGGGACACGCCGGCGAGGACGCCGGGAGGCCGTGGGGCATGCAGTGAATCACGGGGGCTGCGGTCGCCCGGCGCGCCCGTGGCACCCGCATAGTGGGTGGTACAACAACTGGGGGCGGGTCATGGCCAATGTGGTGGGCGCGCGACCGCCATGGGTGGCAGCGCGTTCGGAAGGGAGAGTCCTTTGTGGACGCTCGCCCGCGGCCGTCCCTCTCGGGGGCGCGAGGGGGTCATCCTTGTCACCCCGCACCCCTCAGGAGTATACTCCCAACTGCCTCACTTCTGCTGACGGCGAACAACGCCAATCGTCCGGCGGAAGATTCGCCGCTTCCGGGCCGGACGAATATTCGGACCACGCGCGGTCGCTGATGGCAGATGGCTACTTGTCAGTCTTGTCTTTGCCGCCTTCGCCGATGACGATAACGGTCCCGCCGCCGGCTTCTAGCGGGGCAACGTGATGCTGACGCCGCCGCCGGCGCCACCCGGGATCACGATGGCCCGGCCTCCACCGGCGGCCCCGGTCTTCTGGCGGGGCAACGTGATGTGGACGCCGCCGCCGGGTGCGCGCATGATGATCGGGGCGCCCGGCTTGCGCGCGGGCGCGGGGAGAACGTTGTTGACCTTGGCGGCGTAGTCGACGTAACTGGCGACAAGCCCCTTGTCGCGCTCGGCGACCACGGCCATGGCCTTGGTGAGTTTGTCGCGCTGGTCCTGCGTGAGAATCGCCTCGACTACTCTTGCGAATTTCTCGGTGACGATCTTGAGGGCCTGTTCGCCGACCAAAGACCTGACGGCGGCGCTGTGCTTCTTGGGGTTCTTGTCGAGTCCGAGGACTGCGGCAAGCGGAGCGTTCATTGCCCGTAGTTCGGCCTGTTCCTGGGCGAACACTTGCTGCAGTTGGGCTTTCTGCTTGTCGGTGAGACCGAGGCGGTCGCCGAGGCGGGACGCCCCTTTGCGGAGCAGATCCAGCGCCGAGTACTGCTGTGCAATGTACCACCAGTAGCCGCGCGCTGCGGGGGCGGGGCCGAGGATGGCATCGAGTTGCTTGTCGAACCCGGCGAGGTATTCGGTGAGCCACTTGGACCAGTCGGCAAGTACTTTGGCGGCCGAGTTGAGTTTCTCCGTCTGCTCAGGGGTGAGGATGTTCTTGATCTGGCCGACGGGCAGGGGGACCTGTGCGTCCTTGTATGCGGCGGCGCGACGGGCCCTGTAGTCCTTCCTCTTCGCTGGGTCCTTCCGGTCGGCGGCGGCGAGTCTGGGGACCTTGGCCTTGGCGCCGGCGTAGGCCTTGTTCTGCTTGCCGGACCACTTGGTGTAGATTTCGTCGAGGACCTTCTGCTGGTCGTCTGTGAGGTCGAGTCGGTCGAGCAGGCAAAGCGCGGCGGGGCATCGGGTGTCGTAGGTCATTTGTTTCCACATGCCGGCCTTCTGGCGCCCGCCGAGGCCCCAGCCACCGCCCGGTGCGACGACGCGAACGTCGGCGGCGTTCGCGGCGAGGGGCAGGACGAGCATCGCAGCCGCAAGGATCCACAACATCTTCTTCATTTCGCATCTCCTTTCAGAGGTCCCCGGCGTCAAGTTCCGCGCGCCGGAAATGCGTTATCTGCCGCCCCAGGGCATTCCGTAGTATCCGCCGACGTGTGCGGCGCCGGCCTTGCCTTTGGGCGGCGGGAGAATCTTGTCCACCTTGGCGGCGAAGCCCTGGTAGCTGGTCCAGACGTCCTTGTTGCGCTGCTGGAGAAGCGGCAGGGCCTTGGTGATCTTGGCCTTCTGGTCCTCGGTGAGGAGTTTGGTGACGGCTTCGCGGTTCTTCTTGGTGCGGTTGTTGATGCCGGCGGCGCGGAGGACGTTCTGGTACCGGAAGGCGTCCCGCATCGGCGGGTCGGTGCGGAGCATGGGGCCGGCGAGTCCGGCGGAGGCGGCGTATTCGCCCCAGGACTTGCCCTGGAGTTCGTCGAGTGCGGCGAGCTGCTCCTTGGTGAGTCCAAGCCGCGAGGCGAGCAGCATCGTGCCCTTCTGATAAGCTTCGAGCAGGTAGAGCGCCATCGAGGGGCCCTTGAGGGCCGGGTCGTCGGCCGCGGGCCCGACCGCCTCGTCGAGTTTCTTGTCGTACGTGGCCATGCATTCGGCGAGCCACTTGGCCCAGCCGGCGAGGGTCTCGTTGGCTTCGAGGATTTTGCCGAACTGCTCGGGGTCGAGGAGGTCGGCGATCTTCTCGACGGGCGGCTCGCCCATGGCCTCGTTGTAGGCCTCGCGCCACTTCTTCGCCTGCTCGGCGCGCTTGGCCGGGTCTTTGGCGGCGGCGGAGAGGTGCGGGACCTTCGCGTTCGCGGCGGCATAGGCGGTCGACCTCTTCGTCGCCCAGCTCTTGACCAGGTCGCCGATGATCTTCTTCTGTTCGGCGTTGAGGTCGAGCCGACCGATGAGCGAGTAGGCGCCGGGCAAAGCGTTGGTCATGTAGGTCCAGCCGCCCTTGCCCCACATTCCGGGTCCGACAGGGCGCTTCGCGCCGCCCTGGCCGAACGCGAGGCCGGACGCGAACAGACTCGCAAGCAGCATCGCAACGCCGATTCGTCTCATGTCAGGACCTCCAAAGGGACTCCGATGCGTAGTAGGTGCAGACGATCAACTCTTCTCTTACGATACACCGAGCGGGCCGGCTGCTGCAAGGCTCTTCTGGCGGTTCTTGAGCGAGGGGCAGGGCGGGCCCCGGACTTCGTAACTCCTGGCGCAGGCGGACGAGTTCTTGGGCCCTACGCGGTTCCGCACGAATTCTAGGTCGCGCCGGCCCCTTGTTCAGCAGCAGAATCCGCGCTCGTGGCACAGGTCGCTTTTTCGCACCATACGCGGAGCAGGGCGCTGTGGATATTCCGCGCGCACGGGTGCGGGTTCATCGCAGGGGCAAGTCGGTATTCTCTCGCACATCTCGCTCCCCTCTGTGATTCAGACAGTTTTTGAAAGAACGGAGAGGGGCCGCTGCGATCTGAAGTGATTCGCCAGTAGATGCCGCAGCAACTATGAGGTGTCGGCGTAGATGCAGCGGTTCATCTCCTTGCGCTCCACGATAACTTCCAACCGCGGGATGATCGCCAACCGGGCGGTCTCTTTGAGGCGGGCGATCTCCAGGCCGTACGTTTCGACGTGCATCACGGTGCCGTAATGCTTCCAGTAGACGATGACGGCGTGCTCGCCGCTCCGCTCGCGCCAGCGGACTTCCTTCATCGTGGCCCGCGCCAACTCGCGAAGGTGTCGCTGGTGCAGGTGCAGTTGCAGCAGACTGTACACGAGCACGATGAAGACGATCTGGGCGACGCAGAGGGTGTACGCGGTGCTGGTGAAGTCGCACAGCGGCCAGTAGTTCTTGAGTTGGCGGTAGCGTTCTTCGACGGTCGGCCGCTGAAGGTAGTACTCGAAGATGACGCCCGGATGGCTGAAGCTCATGGCGGTCACCAGCCCGCCGGTGCGCACGTTGCCCTTCGCGTCGGTGTCGCGGATGAGGACGGCGTGAACGGGCACGTCGCAACTGTCCCACACGTGCAGATTCTTCACGGCGGCGAGGTCGGTCTTCGTCCCTTTGTCTCGCCGGCGGTCCTTGGCGCTCTGGAACTCTTGCCAAGAAATCGTGCCCGTGCGGTCGACGGGGCAGCCCGGATTGCGAAGCTGCTCCGGTGCATCAAGCAGCCGCAGGGCTTCGTCGAGCGTGACCATGTTCGACTTGAGCGGGCAGATGCTGTCGATCCCCTGCCGCTTGAGATCGGCGAGCCACGCCCCGTCAAGAAAGCCCCGGTCGTACACCAAAACCTTCATCAAACCGGCTCCATGGGCCGAAAGGAAGCCCTTTACGAGTTCCCGCCCGGCCACCACGTCCGCCGTAAAATTGTCCTTCCCCAGCACCTCCAAGCCGCAGAATACGAAGGAGTCCTCCGCCGCGTTCGCGTGCAGCAGCGTCACGATCTTGTGGCAATAGTCCCACCGAGTCCGCGCCTTCTCCTCCGGTGCCATCCGCTCGTACGCCTCCCGGCTCACCGGCTGGTCGTCCGCACCGAACCGCAGGTGCAGCGCGTTCTCCCGCCGCCCGTTCTCCGCCAGAAACACCCAACTCGAATCGAGGATGAACAACCCGTCATCGTCGAACGCACCCTGCCGCCCCATCGCACCCGCGCACGCCCTGTTGAACCACCCGACAAGCGCGGGCACCGGCGTGTCCGGAAACAACTTCCGCATCGTGTCCTGATCGAACGGCGTCCGCCGAGCCTTCCGGTTCTTCTGGTTGAACCCGTCTCTCCACCCCGCGTTCAGCCCGAACTGATTCAGCACCGTCCCGCACCGCAACACATACGGCAGGTTCCGATACGCCCGCTCCGCGTGATACCGAAGCAGAATGTGACCGAACACCAGCACCGACACCGGAACCTCCGCCCCCTTCTTCCGCGGCGACGGATACGCCGCCGACAGCTCCGCCAACAACCCTGACTTCAGCAGCATCGCCGCGAACGCGTCCGCCTCACCCGGGTCCGAAATATCCACGTAGTCCACCTGCCCCGCGCGCAGAGCCGAGAGCACCTTCGCCTCGTTCTTCTCATAGACGACCAGCTCTGCCATCGCATGCCATCAAAACACAACTCCAGCCGAAAATCATGCGCTAATTCAAAAAAGTCCCCAGGACTCTCAA
>CAZDHT010000149.1:0-12936 GCA_964505325.1 uncultured Planctomycetota bacterium | reverse complement strand
TGGTGCCAGCCTGCCCGCCGAAGCCTCGGCGCAGGCGGGTCACCGTTTTTCGCACCCCGCGCGGCAGCCTTTTCTTCAGCCACGGGGGAAACCGGGTGCGGGACGCCTTGATCTGCGCGGTCCGACCCCGCCCTTGCGGGGAATGTCTGTCTCGAGATTGACCACAGAGCCTCGGAATCGGATACGTTGCCAATTCTATAGGGCGGGCCGCCCGCTGTCAAGTTGAGCGAAGGGGGGTGGGTGTGAGGCCGGGGATTGGCGCGTTACGCGAACCCGGCATCGCGCAGTTTGTCGAGTGTGATGCCAGGGGAGGGCGCCGCCGCGCCCAGGTACCGGGCGACCAGCTTCGCCAGGATGTCCGTCTCGACGTTTACCTTTTCACCGGGCTTCTTGAGTCCGAGCGTCGTCTCTTGCAGTGTGGTGGGGATGAGCGCGCAGGTGAAATGATCTGCGCCCACGTCGACAAGGGTGAGACTGACGCCGTCGACGGCCACCGAACCCTTTGGCGCCATCTGCGCGGTCAGGGCGGCGTCGACAGAGATTTTCAGGGTCGGTTCCACGCCCGCCGGAACGCCAACCACGGCGCCCACGGCGTCCACGTGGCCGAGGACGAAATGCCCGCCGAACTGATCGCCGACACGCAGCGCGGGCTCGATGTTGACCTTGTCGCCGGGGCGCAGTTCGCCAAGGGTCGTGCGGGAGAGGGTCTCGGCGATGGCGTCGAACTCGCAGACGGTGCCGGTTCTTGCCGCCACGGTGAGGCAGGCGCCGTTGATCGACACGCTGTCGCCGCGCTCCGCGCCGTGGGCGGCCTCGCCCAGGTCGACGGCCAGCCGCGCCCCCCCGGCGACAGGGCTAACCCGGACCACACGCGCCAACAGCTTCACGATCCCCGTGAACATGGCGCGGATTCTAACTGGGGGGATGGGGCAAGTCAACCAGACGGAGCGTGCGACTTATTCAAACGGAGAGGCGCCCGGGTTGCGGATGTCGTCGGCGCCGGTGTCGGGTTCCTTCAGGCCGTTCCTGGTCAGGCGGCGACCGGCCTTCTTCGCCCGCGCAGTGTAAACCGGCGGGGCGCTCATAATGCGCGGGGTGATGAAGATGTACAGGCTGCTCTTACTTCTCTCGTAAGCTTTTGACCGGAACAGCCATCCTAAGACGGGAATATCTCCCAGCACGGGGAGCTTGTTGACCACCAGATCGGTCTTCTCGCTGACCAGTCCCCCGATCACGAGGGTCTCGCCGTTCCCGAGCCGGACGGTGGTTTCGGCTCGGCGCGATGCGGTGATGGGGCGCTCGTCGAACTGCCCCTTGAACCCGAGAATCTCGCTGATCTCGGGGACGACACGCATCGTCACCGACTGGCCGTCGTTGTTCACCTGCGGGGTGACGGTGAGGATGGTGCCGGTCTCGACCTCCTCGAATCCGGTCACCGCCGACACGCCCGTCTCCAGGTTGGTGGTGTAAATGGGCACGGGCACGGTGTCGCCGATGGTGATCTTGGCTTCGCGGTTGTTGAGTGTCGTGATCTCCGGGTTGGCGATCAGGTTGGTGCCTGTGTCTTTCTGGAGGATGTCGAGCACGATCTTGAGGCCGGTGGCATCGAGCGTGCCGAACGTGAAATCGGACGGGGTCGCGTTGGGGAACGCGGACCCGGAAGAAAAGCCGCCTTCCTCGTCGCTGTCCTCGTCGTTCTTGGGAGCGAACGCGCAACCGGTTGCCCCGTTCGGGAACGGGAACGTAACGGGGCGGGAGGCGCCGGTCAGCGCGATCCGCGTCTGCCAGTCGATCCCCAGTTTCTCGTTCACGCCGATCGCCGCCTCGATGATCTCCGCTCCGATGGTCACCTGCGGCTCGGGGTGGTCCACCTTGTCGATGACCTTGGCGATGGACTCCATCACGTCGGGCGTGTCGAAGATGATCAGAATGTTTCGGGGAATGTCAGCCTCGACCTTCCCGAGGTCCTTGCTGAGGAACGGCTTCAGGAGGGCCTTGAACTGTTCGGCGTTGGCGTACTTGAGCTTGAAGGTCTCGAAGCGCGGTCGGTCCGTGACGGACTCACCAGCGCGCGGCAGATACACCTCGATCAAGTTGCCCTTGACGCGGTAGGCAAAGCCGTTGATGGTGACCAGGGATTCGAGCGCTTCCTGGAGGGACACGTCCTGGAAACGGGCGCTCACCGCGGTGGTTACGTTCTTGGCGGTGATGATGCTGAGGTTGAACTGCTTCGAAAGGATGCGAAGCACATCGTCGAGCGGGACGTTCTGCACGTCGAGAGAGACTTTCAGCTTGGTGTCCCTGAGCGCCTCGAACGCGCCTCGCGCCGGCGGAGGCGGCTCTGCACCCCGGCCCACGCCGCAGGCCAGGACGAGCGCCGCCAGGGCGGCCGAAGTGAAGACGGATCTCATTCGTTCACTCCTTGAGCTGCAGGAATATTTCCGTGTCGTTGCGCTTGAGGGTGACGCCGTCCTTGGCGATCTTCACGACCTTGTAGCCGTGTATGTGCTCACCTTCCGCAACGACATCGTTATTGATGAGAGCGACGCTGCCCTTGTCGGCCCAGGAAATACCGCGCAGCGTCAGCTTGACGTCGGCCCCGCCGACCGCCGCCTCGTAAGTATTCTTCGGAGGCGGGGTGATGGTGAACACGCGGGAACGCGACCGGTTTCGCAGTCTTCCGCCGTCCACTGCGACGATACAGCAGCCGAACGGTTTGCTGTGCGGCGCGGGAAGGACGAACGTCCATGCCCCGTCGCCGTTCTCGATGACCGGCGGCTTGCCCTTTGCCTCATGTTCGTCAAACGGCTTTTCCTCGCCGTAGTAAAGGACGGCCGCGCGGACACCGCTGTTGCCGGTGGCCCGGTCGGAGATGTGCACCTCGAGTTCCAGGGTCTTCTTGCCGCGGGGGCTCTCCATGTCCGACGGAGCGCTGATCTCAGGCCCCTGCGCGTCGGGCGGGGTGAACGGGTCCCGGCCCCACGGTAGTTTCATCCGTCTGTTCTGGGCGGCAGTGTCGGTCGCAACATAGACGCCTGGATAGGACGCAGCGGGGGGCACGCTGGCGCGGTTGTCGGCCGGCGTAGCGCCCGGAGGGGGAGACGGCAGCGCCCTCGTGCCCTTACCCGCTGCGAGGTTCTGAGTTTGTGTCGACGATACCGGTTGGGGAGCCTGCGCGGCTCGTTGTTTTGCCTTTGCTTTCCGCTCGGCCTTCCTCTTCTTGACCGCCTGGACTTGGCTGTATCCGTATCCGGACGCCAGGAGCAGGACCGGGCCCAGCACGCACAGCAGCCGGATCATTCTCTTGTCGCGACTAGTCACCGGTCTTCACCTCCGGACTCGGCGTCTGCCAACTGGCAGCCCCCGGGCTCACGCGGAGCACAAAAGTCGCGAGCTTGATCTCGGCCGAGACGACGCCCCATTGCCGGTTGCGCCTCACCTCCAGATCCTCTACGACCACCGCGAAGGGCAGCCGGTTGACGGCCTGGAGGAAAGCTTGCAGGTTGCCCGCCGTGCAGTGGATGGTGATGCTCTTCTGCAGGCGTTTCAGCTCGGGGACCGGCGGCGCCTCGCCTCCCTCGTGCCAGTGTGTCGCCGACCGCAGGTCGATCTGGTTGGCCTGCATCGCGTCGGCGATGCGCGCGGAGAGCCAGCTCACCCGGGATTCGGGCGGCATGCGGTTTTCGAGCCGCCGGATCTCCGCCTGGGCGCGCTCGATATCCGCCTCCGGACTGGGGCTGGCCTTGAGCGCCTTGAACAGATCGTCCTGCCGTTTGGACAGCTCGGTCAGTTTCTTCTGAGCATCGGAGATGGCCGCCACGCTGGGCCGGTACGAGACAAGCGCCACCAGCAGCAGCACAGCCGCCTGAACGGCGACGAGCAACGCCAACCGGACTTTGTACTCCACTTTGATCACATCAGTCTCCCGGAAATCCCAGCACCTGACAGGTGAGCCCGAGCGCCTCATCCGGCGGGCGCGACTGCTGCTTCCTGGCAACGTGCAACGGCGTGAAGCTGACGTTTACAAAGAACGGCGAATCTTCCAGCGCCGCGATCAGCCGCTGCTTGAGTCGGGCGGAGCTGGCGGTCGGCATCGAGTAGATGTCGACGCTGAGCTGCGCCCGGCGAACGCCTTTGGCCTTATTGAACGAGAGCGATCTGAGGTACGTGCCCTCGGGCATGATGTTGCTGAGCTCTTTCAAGATCGCGGCGTGCATCGGCTTGCCGACCCCAAGCGAGCGGAGGATCTGCTTCCGCCGGGCCAACTCGTTCTGGTATTGCTGGGCGACGTCGATCCTGGCGGCGAGCTGCTCCATCGGCGCCGTCGCCTCTTTTTTCAGCTTCAACGACTTTTGCAGGTCGGACCTCTGGCCCTGCGCGGTCCAGGAAAGCCCGACCAGGGCCACCAGGGCACAGGCGGTGGCGACTATAGAGCCGGTGCGGACCGCGGCGACCGTGCGTCGAGCCCTGATGTGTGGAGGCAGCAAGTTGACGCGGGCGGCGTCGTGGATCGCAGCGCCTGTCGCCACTGCAAACAGCGCCGGGCTCGCCTCGATGTGGCTTGGGACCTCGACCCCCAGCATGCGCCAGGGATCCAGCAGGGAGGCGGCGATCCGAGTCTCCTTGGTGAGGTAGTCGGCCAGTCCGCCCAAGGTGGCGCCCCCGCCGCAGATGAGAAGGGTCTCGGCTTTGGTCAGGCTGTGGCTCTGGGCGTAGAACTGAAGGGATCGGACGACCTCCGACCCCAGCCGCTCGAGCACGGGGCGGATGGCGCCCAGGATCCGACTCGCGGGCACCGCGATGCCCCCCGCCTCGATCTGGCCGTCTGCGCCGATGGTGTACTTCTTCTTCAGCCGAATGGCAACTTGCCGGCTGATCTCGACGGTCTCGCTTTCCAGGGTCATCTTCCCGGCGATCGCGGCGGTGATGCTGTCGCCGCCCACGGGAATCTCCCGGGTGAACTCCAGCCCGTGCTGCCCGATGACCGAGAGTTTCGACGACACGGTGCCGATGTCGAGCACGGCGGCGGGGCCCCGTTCCTGCGCATGATACGCGGCCATCACCACGTTCTCGGCGGCCACCGGCTCGGAGATGACGACGGCGAGTTGCGGGCGATCGCTGGGAAAGAGGGCGTCCAGCCGGTCGATGTGCAGTGGCGCCGCCGCGGCCACTACGTCCACGTTGCCGGTTTGCTTCTTCGTGTTCAGCGTGTAGTAGCCGACCGTGGCGCTCTCGACGTCGACCCCGGCGGTTTCTGCCACTTTCCACCGCACCGCCTGTGCCAGATCCCTCTCGCCCATCCGTGGCACTGAGCTGCACACCGTGGCCACGCCCTCGCCGGAGATGGCACAGCAGGCCGCCTTGACCCGCGGCTTGGCCTTAGAGATGAACTGGGCCACGATCCTGGAAACCGTCTCGAAGCGTTCGGGGTCGGACTTCGGCGGCAGCTCGACCGCGTGAGCGTCGAGCAGGCGAATCGCGTTGCCACTCGTCTGGAGGTGCACGATCTTGATGGTCCGTTCGCCGACGTCCAGCCCGATCACCGACCGCCCGCCGCGGAGCGGGGACCTGCCCCATTCGGTGCGCGGTTCGTCTCTGGCGGCCGCGCTGGGTTCGGGTGCGGCGCGCTCGATCGACTCGTCCGCCGGCGCAGGGGGAGCCGGCCCGGCAGGGAGATCCGCCGTGGTTTGGACGAGCCTGAGCAGCGGGTTCACCGGCGGCTCCTGCTGGCCCTGTGTGGCCGGTTGGGACTCGCCCAGCACGCGGGTCGTGTTCTTGGGCTGATCGCTCACTTTGCTGTCTCTGTTCCGGCGCTGTAGCGGGCGGCAACCCGGCCGTCCGCGATTGGATTCAGGTCCACAATGCGTGTCAGCAAGGGGGCGGCCCTCCGCTTTTGGGCGAGTATTTCCGCACTTGGCCCCTCCTGCTGTCACGTGCTCTGGACTGGGGGTGATCGGCGCTGCCGCTCCTCACCCCTCAGTTGCAGTATCGGCACTCCTGGGGTGCGTATTAGTGGTTTTCGGCGGATTGCATGGCTCAGACCGGCGGCCGTTTCGCAGCCCCACGGCGGCAAGGGGCGGAGCTCGTATCTCATAAGCCTCTAAACACTTAGGCCCTCTAACAGAACCCAGGTGGGGCAGGCATTCCTGCCTGCCCGGTGGCGGACAAGAATGTCCGCCCCACCGTCTTGTTAGACCTCCTTAGGCCTTGTCGGTGGGCCGGCCAATCCGGTATACATGGCGCCGCCCGCCTTTTGGGCGGGCGGCGGTGAGAGAGGAGTAAGGAAGTGGCAAATCACTTTCTGCGGCGCCGGCGTGCCGCAACCAGGCCCAGCAGCAGCAGGGCGCCCGTTGCCGGCTCGGGGATGGTCGTGCCGTTCTCTCGGTAGATCCCGGCATCCCAGGTGGGATCGTGCTCGTTCGCGGCGAGGTCCGTGCAGACGGTCAGGCCGGTGGCCGGGTCGACGTCGCTGTCGAGAGCGTCGTCGAGGCCCTGGTTCTGGAAGGTCCAAGACCGGTTGAGCGGGTCGATGAACTCCAGGTAATAGTTACCCGGATCGAGTTCGTCGAACAGGTACATCCCGCCGCCGCTGGTCAGCATGGTGTCGAGGAAAGTGTCGTCGCTGCCGCCGACCGCGCCGTCCGGGCCGCAGCCGTACAGGTTAACCGTGACGCCGTCGACACCGGGCTCGTTCGGGTCCTGGATGCCGTCGTGGTTGAGGTCTTCCCAGACGAAATCACCCAGCGACGCGACCACTTGGCTGTACTTGGCTTTGACCTTCGCCGGCGAGTTGTGTGCCTCGGTGGGGAGTGCGGAGCCACACTCGTCACCGAACACGCTGCCGTCGATCTTCGCCTCGTAGATCATATCGAAGATCCAGCCGGTGTAATCGCCGTCGTTGCCAGTCAGCGTGTAGTCCACCGGGTCACCGTTGACGATCTCGGGTGAGTCCTTGGTCAGGTAGTACCCGAGAGTGTTGAAGTTATAGCTGAGCGAGGAGGTCGCGGTGATCAGGCTCTCATCGATGCCGGTCGTCCCGCCATCGCCGCCGGTGACGCCCATCGACTCATACTTGTCGTCGCCGTTCGGCAACTGGCCGTTCTTGTGCAGGTAATCGACTTTGAACTCGCCGATCTGGACGCCGGTGCTGTCAAACACGTCAAAGACGGCCTTGTCGCTTCCCACCAACTCGCCGAACTTGTGGTCTCTGTTCCAGTCGTCCGCGACATTGATCCCGTACGTGTTGTCATTCAGTCCAAGGGGCTGGACGAACGCCACGTAGAGATCCTTGGTGACGGGATCGCAGTAGGTGTACAACGTGCCACCCGTAACGGTCTTCCCGGTGAAGTCATCGTGCTCGTAGAACGCCAGCGACCGGACGGTCCCGCCGCTGTATTCGCCCGAGTCTACCTTGCCGTCCACGACCGGGGCGCCTATGGCCCACGAACTCAGCATTACAACCAACGCTGCGGCTGACATTGCCTTCACTCTCATTGCCTTTCTCCTTTCCAGAAGCCCAAGTTTGGAACGCCATTTGCCTTCACATTCCTCTCGAAGCACTTCTCTGTCCTCATTCAGTAGGTTTTCAATCTCCCGGGCTTTCCTGCCCGACAGGGAGGTTATCGGCGGTCGAGACCGCGGCTGAGGAGAAACGTGCAGGAATGGCGGGGGAATCCGAGGCACATACGTATTTCATTCACATGGAGGCACTTATGCACATGTGCCTGGCCGCTCGGGCGTTGCATTTCTTGGACTGTCGGTGTGTCCCGCTCCCCCCTGTGTCGATCGCACCCTCTACTCTTCCAGCGTCACGGTGAACGGCTGATACTTGTCCGGCGCGCCCCAGATCTCGACCACCAGGCTCGTGTCGTCCATATACGCATCGTTCCCTTTCTCGCCGCCGACCCGGTCCGTCTTGAAGTCCTTCATCTCCACCTTCACGACCGCGCCTGCCGGGACGAGGACCACTTGGCCCTGGTTGAACATCGCCGTCTCGGCGGTCGCCAGCCGGATGTCGTTGTACTCCTCATACTTCCAGACTTCCTTGTGGTCCGTGCCGCCCTCGATCTTGACCTTGATCTGCTGGTAGTACGCGGTAGGCGACGTCCACGTTGCGGTGAGATGGGTGGCGTAGAAGTCGCTCCCCGTGTCGTTGCGGAACTGGAACTTGACCTCTTTGCCTTCTTTCGTGCCCAACCTTTCGACGAAGGTGAGGCCCGACTGCGCCGGGTACTGGTCGATCCCGAAGCTGCTCGCGAGGCCGACCAGCCGGATGAGGCCGTCGCCACTGTTCCACTCAACCGTGATAGTGACCCGTTTGAAGTGCGTCGAACCGTCCGGCTGCGCCGATCCACCTGGGCTGCCGGAAGCGACGTTCTCGACCGTGACCCGCGTCCGGAAGGCCGAGTAGCCGCTCAGCGCGTTGCCCTGGCTGTCCTTCGGCGGCATGTCGTTCAGGCCGTCGTAGTCGTCCACGTCGTCGTAGCCGGCCCGGGCGCCTTCTTCCGTGCCGAACGAGCCGAGTTCGCCCTGCGGGTCTTCGAAGCTCTTCGACAGGATCTCCTCCATCAGGCCCCTGGCCAGCGCGACCGCTGTGGTCTGCATGTTGGACTGCGCGTTGCCCACAAGCGTCTGATGCAGAAGCATGGCCATGGGCGGGACGGCCAGCGAGACGACGACGATGACCACGACCACCTCGGCCAGCGAAAAGCCGGCGCCCGGTTTCTGGAACCGCCTCTTCAACTCGAGACTCCTGCCGCGCATGCCTGGTCCGGGCGAGACGAGCGCACGCACGACCCGCCCTCCAGGTAAATTGTCGGCTTCAAGCGGCCGTGAGTTAGGGAGCAGGAGGGAGAATCAGGGCGCGGTATGTGGAGCCGGGTGGGCGGTGCAGGGCCCGGCGAGAAGTCAGCGTCTATTTGAGGATCCGCAGAAGGTTGCTGTAGTCATCGGTCCAGAGGCGAATGGGCTTGTGGCTTTCTTCCCTGCCGCTGGCCACCGCCGCGATGTTCTTCAGCTTCAGCAAGTTTTTGTCGTGGGTGAGCAGTATCCAGCGGGCGCCCCACACCGCCTCGGAGTCTCCTTCCGAGTTGATCATCGTGCAGGCCAGGCCGAACTCCTCGGCGGCCCTCCAGATGACGGGCGCCAGATTCACGTACCTGTTCGACGCGTGGACGGCAAGAACTCCCCCACGCCGCAAGTGGCGCAGATAAATGTCGAAGGCCTCTCGGGTCAATAGGTGCACAGGGGGGCTGTCACCGCTGAACGCATCGAGCGCCAGCACGTCGAACTGCTGCGGCTGGCCCTGCTCGAGTTCACGCTGCATCAAGATGCGGGCGTCGCCGAGGACGACATCGACCTTTGCCGCGCTGTCCTGCACATACGTGAAACAACTGTCGGGGCCGGTCGCCAGTTCCACCACTGCGGGGTTGATCTCGTAGAATCGGATAATATCGCCTTTGCGCCCGTACGCCGCGAGTGTGCCGACTCCGAGGCCCACCACGCCGATGCGCATAGGTGCGCCGGAAGTGCGCCGCGGGTGGTTCAGGATGGCCAGTCCGGCGCCGCTGTTCTCGCCGTAGTACGTGGTGGGGGTGCGCCGGCGGGCGGGGTCCACGAACTGAAACCCGTGCACCGTCCTCGCGTGGCGCAGCACATATCGGTGCCACTCCACCCGTTCCGTGGCGTCCTCCTCCCTCACCCGTAGAATGCCGTAGAAATTGCGCCGGCTCCTGATCACGCCGTCGTAGAATTTCTTCACTTGCAGGGACGGCGCCACCACGAGCGCCGCCAGAGCCACCCCAGCGGGCGCCCGCCACACCCACCGGCGCCGGCCGTTCAGCCAGGACCTCGGGTCGCGAAGCGTCACGACCAACAGCAACGCCCCGCAGAACAGATAGCCCAGGGGTAGCTCCCACAGCCCGGTGAAGATGGTGGGGGCGACGAGGGCGACGAACACCCCGCCCAGCGCACCGCCGGCTGCAACACTGAGATAGAACGACGTCAGGTGTCGCGGAGCCGGCTTCAGCGCGACCAGCTCACCGTGGCAGATCATGCAGCAGACGAACAGGGCGAATGAGTGAATCCAGATATCTTCGGCGATCCCCACCTCGGTGACACCTCGGCGGGTCACGATGTAGACGAGGACCATCGCCGCCAGCGCTGCGACGACGAACAGGCGGCGGGAATACGCCCGCTGGCTGTTGAAGCAGAAGATAAACGAAAGCAGATAGAGCCCCAGCGGCACGACCCACAGAAACGGGATCACGGCCACCTCTTCGCTGATGTGGTTCGTTGTGGCGAGCAGCAACACCGACGCGCAGGCGGGCAAGCCCAGCCAGAGCAGCCGCTTGGATCGACTGGGGCGGCCGGCGGCCTCGGAACCTTTTTGTGATTTGCGCGATGAAGTGACCTCTCCAGGCTCGAGCAAGGGCTTCGCCGTTCTGGCGGCCCTCACGGCGCACCAGCCGCAGCAGAAGACAAAGGCGGCGTAGCATCCCGACCACACGCCCGCTTGCGCCTTCAATGCCAGCGCCGGCTCGACCAGAAACGGGTAGCTGATCAGCCCCAGTAACGACCCTGCGTTGGACAGAGCGTACAGCCGGTAAGGCGATCTGCCGGGATGCGTGCCGGCGAACCACGCCTGCAACAGGGAGCTGGTCGTGGTGAGGATGAAATACGGCAGGCCGACGCTGACCGCCAGCAGCCCGAGTATGCGGAGGACCGGCAGGTCGCTGCCCGTGGGCTTCCAGGCGGCAGGGGGCAGGAGCGGCGTCCGCCACGTCGCGAGCTGCCCCGCCAGCAGGCACAGCGAGCCGGCCAGCAGTACCAGGTGCAGTGTTCCCTGTCGTCGCGGACGCAGGCGGCTCACGATCAGGTGAGAATACGCGTAGCCCCCCAGCAGCAGGAGCTGGAAGAAGAGCATGCATGTGGTCCACACGGCCGGCGTGCCGCCGAACCAGGGCAGGATGTACTTGGCGATGACCAGTTGTACCTGGAACAGCAGAAACGCGCTCAGGAAGATGGTCACGCCGTAGAATAGCATGTCTTCAGATTGTGGCCGCGCGCCTCCGATGTGTCAAGCGGCGCCAGGGGACGCGGCTCGCTCAGGGCTGTGGCGCCGTATCAACGGTCAGTTGGTGAACGAGCGTGTCATTGTTGTATAGAGTGACAATGAGCGTGGTGCTGTTCATGTCGACAGAGCCGGTGCCATCGCCGCCCGCCCGGTAGCCCTCCATCTTGATGGCGGCGGTGTAGTGAGCGGGGATGGTAACGGAGGCCACCTGATTGAACTGCCTGGTGTCTCCATTGGTCCATCGCCCTTCAGGGTCGTCCTCGTACTTCCAGACCTCCTTGTAGTCGGTACCGTTGATGACCTTGATCTGGATCTTCTGGAAGTACGCAGTCGGGCTGTCCCAGTCCACCTTCATCTTGTTGAAAGTAATGTCGCCGGTGGTGTTGTTCATCACCCGGAACGGGGTCTTGCTCCAGTGTTCCTCCCTCGACCCCAGCACGACGTCCAGGCCGTTGCTGATGGGCCCCTGGACGGGTGCGGGGTCGCAGCGGAGCGTGCACTTCGCCTCGCCGACCTCGCCCACCGAGACCCAATCGCTGCCGTCCGCCGTAGCCTCGAACGTCCCGTCGGCGAACGTGATGGGCGCGGGCGTCGCCGAATCCTGCTTGCACGCCCATTCGACGCCGGCGTCGGCCGTGTAGTATGCCTGCACGCCAAGAACGTGGTTCACCGTTGAGGCGTTGGTCAACTGCAGCGAGGAAATCAGGGCGGCCCCGAGGAAGCCGACAATCACGATAATCGCGACGGCGGCGATCGCGGCGCTGCCCCGCCGGTGTTGAGCTTTCGCAGCTCCGCCCGAATGCCACATGGCTACTCCTCCGCCCACGACGTGTATGTGTCTCGGAGCGCCCTCGGAAAGACTTCCGTGCGCAGCCGGACGGTTTGGCCGTCGCGAGTGATGGCAAGCTCTATCGCGATGCGGCGGACCTCGGCCGGGCTGGCGGCAATGGTCCCATCCGACTTGTAGTACGTCAGGGTGAACGCGCTCACGTCGGTCGCCAGCGTGTTCGAGCCGCGCACCAGGTCGCTCCCGGACTTGTCGAACGTTCTCGATTGGCCGTCGAGGCTGAACGTGATAGTGTTGGAGTCCATCCCCGTGATGTCGGCCGGCGCGGCCAGGTTCATCAGCTCGGCGCTGAGCCGGTCGAGCGCGTACTGGGCGTCGGCGAGTGAACCCGTGTTGGTGCTCGACCAGGAGTAGACCCGGCCCGCCTCGACCACAATCCCGGCCCCCAGCGCCGCCACGATCCCCAGGACGGCGATGACCACCGCCAGCTCGACCAGGGTGTGGGCGGCGCGTCGAGAAGCTTGGGCTGATACACGCCCTGCCAACTAGTCCTCCTTCACCAGCCCGGTGTCCTGCACGACCCGAAGCGTCCGGGTCGCGCCGCCGGCGGTCAGCACCGCCGTGCCGTCGCTGGCGAGGGCGTTGCCCACGCCGTCGTACGGCTTGCCGAGCCGGTCGAACTCCACTTCCGGCCTGCCTCCGAAGGCGGCCGAGCTGATCTCCACCCCGTCGGATTGGCCGGTGTCGAGGGTCACGTCGAAATCGTCTCCGGTGACGGGGTTCGTCGCCGAGATGCGGTTCGAGCGGCCCGGAGTGTCCGGGTCTTCGATGTAGATGCTGTACGAGTCGGCCGCTACGTCGAAGTCGACCCAGGTGGTGCGCCGGGTGGCCACGGCGAGGTCGCGGGCCAATTTGACATGCATGGCCAGTTCGTGGGCGGCTCGTGAGAGACGTCGCGCGCTACCGTTCGCAAGCACGGGCACGGAGAGCGCCGCGAGAATGACCGTGATCACCGTCACCACGATCAACTCGATGAGCGTGAACGACCGGGTCTGGCGTCTTGCGGGCATCATCG